>CANQMD010000025.1 GCA_947624885.1 uncultured Clostridia bacterium
GATCGCGGGACTGTGGGCGGCTTGCGCCGCGCTTGAAAGGGGCGCTACGCTTGCGATCGCAAACAAGGAAACAATCGTCGCGGCGGGCAGACATCTCAAAGCGCTTGAAAAGAAATACGGCGGTAAAATTTTGCCTCTGGACACCGAACATTCCGCGATATTCGAGTGCTTGAGAGGGGAAAATAAGTCGGAGGTCAAAAACCTCATACTCACAGCAAGCGGCGGGGCGCTGAGGGACATCCCCATCCAACAGCTTGCCCGCGTCACGCCTGAACAGGCGCTTGCGCATCCCGTGTGGAGCATGGGCAAAAAGATCACGGTGGACAGCGCTACGCTCTTCAACAAGGGCTTGGAAGTGATAGAGGCGATGAGGCTGTTTGACGTGGACGCAGATCGCGTGAAGGTGCTGATGCACAGAGAAAGCGTGATCCACGCGTTGGTGGAACTGTCCGACGGGTCGCAAAAGGCGCTGTTGTCAACGCCTAATATGGCGCTTGCGATAGAAAGCGCGTTGTTTTTCCCGTCGCACGGCGTGAACAGCGTGCCGACCCTGTCGCTGGCGGACGTTGGCGAATTGCATTTTGCGAAACCGGATTTTGAAAGATACCCCTGTCTTGAGTTGGCGATGCAAGCGGCGAAGGCGGGCGAGGAGGCATGCATTGCAATTTCCGCGGCAGACGAGGCGTTGGTGGAAGAATTTTTGAAAGGAAAGATAAAATTCGGAGAGATCCACACCGCGCTTGCAAAAGTGCTGGCAAAATTTTCCTCTCGCAAAGAAGTGGAACTTGACGAAGTTCTCAGCATAGACGAGAGCGCGAGGAAATACACTTATAGTATCATAGGAGCCAGATAGTGTCAGTTGTTCTTGCAGTTACAGCCGCCGAGGTGTTCAAATATATAGGCTACGTGATCGTAGCGTTGCTCGCGCTCATGGCGATGATCGTCGTCCATGAGCTCGGTCATTATACGGCTGGTAAGCTGCTGGGCTTCAAAATAGACGAGTTTGCGATCGGATTCGGACCGAAAATATTCAAACATAAAAGCAAAAAGACGGGCGAACTGTTTTCGATCAGACCGCTTCCCATCGGCGGGTTTTGCGCGTTCCACGGCGAGGACGAGGAGGGCGCGTTGCTTGACGAAAACGGGCAGAGAGTGCTGGACGAGAAGGGAAATATCGTCAAGGACCCTGACGCGTTCAACAACCAACCCGCTTGGAAACGCCTGATAGTGCAATTTGCGGGCGCTTTTATGAACTTCATATCCGCAATATTTATCATAACGATATTTTTTGCCGCTTACGGGCAGATATTGCCCACGATCGTCGGGACGCACTACAGCGGGATAGAAACAGACGGCGCGGGCTTTTTGCAGGAGGGCGACGTGATCCTCAATATCAACGGCAGGCAGATCAATATCATGCTGCAGGAGGATCTTGACAAAGCGTTTGCAAAACTTGGCGACAGCGCAAAGTTCAAGGTGATGAGAAACGGAAAACGCGTCACCGTGACGGCAAGCAAGAGATATTACTCGCCGTTTGAAGAAGGTGATCTCATCGCGGCGATAAACGGAGAGGCTCTGCCCGCACCCGTGCCTTATACCGAACTTGACAAATATGCGCCCGAAGATCCAAACGCGGAGATCACGTTGTCCGTTGTGAGATACGATGAGGACGGCGATATCGTCGAAAGCAGTTCCGCTACGGTGCGAAAGGGAGAAAATCCCGCGGATCCCGACGGGTTTTACAGCTACGGTTTTGGCATCACGAGGAGCGTGGCAAGAGCAAAATTGCCGTTTTTCCTTGCGCTTGGCAGGTCGTTTGGATTCAGCTTTTTCATAGTGTTCAAGATACTCGCGTCGCTGGGGGCGCTCATCACGGGCAAGATTGGCGTTGAAGCGGCGGGCGGTACAATAACGACGATAGGCGTGATGGCAAAGGTGTCCGCGACGGGATTTGACAGCTTTTTGTATGTGGTGGCGATCATATCGGCAAACCTCGCCGTCATGAATCTGCTTCCATTCCCGGCATTGGACGGCAGCAGAATGTTGTTTACGCTCATCGAAATAATATTCCGTAAGCCTGTGCCGCGAAAGATCGAGGCGGTGATCCATACCGTGGGATTGATCCTGCTGCTGGTGTTGGCGGTGTTTTTGGATATTTTCCACTTGGTGAGGGCATAACGCGACAAAAAAGTCGCAAAGGACAGTGTATAATATGATCGTGAAAAACAGACGACAATCCAAAAAAGTGTTTGTGGGCGACATCGCGATAGGCGGCGACGCGCCGATAACCGTGCAATCCATGCTGAACGCGAAAACTACGGACGTGGAAGGGTGCCTCGCGCAAATAAAAAGCCTGAAAGAGAACGGGTGCGACCTAATACGACTCGCCGTGCCGGACGAGCCATCCGCAAAAGCGTTTGGCGAGATCGCGAAAAGAGCGGGCATACCGCTGATCGCCGACGTGCATTACAGCTACAAACTTGCAAAGCTGGCGCTGGAAAACGGAGCGAAAAAACTGAGGATAAATCCCGGAAATATGACGGATTTTGCGCAGATCGAGGATCTGAGCGCGATGCTGAAGGATCTGAGAGTGCCCGTGAGAGTGGGGGTCAACGGCGGATCGCTGGCGGCAAAATTTGAGGGAATGGAAGAAACCGAGGCTTTGGTGGAGAGCGCGTTGGAATGCGCAAACGTGTTTGAACGCTACGGCATGAGCGATATTGTGGTGGCGATCAAGCATAGCGACGTGCAAAAGAACATAGAAGCCAATTTGAAACTTGCAAAAGTGTGCGACTACCCGCTACACATAGGCGTGACCGAGGCGGGAACGCTGAGAAGCGGATTGATCAAGAGCGCCATAGGCATTGGAACGCTGCTTGAAAACGGCGTGGGCGATACCATAAGAGTGTCGCTGTCGACCGATGTGACGGAAGAGGCGCTCGCAGGAAGAAAGATATTGCAGGCGCTGGGACTGAGAGAGGGAGCGGACGTGGTGGCGTGTCCGACTTGCGCGAGAACTCAGATAGACGTTGAGGGGTTGGCAAACAAGATAGAAAAAATGACTGCGAACGTGCGTAAACCGCTCAGAATATCCGTGCTGGGGTGCCCGCTCAACGGAATAGGAGAGGGCAAAGGAAGCGACATAGGGATCGCGGGAGGCAAGGAAAAGTCTACGCTGCTTTTGAACGGGGAGATATTGACAACCGTGGACAACAAATATCTGTTTGAGGAGTTCAAAAAACTGTTGCAGAAGAAAATTGAAGAATAAAGTATTCTAAAAAATGCGATAAAATAGAAAACTTATGGGAATGTGTGGGTGAAACATATGGAAACTTGCAAATTTGTTGAGGAATTTACTCGCGTTACGAACGGCGAATTCGGAATGCTGAAATTTTGCGGCGCTACATACTACAAAGCGACTGCGCAACTTACGGTCAGATTTTTGATAAGCGCGTTCGATTATAAGAGTTTTATGGACGATCCCGAAGCGCAAAAAAGGGTTGAAAGCGCCGTGGCGGGACTTTTCGGCGGTCTGAAAACCTCTGTGCAGTACATAAAAACATACGCTGACGACGCTGTGGTGAGAAATAAGACGCTGGAATTTTTCAATGCGAACAACTCCATGCTGTTCAAAAGGCTGAATCCGTCTAATCTGATCATCACAACAAGCGACGATATCATCAAGATCGAACTGCGATTTGACGCGGCGATATGCAAGATGCTCAACACAGGGAATTTGCTCGAAGGGCTGAAATCGGCGTTGGAGCGTGCTTTTATGCAGAGAATCGACGTGTCGACAGTGGAGTGCGAACTTGATAAGAACGCCGAAGAGGAATATTTCAAATCGACGACGGTGCAATCGGGAGCGTCGCTGAGGCTGGTGGAGATCAAACTCGGCGAAAAACTGTACGCGAGAAGTAAGATCGAAAATATCAATCAAATGCCGAATTATATCATAGATATAAAATCCGCGGGCGAAAACATCGTGCTGTGCGGCAAAGTTTCCGGACTGACGAGAAGAAAGTTCAAAAACAAACGCTATGACCCAAACGACAAAAAATCGGGGCCAGAAGAACTGCCGCTTTTGTCATTTTTTATTGACGACACGACGGGAAAGATGGAAACCGTGTGCTTCCCGAAAGCCGAAGAAGCGGATAAACTTGAGGAAAAATTGAGGGACGGGACGGAAGTGACGTGCATTGGAAAAGTGGCGACTTCAAACTTTTCGGGAATGTTCAACTACACCGTAAACGCGATCTTCTCCTGCGAAATAGTGTACGACAGCATACACGCCATGGAGCGCAAACCCATACCCGAAAGATATGAATGCGTGCGCCCAACGCCATACAAAACCGTGAGAGAACAGGGGTTTTTGGACGACGGAATGGCCACTGTGGACGAGTATATGGCGGATAAAGCGTTTGTGGTGTTCGACCTTGAAACCACCTCGACGGACGTGCCTACGACGGAGATCATCGAAATTGGCGCGTTGAGGATAGAAAAGGGCGAAATAACCGCGTTTTCAACACTGGTAAAGCCGAGCGGACATATCCCGGAGGGTGCGTCAAAAGTCAACCATATCACCGACGATCTGGTGGCGTTTGCGCCGTCTATCGACAAAGTTTTGCCGGATTTTTACAAGTTTACGGCGGAGGCGACGCTTGTGGGGCATAACGCCGCGGGTTTCGACGTGCCCATCGTGCGCAGAATAGGCGCGGAAAAAGGGTACTACTTTGACAACGACGTGGAGGATACGTTGCAACTCGCAAGGCAGTATATCCCCGAAAAGAAGGGAGGGTACTCGCTGGAAAGCCTCGCAAAGGAATTTGGATATACGCACAGCCAAGCGCATAGGGCGCTGAGCGACGTTGAGGCGACATACGAACTATTCAGGGAAATTTTGCGTCGCAGATTGCAAAAGAGGCGTTGAAAATATCATCCTAAACGACCATAGCGTCGTAAATAATGGGATTGAATCATAACATACACGGCCTTGGCATGGGAGTTTGCAAGACTGCTGCGAGCCCAAAATAGCTTGGGGAGGCAATGCCTCGTCGCGAGGAAAAACCTCGATCCGTTTGCGACAGCGCGTAAAGTTTGACAAAATTTGCGCTTTTGAGCGGAGAGATGAGGCGAGAAGGAGCAAAATATTTGAAAATCGCGATATTATTTTTGTGTAATCGCTTGC
This sequence comes from uncultured Clostridia bacterium, assembly GCA_947624885.1. Classification (GTDB taxonomy): domain Bacteria; phylum Bacillota; class Clostridia; order Christensenellales; family CAG-917; genus CAG-475. The sequence continues at coordinate 5,189 of CANQMD010000025.1, forward strand.
AATGAATGTTTTTGTATGATATATTATAAATACGATAAGTTTGACAACTTTGAGTGAGCCGACGCTCACTCTTTGTTTTAGAAGGCGGCGCGGAGGCGGTATGAAAGGGATCGACGAGGAAAGCAAGCGGAAAGTCGTTGATGCGATAGGCGAGGCGATAGGTGGGCTTGACGGCGTGGAACTTGTTGAAACAAAGTTTTACAGCGAGTACGGCTCGTTTACGGTGGAGGCGCTGATTTGGCGCAAGGGAGGAGTTGACCTCAACCTTTGCGAGGAGGCCCACAACGCGATTTCGGCGGCGCTGGACTCGATCGAGGAGTTGTTTGACGGGGCATATGTGCTGAAAGTGTCGTCGATGGGGCTTGACAGACCTATCGTCACGGACGACGACTTCAGACGCGCGCTGGACACGGAGATAGAATTTAAGGACGGCGAAGGCAAGAAGCAACGCGGGATCCTGAAAGCATACGACTCGGACCGCGTCACGCTGACAGTCAAAAACGCCGACAAAGTTTTTGAAAGAAAATATATAACCAAAGTACAACCGTACATAAGGTTTTAGGAGGATACAGGCATGGTAAACAAAGAATTCTTCCAAGTGCTTGACGCTTTGGAGAAGGAATCCCGAATTCCGAAGGAACAGATCATCGAAGCGGTCGAGGCAGGACTTGCGTCCGCTTTCAAAAAGGAAGAGGGCTTTCCCGCGCAGATCAAAGTGCGCCTTAATGAGGAAAAGAACACCATCAGAGTCTTTTCGCACAGGCTCGTCGTGGAAGAAGTTGAGGACGAGGAAACGCAGATCTCGCTTGAGGACGCGCAGGATATCGATCCGTCAAAGCAACTTGGTGACGTGATCATCGAGGACATCACGCCAAAGAATTTCTCTCGTATCGCCACGCAAACAGCAAGGCAGGTCATTTTGCAGCGCATAGGCGACATCAAGCGCGATATGATCCTCAACGAGATGAGCGAGCGCACAGGCGAGATCCTGACCGCGATCGTGAGGCGCAAAGAGGCAAACAACGTGTTTGTTGAGATCACGGGCACTCAAATGGAAGGCATCATGATGCAATCCGACCAAATGCCCAACGAAACCTACAACGTGGGCGATGTGATCAAGGTTTTCATCAAGAAGATCCGCAGCGGCGATCACGGCGCTCAGGTGGTGGTGTCGAGAACGTCGCCCGGCTTTGTGCGTCGCTTGCTGGAGATGGAAGTCCCGGAGATCAAGGCGGGCCTTGTGAAGATCGTCAACGTTGTGAGAGAGGCGGGATTCCGCACCAAGATCTCCGTCAAGAGCGACGACCCCAACGTGGACGCGGTGGGCAGCTGCATAGGCAACAAGGGCGTGAGGATCAACGCCATCATCGCGGAACTCGGCGGATACGAAAAAGTGGACGTTGTGCCGTACTTTGACGACATATTCCTGTATATCAAGAGCGCATTGTCGCCCGCGCCCGTCGTGCAGGTCACGATCAAGGAGGAGGAAAAGACCGCCAGAGTTGCCGTTCCGGACGAAAAACTCAGCCTGGCGATCGGCAGAAACGGTCAGAACGCGCGTCTTGCGGCAAAACTGACGGGCTGGAAGATAGACGTAAGACCAAACTCCGAATTTGCGATAGATCTGCCCGATATTGACTACGCGGACGACGTGGACGACGATGGCGAGATATAAGAAAAACACCCGCATGTGCATAGCGTGCAGAGAACGCGCGGACAAGCATGAATTGCTACGCTTCAACAAGCGTAAGGACGGCGCCGTAACTTTGGACAGCGACGGGAAATCGGAAGGCCGCGGAATATATCTGCACAAAAAGCGGGAGTGCATTGCAAAACTCAAAAAAAAGAAAGCGCTGTACGCCTTGCTGAAGGAAGCGGGCGTTGATGAGCTGGCAGAGGAGTGGAATGACTGACAAAATTGCCTCGTATATCGGGCTTGCTCAACGCGCGGGAAGCGTGTTGTACGGCGAAGATATTATCGTGGAAAATAAAAGTAAGGCAAAACTTGTGATCATCGATCTGTCCGCTCCGAAAAAATACGCGGAGCGACTGAAAAGACGGCTCGGCGATCGTTGCAAAATTGTGGAAATCGAGGGGCTTGCAAGCGCCCTTCATCGCGCGGGCGTCAACGCCGTCGGCATTGTCAACGACGACTTGGCAAACGCGATCTCAGCATTAGTGAGGTGAAATTGATGCCAGATACCAAAAAAGAACCAAATGCGGAAATCAGAAGACTGTTTGAATTCAAAAACACCAAACTGCCGGATATGACGGCAGAACTTGCGCGTACAAAATCCCGCGCGATGGCGTTGATCGCGACAATAAAGTCAAAAAAAGAAGCTATTGCCGAGGCGGAGCGGATCGAACAACTGAAGAAGGAGGAGGAAGAAGCCAGACTAGCGGCAGCGCAAAAGGAGCAAGCCGAGGAAAAGAAAGCAACGGACGCTCCCAAACAGCCAAAAGCCGCCGAGCCGCAGCGCACCGACGAAAAGGAAACAGCCGGGAAAACTCAGCCCGCGGAAAAACAGGCTCAAAAACCACAAAAACAGGAGGCTCAAAAGAAGCCTCAACAGCCCGCAAAACAGCCGGAAACTCAGCCTGAAAAGAAGCCTGAGATCGGCGCGGACGGAAAGATACGCAGAGTGTATACTCCCGAGCCTGCGAAGAAACCCGAACAGCCGAAGAGGTCGGGCGAAAAGACGAGAGTGTTTGGCAATCCGTCGCAGGAATTCCGCGGAGGCGCACCAAGACCGCAGGGGCAAAGACCTCAAGGCGGTCCTCAAGGCGCACGCAGACCTAGCGGAACTCCAAATCTTTCAAATATGCCTCAGCCTATGCCTCAAAAGGGCGGAAAGGGCGGCAAACAAAAGCAATCCTCCGGCAATCAAAATTCCGGCGGCAAGTTTGACGACCGCAACTCCGCAAGCAGATATACTCTGATCAAAAGAGGCATAATCGACGACGACAGAGTGGTGTCATACGACGAGAACGGTGAGGAAGTCGTGAGAATGTACAAGTCGGGCTCCGGCTCCAAACAGAAAAACAGCGGCGGAAAGACCGTCGTTGCGATCGATCACGCCGTCATTACCGTTGATCCCGTGCCGATCAAGACGCTGAGCGAAAAGATAGGCAAATCCGCGACGGATATCGTGAGAAAGCTGTTTGATATCGGCGAGATGAAAACCATCAACGACAGCATCGACTACGCAACTGCGGAACTCATATCGGCGGAATTTGGAATTACGCTGGAGTTCAAACCCGACGTGACTATGGAAGAAACGCTGTCCGCGCAACTCGAAGTGGACGAAGTGGAGGACCTCGAAAACCTTGTCGAGCGCCCGCCGGTGATCACGATCATGGGTCACGTCGACCACGGAAAGACTTCGCTGCTTGACTACATCCGCAAATCCAACGTCACAGGAGGTGAAGCGGGCGGGATCACGCAGCATATCGGCGCGTATACCGTCAAACTTAAGGGTAAAACGATCACGTTTTTGGATACTCCCGGCCACGAGGCGTTCACGTCAATGCGTGCAAGGGGCGCTCAAGTCACGGATATCGCGATACTTGTCATTGCCGCGGACGACGGCATCATGCCGCAGACCATAGAGGCAATCAATCACGCAAAACAGGCGGGGGTGCCCATCATCGTCGCGCTGAACAAGATGGACAAAGCGGGCGCAAATCCCGATCACGCGCTGCAACAACTCACCGAACACGGCATAACTCCCGAAGACTGGGGAGGCGAAACTCCCGTCGTCAAGGTGTCCGCAAAGACGGGTATGGGCGTTGAGGAACTGCTTGAACAGATCCTCGTTCGCGCAGAGGTCGAGGAACTCAGGGCAAATCCCAACAGGAGCGCAAGAGGCACGATCATCGAGGCAAAACTCGACAAAGGCCTCGGCAAAGTGGCGACTATCTTGGTGCAGACGGGGACGCTGCACGTCGGCGATAACGTTGTCGCGGGCGTGTGCACAGGCAAGATCCGCATGATGCAGGACTTCAACGGCAAAAAGGTCAAAACCGCAGGGCCGTCCACTCCCGTGTCGGTCACAGGGTGGAACGACGTTCCCGAAGCGGGCGATCGCATAGACGTTGTGCCCGACGAGCGATTTGCAAAACAACTCGCAGAGGAACGCAGACTCAAACTTGCCGAACAGCAAGCCAAAAATAACGCCGTGTCGCTCAACGACCTCTTTGACAAGATCTCGAAGGGCGAACTCAAATCCGTCAAACTCATCATCAAGGCGGACGTTCAGGGATCGGTGGAGGCGGTCAAGCAGTCGCTTGAAAAACTCGGAAACGACGAGGTGTCTATAGACATAATCCACAGCGCGGTCGGCGCGGTCAAGGAAAGCGACGTGTTGCTTGCGGAAACCGCGGGCGCGATCATCATCGGCTTCAACGTGCGACCGGATGTGAACGCAAAGGCGCTGGCGGCGCAGAAAAAGATCGACATCCGCTTTTACGACATCATTTACGACGCGATCGAGGATGTGTCAAAGGCGGTCAAAGGTCTGCTTGAGCCGAAATTCCGCGAAACAAATCTCGGAAACGCTGAGATCCGCATGGTGTACAAGATCACGGGAGTCGGCTATGTCGCCGGTTGCTACGTCACGGACGGCAAAGTGTTCAGAAATTCAAAAGCAAGACTCGTCAGAGAGGGCACCGTTGTGTACAACGGCGAGATCGCATCGTTGCAACACGGCAAGGAAGCGGTCAAGGAAATGGCGCGCGGATACGAGTGCGGCATAACCCTCAAGAACTTCCAGGATCTGAAAGTGGGCGATATAATCGAAAGTTATACTATGGAGCAGATAAATGAAAATTAAGATGGAGAGAGTGAACTCCGAACTGAAAAAACAGATCTCCCACATCATTGCCGAAGAGATCAAAGACCCGCGCATGGGCAAGGCAATGGTGGGAGTCACCAAAGTTTACACGACGCCCGACCTAAAGTACGCAAAAGTGTACCTGAGCGTTTACTCGCAGTCGGAAGAGGAACGCACAGAAGCGCTGCACACCGTGTGCCGTAGCGCCGCTTTCATCAGAGCGCGGCTTAAGGACGAGGTGAACATACGCCTTGTGCCGGAATTGAAATTCCTGCTGGACGACTCGGTGGACTACAGCGTGAAGATCGAGGAACTTATTGACAAAATGCACAAAGAAAGCCCGTACAGTGAGGACGACAAATGACAGGGAATGTCGGCGAAATCGTTAAATTGGCGCTTAAGGCGCAGACAATTGCGCTGTACGCTCACACCAATCCCGACGGAGATACGCTGGGCAGCACGCTGGCGCTTGCGCTGGCGCTTGAAAAGGCGGGAAAAAAGGTGAGTTTGTTTTGTGATACGCCGATCCCTCAAAAATTTGATTGTCTGTACGGCTGGGACAAGTTTGAACTGCCGTCGAAAGTCGTTCATGACCTCGCAATAAGCGTGGATTGCTCCTCGCTGGACAGGCTGGGGCAATGTGTGAAAAGCTATCTGTCGGCGCGAAAACAGGTCGCCATAGACCACCATGCATCGTTTCAGCGCTTTGCGGACGTTTGCCTTGTGGACAGCGAGGCTTCGGCGTGCGCGGAGATAGTTTTTTTGGTGGTGAAGGAACTTAAAGCGTTGAGCAAGGAAACCGCCGAACTGCTGTTTGGCGCAATTGTCACGGACAGTGGATGCTTCGCATTTTCAAGCGTCAGCGCAAAGACGCATAATATCGCCGCGGAACTCATGTCGTACGGCATAGACGCGTCGGATATAATCTACAAAGTGTTCAGATCTACCGATAAGCGGCAATTTGCGCTCAAGATACGCGCGCTTGCAAAAGCGAAATTTTTTGAGGACGACAAAATCGCGGTGATGGTGTTTGACAAGAGCGACTTCGAGGCGACAGGCACGGAGATCGACCGCACGGAAGGCATCATCAACGAGTTGATCAACATAGATACCGTGAAAGTGGCGTTTGCGCTGTCCGAGGTCGGTCCTCACCACTACAAGCTGAGCGTGCGCTCAAAATCGCCATTCAACGCCGCGGAGATCGCAAGCTACTACGGCGGAGGCGGGCACGTCAACGCGGCAGGATGCAGAGTCAACGGCTATGTCGAGGATATCATCGAAAATATCGTCAGACTCGCAAAGGACAGACTGTGACAAACGGGCGCTTGTCGCGCCTGTTTTTGATATGAGGAGATCGTGGCAAAGATCATGAGAGGGTTTATCAATATCAACAAACCGTCGGGAATGACCTCAAACGACGTAGTCGTCAAAGTCAGAGGCGCGTTGAAATGCGCTTGCGGCGACAAAAAACTTAAGGTGGGGCATCTCGGCACGTTGGATCCGCTTGCTACGGGCGTGTTGCCTGTTGCAGTCGGCAGCGCGACGAAACTGTTTGATCTGCTGTTGAATAAACAAAAAACCTATATTGCCACTTTCAAATTCGGCGAAACAACGGATACCCTGGATCGCGACGGACAAATCATAGAAACATGCGACATTGATATAAGCGACGAGTCGATCGCGCGGGCGATAGAATCGCAAACGGGCGAAATTTGGCAGACTCCGCCTCAATATTCCGCAAAATCGGTGGGCGGAAAACGCGCTTACGACATAGCGAGAGAGGGCGGAACTGCAGAACTTTCACCAAAAAAAGTCACTGTATATTCTATTGAGCCTACGCGGCGCGACGATCTGGGACATAACGAATATAGGTTTGAGATAGTGTGTTCAAGCGGCACCTATATCAGGGCTATCGCGCGGGATATGGCGCGGGAGATGGGCACTGTGGGATATATGACGTCGCTTGTGCGCACGGCGAGCGGTCCGTTTGAATTGTACGACTCCGTGACGTTTGAAAAATTTGCAACCGATCCGCTCAAATATGTGCTTCCAATAGAGTACGCGCTTGGAGATATGCCCGCGATCCGACTTGACGAGAGCGCCGCGGTCGCCGCATTTAACGGAGTTAAAACGCAAATCTGTGCGGAGGACGGCATATACAGAGTTACGAGGGACGGCGTTACTGCGGCGATAGGGGATGTAGAAAACAATATGCTGAAGCTGAGGATACGCTTATGAAAACCGTGGACTTCAATGCGCATTTTAATGAGCCGATCGCGGTGGCGCTTGGCTTTTTTGACTGCATACATCTGGGACACCGCGCGCTTGTCCGCGCCGCGCAGGCCGAGGCGAGGGAGATTTGCGCAAAGAGCGCTCTGCTCACCTTCAAAAACGATATAGGCGCAAGCCTGGGACAGGAAAGGCAGATATACACGTTTGAGGAAAGAGCCGTCGCGCTTGAACGCATGGGGCTGGATGTGCTGATCGCCGCGCAGTTTGACGAGGAGTTTAAAAAGCTGCCAGCGGAAGAGTTTTTTGAATATCTAATCGAACATTTTAACGTCAAATCGATATTTGTCGGGCAGGATTATACATTTGGAGCAGGCGGCGCGGGGGGAGTGGCGCTGCTTTCACTACTGTGTTCGGAGCGAGGAATAAAACTCAACGTCATGCCGTATGAGCGTGCGGACGGACAAAAAATTTCGACTTCGCAACTCAAGGCACTGGTGAAATGCGGAAATATGCAATTGCTGAACGCTTTGCTAGGCGCACCGTATATGATCAAGGGAAGAATAGTTTCAAACAGGAGAGTCGGCGCAAAACTCGGATATCCCACAGCCAATATCGACATGAGCCGCAACAAACTGCCGCCGCGCGACGGCATCTACGCGACCACGATCACCGTTGACGGCAAAACCTACGGCGGAATGACCAACATCGGCGATAAGCCTACGTTTGGCGACAGTGAACAGACTGTGGAAACCTATATATTTGACTTTAACGGCGATCTGTACGGGAAGGACGCGCTACTTGAAGTGTACGAGCGTACGCGAGATGTGCGCAGATTTGAATCGCCGCAAGCGCTTGTTGAACAACTGCACAAGGATGAATCCCAAATTCGGCAAATTTTGAAGACGATTGCGGGCGGAAACAAATGACGCTGTCCGCATAATAAGCAAAATATATAAAAATCGGAGCGATATATGGAAAGAAATTACAATAGGGCGGTCTTTGGGCCGTCAGGGCATGATGAAAGTTTTGCAAAAGAAGGGCATAGCCTTACGCTGGAAATGCCGCAATGGCTACAAAACAAAGGGCTTGAACTGTTTGAGTACTCTTTCGGACGGGGAGTCCGCCTCAATGGGAAAACGGCGGAAGCGATAGGTGCGGAAGCGGATAAATATGGGATAGAGATGAGCGTGCATGCGCCGTATTTTATCAATTTTGCCTCACCTGAAACCGAAAAAGCCGAAAATTCTATAACATACCTAACGTCGTCGCTGAAAGAACTGCGGCATTTCCACGGCTCCAGGTGCGTTTTCCATACGGGTGCGCAGGGCACACAAACGCGCGAGCAGGCGTTCGACAGGGCAAAAACTATGTTTGAAAAAGCCCTCGAACAGATCGCCGCGGAAGGGTTGGACGACTTGATCGTCTGCCCGGAAACTATGGGCAAAAGCGCCCAGATCGGCACTGTAGACGAGGTGATCGAACTGTGCAAAATGGGAAATAACGTCTATCCGTGCGTGGATTTCGGGCACGTCAACAGCCTGTGGCAGGGGGCGCTTAAGACGGCGGACGACTTTCAACGCATAGTCGACAACCTCTTTGACGGCGTCGGTGAGCAAAAAACCAAAAATATGCACGTCCATTTCAGCAAGATACAATACGGCGCAAAAGGGGAGATACGCCACCTTACATTCGCCGATACCGTCTATGGTCCCGAATTCGAGCCATTCGCCGAAGTCATCGTCAAAAACGGCCTGACGCCGCACATCCTCTCCGAATCCGCCGGCACCCAGATGCTCGACGCCCAAACGATGAAAGCGAACTATCTTGCCGCCATAAGCCGCTGATAAGTTGCGCTGTATTTTATTCCGAAAAACGTCGGCGCAAAAAAACGAGATATAAAAAAACGAGCTTCAAAATCTAAGCTCGTTTTATATAATTTTTTCAAATTGAATAAGCGGCCGAAAGGGAAATAAACCCTATGATGGCAAGGCACAAGGCGTCACCAATTGTATCCGAGTTTGCGCAAATTGTCTTGCGCAAGTTGGTCTCCTTTTTGAGCCGCCAAGCGATACCAATATACAGCCGTCGATATGTCGCGGGGCACGCCGCGACCGTGCTCATAGCAACAGCCCAGGTTGTTCATTGACCATACGTGGCCTTGCGCGGCGGCAAGACGATACCAACCAATCGCTTCGGAGGGATTTTTTGCTACGCCTTCGCCGTTTTCATAGGAATATCCGACGTTGTATTGCGCGCTTGCGTATCCTTGTTTTGCGGCAAGGTAGTACCATCTGAAGGCCTCGGCGCAGCTTTTTTGAACGCCTTTTCCGTGGTCATAGCAAAGTCCAAGACGATATTGGGCTCTCATATGGCCCTGTATTGCGGCGGATTTGTACCACTTGACCGCTTCAAAATAGTTTTGCGCAACGCCTCTGCCATATTCATAGCATAGCCCCAAATCGAATTGTCCCCACGAGTTGCCACCCGCAGCGGAAAGTTTGTACCACTTGAAAGCCTCATAGTAGTCCTGCCTGACGCCGTCACCTTTCTCGTAAAGTAAGCCCAGAGAGCATTGCGCGGCCGCGTCACCGTTTGTCGCCTGTCTCAAAAGCGTTTGAAAATCAACACCCATAGTCATTCTCCTTTATGAGTTTATATTACAAAAATTTTGTCGCAATGTCAACATCAATCCGGCGTCAATTCAAGTCGAAACCGTCCGCAACACAACAAAAGCAGGGCACATGGCAATGGTATCCGTGTATTCAAAAAAAGAAGTGACTTTTGCCACTTCTTGACTGCGGGTCGGGCAAATTCTACGAACCTCCGACAAAACAATCGTTTCCGATTGAGTTCGCTACCTTGATAACAACTATAATCATTTTCGTAAACAGTAAAGTATTTAATAGGAGTTGATGAAACAATATCTCAAAAAAAAATCCAAAAATTTTTGGCGGGGAAAGGCAAAATTTTGAAGTTTGCATCCATTACAAACTATGCGCAAAACAACAGTTTTCGAGTTGCGAAGGTCAAAAAGTCCACGGAGATAAACTCCGTGAACTTTTTTTGTGAGGGCCTAGAAGGGGCAGGGTAGAATACTTTGCATAAATGCTTGACAAACCCTATTTAATAGGGTATTATATTTATAATCAAAAAATGGAGAATGATATGACGCGTACATTTATAGAATTGCCATTGTTCAGAAGCAAGTGGTCGGATTTGGGCTTAATGATAACGACTTGAAAAGATTGCAAGAACAATTGCTTGAAAATCCCAAAGTGGGTGCCGTCATGAGAGGCACTGGCGGTGTACGCAAGATGAGATTTGCATTTGAACATAGAGGTAAGAGCGGAAGCGTAAGGGTGATATATGTTGACTTCGAAGTGTACGAGAAAATATATCTTATCACAGCATATACTAAGAGTGAAAAGGATAATCTGAG
>CANQMD010000026.1 GCA_947624885.1 uncultured Clostridia bacterium
GACGTCACACCCCGTTCTTCGATGGCTATCGTCCTCAGTTCTACTTCAGAACGACGGACGTTACCGGCTCCATCAAACTGCCTCAGGGCGTTGAAATGGTCATGCCCGGCGACCACATCGACATGGAGATCACGCTCATCACCCCGATCGCAATCGAGGAAGGACTGCGCTTCGCTATCCGCGAGGGCGGCAGAACGGTCGGCTCCGGCGTTGTGGCAAAGATTATCGAATAACAATTGTTCTTTCAATATGATATATAAGTGCTCTACACGGCAGGTTTTTCTGCCGTGTAGGGTGTCGTATTGATTGGGAAGGAGGACAGTATGGCTCAAAAAGGAGCAAGAGTCAAGATCGTACTTGCCTGCACGGAGTGCAAACAGCGCAATTACAATCTTTGGAAGAACAAGCAAAAGCATCCCGATAGGATCGAACTTAAAAAGTATTGCAGATTCTGCAAAAAGCATACCCTGCACAGAGAAACAAAGTAAGCAAATTTTAGGAAGGTGTTATTATGGCAAAGAAAAAGCCTAAAACCAATACCTCGACTTTAGCGGCTCAAAACCCCGCGCCCGCTCAACAACCCGAAGAAAAGGGCAAGGAGAAGGCTGCCGTCAACGTGGAGTCCCCGCAAAAGCCCCAAAAGGCGAAGAAAAACAACCAAAAGTCCGACAAACCCAACATCTTCAAAAGGATGTGGAAAGGGCTGAAGGGCATTTTTTCCGAACTTAAAAAGGTCACCTGGCCAAAGGGGAAGGAAGTTGGCTCCAACACGTTGGTCGTGCTTGTCGTTGTGGTGCTGTTTTTTGTGATCCTGTTTGTCATTGACTATGTGCTTACGGGCTTGCTGGGGCTGACTACAAGCGGACAGTGGACACATCTTTGGAACTGAGGAGGCTACTATGGCAAATGAAATTCCAAAGGAACAACCGAAGTGGTATGTGATCCACACGTATTCGGGCTATGAGAACGCTGTTGAACAGGACCTTCGCAACATGGTCGACAACAACGATCTTCACGACTATATCTTTGACATCAAAGTGCCCGTGGAGGACGATATTGTCGAGCGCAACGGCAAAAAGAAGGTCATTCAACGCAAAAAATTCCCAAGCTACGCCTTTATCAAGATGATCTACACCAACCACATCTGGTTTATGGTGACGAGGACGCGCGGAGTTACCAGCTTTGTCGGATCGGCAGGCCGTCCCATTCCGCTCACCGACGAGGAGATCAGGCGTATCGGGCTTGAACAGATCTCCCTTGAGGACTTCGATATCAAGATCGGCGACAACGTCAAGATCATCAACGGAGCGCTGGAAGGTTTCATCGGCGTTGTGGATTCGATCAGCGCTGAGCAGCAAAAAGTTAAGGTTATCGTCGCATTGTTCGGCAGGGAAACTCCCGTAGATCTGGACTTTGCGCAAGTTGAAAAGCTCTGATGAGCATGCGGCGCAAGCCGCGAGGTATGGCGCACAAATGCGCCGACAGTGGGAGGTGGCAAATCCTTTTATACCACCGCAAAAACCACATTTAGTCAGGAGGAAATATGGCTAAAAAAATTACGGCAGTTGTAAAGTTGCAGTTGCCCGCAGGCAAAGCGACGCCGGGCCCTCCCGTAGGCTCCACGCTTGGCCCTCACGGCATCAACATTCTGGGTTTCACCAAGGAGTTCAATGAAAAGACAAGCAAGGACGCGGGTCTTATCATCCCCGTGATCATCACGATCTATCAGGATCACTCCTTCACGTTCATTCTCAAAACTCCCCCGGCGCCCGTCCTTATCAAAAAGGCAGTCGGCATAGAAAGCGGATCCGCAGTCCCCAACAAGACCAAGGTCGCCAAACTCACCAAGGAGCAATTGAGGGCGATCGCGGAGCAAAAAATGCCCGACCTCAATGCGGCGAGCATCGAAACAGCTATGAGCATGATCGCCGGCACAGCGCGCTCCATGGGCGTTACAGTCGAGGAATAAGGAGGGACAGCTATGAAACGCGGAAAAAAGTATATTGATTCGAAAAAACTCATCGACAGGACCAAACAGTATGAGGGCAGCGAGGCAATAGCGCTCGTTCTTCAGACGGCAAAGGCAAAGTTTGATGAAACAATAGAACTCCACGTCAAGTTGGGCATCGACCCCCGCCATGCGGACCAACAGGTCAGAGGCGTTGTTGTGCTCCCCAACGGAACGGGCAAAACCGTGCGCGTGCTTGCGATCTGCAAGGGCGCAAAGGCGGACGAGGCACAGGCGGCAGGCGCAGACTTCGTCGGCGGCGAGGAAATGGTGCAAAAGATCCAGCATGAAAATTGGTTTGACTACGACGTGATCGTCACAACTCCCGACATGATGGGCGTTGTGGGTCGTCTGGGCAAGCTGCTCGGTCCCAAAGGCCTCATGCCAAACCCGAAGTCAGGCACCGTCACAATGGATCTCACCCGCGCCATCCACGACATCAAAGCCGGTAAAGTGGAGTACAGAGTCGACAAGGGCGCGATCATTCACGTCCCGTTCGGCAAAGCGTCCTTCGGCGCTGAAAAACTCGTTGAAAACTACAACACCATCATGGACGCGATCTACAAGGCGAAGCCGGCTGCGGCAAAGGGCGTGTATTTCCGCTCCGTCAGCATCTCGACGACCATGGGTCCCGGCATCAAGGTGATCTACAAGATCAACGCGTAAAAAAAACGGCGGCTTTGCCAAAAACGATTGACAAAGCCCGCCGCATTTAGTATCATATATACCGTTCCAAAGACAGCAAGTGGCATTTTGCCGTAAACGTAAGTGCTTGCCGAGGATTGACAGTATCATGCTTTTTGGTTGCGTCATTCCGCGTCTTTGGGTGACGCAATTTATTTTGATAGGAGGTAAAGATGAATCAGCAGGTCCTCGAAGCAAAAAAGCAACAGGTTGAGCAGATCAAGCAAAAGATCCAAAGCGCAAAGGGCATCGTCATTCTCGATTATATGGGACTGACCGTCGCGCAGGACACCGCTTTCCGCAAGGAACTCAGGGAAAACGGCGTTGACTACGCAGTGCTCAAAAACCGCTTGGTCAAGATCGCTTTCAACGAGTTGGGCTTCAAACAATTTGACGAAGCGCTCAACGGCCCAACCGCGGTTGCTTTCTCTTCCAAGGATGAAGTCACCCCCGCAAAACTTGTTTTGAAGAACATCAAAGCGCTCAACAAAATGAAGATCAAATGCGGCATGGTTGACAACGCCTATATGGACGAGAACGAAGTTAAACAGCTTGCGGATATCCCGTCAAAGGATATTTTGCTTGCACGTTTGGTCGGCAGCATCGCGTCGCCGATCAGCAAACTTGCAATCTGCTTGAACAAGATTGCGGAACAAAAGGCAGAGCAAGCCTAAAAATTGCCAAATCGGCGTAGCCAAAACAAAAAAAATAAAAATCGGAGAATAAAACAATGATCGATATCGAAAAATTTATTGAAGAAATTGAGCAACTTACAGTGCTTGAACTCAACCAAGTTGTCAAAGCGCTTGAAGAGAAGTTCGGCGTCAGCGCAGCAGCGCCCGTCGCAGTTGCAGGTCCCACAGCAGGCGGCCCCGCAGCGCCCCAAGAGGAAGAGAAAACCGAGTTTGACGTTGTCCTCAAAGAGATCGGTCCCAACAAGGTGCAGGTCATCAAGGTCGTCAAGGAAGCCACAGGCCTCGGACTTGTTGACGCAAAGAAAGTCGTCGACGAAGCTCCCAAGACCGTCAAAGAGGCTCTCCCCAAGGAAGAGGCAGAAGCTCTGCTCAAAAAACTCGCCGACGTCGGCGCAGTTGCGGAACTCAAATAACATTCCCATCTCTTTTCTCAAAAAGCCACAGATCCGAACTTCGGAGGCTGTGGCTTTTTGCATGTTTTGATTTGAAAAAAAAGCGCCCCTCACCTTTCGGCAGGGCGCAAATCATATCTTTTCATATTGAGCCTCGCCATTTCAAAAAAAGAAAAATAGTGAGGCGGTTTTTATCGGAGAGGTTGCTATTTCAGCCAAAAATACAGCAGCACCGCCACGATCCCAAACCCGACAAGTATGACCGCAAGCTGTGGAAGCATCGCCAAAAAACCCGCGCGATATATGGCGCGTTTTTCCTTTTTGGTCAGGTCGGACTTTTGACGTTCCTCCTTTGGCGGACGTTTTTGCCGATTGAGGTACGCCAACCTGCGGTACTTTGGCAGTTCGTCGCCGTTCATATGAGCGATCACCACTCCCGTGTCCCAATCGTCCTTGTCGCGCTTTTTTTTCTTTTTTTCGTCATCAGGCATTTTTCACCAAATCAACGTTTTATGTTCGCGTTTTGACAATATAAACAAGCGTTTTTGTCAATATGCGCCGCGTTGTCAGAATATATTCAACCCGCTCAATTTCACCTTTGCGGGACCCGCATATCCGCCCAGCACAGTGCGCTCGGCGCTCAGCGTCGCGGTGTTCAGCGCCTCGCTCAGCTTGCCGCTGAACGCGATCCCCGTGACGGGCGTTCGCTTTTCGCCGTCAAAGTAGTATGCCAATCTTATCTCGCCGCCTATATAGTCTGTCAGCGGCTCCACCTGCAATCCGCTGAGGTACACAAGTTCGAGGTGTTTTTCCGCAAGCAACTGTTCTGTCGGCGTTGTGCCCGTGCGCACCTCTATACAGCCCAGTGCGCCCGTGGGAGTCTTGCCCAAATATCCCGCAAATCGCGACGTGCCGAATCCCGCCACGTACATGCCGTCGTGGATTATCTCTCTGTCCACAAGGTTTGTGCCGTCCGCGTCAAAGGTGTTGCTCTTTGCGCTGCCCTTCATACTGCCGCGCATGGTGAGGCAGATCTTGTCGCCTTGAGGGTCCGATTGCAGCGCGTCGCCCACGGAGTGCAGATTGACGTGCATATATGCCCGCGCGTAGTCCATATCCGCGGCGATTTCCTCAAACAGCTTGCTCAGTTCGTATGCGTTGAGCACGATGGGGCAGTTGAGGCTTGGTGCGGGCTTTTTCGCTTCCAGGCGGGCTTTCACGTCGTCGAGGCGGTTTGCCAACTCGGACTTCAGCCAATCGAGGTCGAGGTCCGCGAGGTCGTAGCTTTCAAACAATTCCACCGACTCTCCCTCTCCGTTGGCGGTAGGGATCGCCTCCACATGCACTGTGAACTTGGTTTGCGTCTTGTCGACGCCGCGACTGTTGATCACCCTGAACACCGTTTTGACCACAAAAATTTCCAGCGCGTTGATGTCGCAATTTTCGTGCGTATTTGCGGCGAAAACGGTATCGGCGATGAGCGCCGCCGCGTCCTTCGGATCCGTATGCGCCAATTGCGAGTCAAGAAGCACGTTGCAAGTTTCGTCGTTTGGCAGCACGTACGGCTCGTCAAAGATGAGCGCCGCTTTGCGCGTTGCGTCGTCGATCTTGCGTTCAAGTTCGTCGCGCTCGGTGTTGGGGTAGACGCTGAACGAGTTCATACCCTTCGCACCGTCGTGATTGACGTACACCGTCAACATTCGCTCCACAGAATCGGCTTTTCGCACCGTTTCTACCTTGTCGTGCACAAAAAACAGTTCGTAGGACTCTTTTTTGACTTCGGTGATCTTAAATTCCGACGCGGTTTCGTTTGCGGCGGCTATTTCCAAAATTTCCTGCAAATTCAACATATCCTCACCCCAATCTCACTTTGAGTTTCAAAGCGGGTCCGCCGTCAGACACGCGCACCCATTCCTTGTGTCCCTTGCCGCACGATCCCGCGCCCTCGACAAAAAAGTCGTCCGAGATCATAGATATGGACTTCAGCACGTCGGGGACGTATCCGCTCATGACGACGGGCGCGACGTAGTTGTCCGTCAACTTGCCGTCGACTATCTCTCTGCCGTACTCCGCCACGCATTGCACCTGCCAATTTTTGGGATCCTCCATGCCGTTGTTGGTTTCAAAGATCATATATCCGTGCTTTATCGACGCGATCATATCCGCCAATTTGTCCGTGCCCTTTTCAAAGAAGGTGTTGGTCATGCGGGTGTAGGCTTTGCGCTTGTGGCTTTCGCGCCTGCCGTTGCCGGTGGGCTCCGTGCCAAGTTGCGCGGCGCTGCCGAGGTCGCTTATGCCCGCAAGCAGGATCCCGTTTTTGATCACCTGCGTATCGTGCGCAAGCACGCCGTCGTCGTCAAAGTAGTAGCTTGCCACGCTCAGAGTCGCCGCCGCTCCGTCGCGCATGTTGCATATCGGCGACGCGACCTGTTGACCTATGAAATTTTTTGCAAGAGCCCTGTCCTTGACAAACATATCCATTTCCACGCCGTGTCCAAACGCCTCGTGCGCAAGCAGCCCCGTGATGGACGGCGCTGTGATCACGTCGTACACTCCGGGCTGGATGGGCTTTGCCTCCACAAGGTGCGCCGCTTTGTCAACCACTCTGTCCGCAAGTTGGGGCAGGGCGGTCAGCACGTAGCCCAGATTGTGGCTCGCCACGCCCTCACGCGCGCTTATCATGCGCTCCCCTTTGCGATAGTTGACCATCAGCATGCCGTTCACCCACGTGTAGTTTTGGTCAAGCATACGGTTTTCGCTGACAAACAGTTTGCTCACGTCCAGCGTGCGCACCAGCGCGGTGGCGTTGGCGACGTTGGGGCTGTGCGCAAGCGCCAGATCGCGGCAAAGATTGCAGACTTTCAGGATATATTCCTCCGAGAAGTTTTCGAAGTCGTTTTCGCGCCTGAAGGATTTTTCAAGAGGCTCGTCTTTAAGCGGGCAAGCGGTCACCGCGTCGTTTTTCAGGTTGTCGGCGAGTTTAAGTTCCTGCTCGATCTTTTCGGCGAGAAAACGTTTGTCGCCCGCAATATCGTCCAGCGAGTATTCAAAAAACGCGCCGCCGTCCCACAATTTGACCACAAATCCGCAGTCCACGTCGGAGCCGTCCGATATGGCGGACGTGTTTTTGTTTGCGCGAACGGACAGCGCTTTCACGTCGCTCCCCAGCACGCTGACGTAGCGGAAGCGCTTTTTAAGTTCGCGCACCAGCGCCACGCAGTCGCCGCGTCTGCATTCCAAAAATTTGCTGAATGGCATAGCGATCTCCTTGATTTTAATGCTGTATTCAGTTTACCACGCCCGACAAATAAAATCAATTACAATATTCACATTTATATTTCCGCGCGTAGCGCTTTCGCCGCCGCAAAATTTGTAGAATGGGTGTTGCAAAAGCCTCGCGGCGTGCTATAATAATACGGAAAAGAGCAAAAAATCAAAACAAATTTTTTAGAGGTGAATATGGACTTAACTTACGACAGGACAAACGTTTATCAGCAAGCCGACGACGCGCGTATTCAGGCGATCATGGCGTATGCGGAGGGCTACAAGCGCTATCTCGACAGCGCCAAAACCGAGCGTGAAGCCGTGTCCGCAACGGTCAAAATGCTTGAAAAAGCGGGATACAAGCCTTACGTGCTCGGCGACAAAATTCATCGCGGCGACAAGCTGTATCTCAACAATCGCGGCAAAAGCCTTTACATTTTGAGGGCGGGAAAAGCCGATGTCGAAAAAAACGGAGTCAGGATCCTCGTGGCGCACGTCGACAGCCCCAGGCTTGACCTCAAGCAGGTGCCGCTGTATGAAAAAGCGGGCATAGCCTATCTCAAAACGCACTATTACGGCGGCATCAAAAAGTATCATTGGCTCACCATTCCGCTTGCTTTGCACGGCGTAGTCGTCCTCAAAAGCGGGCAGAAGATCGAGATCGCGATAGGCGAAGACGCGTCCGATCCCGTGTTTTACATCACGGATCTGCTTCCGCATCTTTCGCAGGAACTCAACAAATCCACCATCGGCGAGGGCTTCAGCGCCGAAAATCTCAATCTTGTCGTGGGCGGGATCCCCGTGAAGGGCGAGGAAAAGGACGCGGTCAAGAGGGGAGTGCTGCAATTGCTCAACTCTCGCTACGGCATCGTGGAGGAGGATTTCCTCAGCGCGGAACTCGAGGCTGTCCCAGCGGCGAAGGCGCACGACGTAGGCTTTGACAGGGCGTACATCGCCAGCTACGGCCACGACGACAGAGTTTGCGCCTATCCCGAGATCACCGCGACCATCGACGCAGACACCGATCAAACCGTGCTCACCATCCTCGCCGACAAGGAGGAGATCGGCAGCGTGGGCAACACGGGCATGCAGTGCATTCTCATCCGCGACTTGCTTGACGAGATAGCAAAGAGTTACGGCGTAAGCCCCTCCGTGCTCAGGCAAAGATCCATGTGCCTCAGCGCAGACGTGACAGCGGGCTTCGATCCCGCCTACGCCTCCGCGTTTGAGGAGATGAACGCCAGCCGCGTGCATTGCGGAGTCGCCATGAGCAAGTTTACAGGCTCCAGAGGCAAGAGCGGATCAAACGACGCTTCCGCGGAGTATGTCGGCTATCTGCGCCGCGTATTTGCCGAGGCGGGCGTGATCTGGCAGACGGGCGAACTCGGCAGGGTGGACCTCGGAGGCGGCGGAACGGTCGCGCTGTTCATCGCCAACAACAACATCGACACCGTGGACCTCGGCGTGCCCGTGCTTTCGATGCATTCCCCCAACGAGTTGGTGTCCAAGGCGGACGTGTATTCCGCCTACGAGGCATTCAAAGCCTTTGTCAAATGACGACATTTGTACCCAAAACGGACGGCACACGCCGTCCGTTTTTTCATCTCTATTGAAAATAAAGAAATCACATTATCGACGTTTTATCATTAAATTTTGAATATATAAACTTGTTTTTATGCAATTATAAATTTAATTTTTCATTTTCGATATGCCCGGCGATCATGCCCCGCGCGGCGATGTTTTTCCCGCCTTTTCACGCCCTCTTGCATGCTATATCTTTTTGATTTTTTTATATTCCTCGCTTGCCCGTTTGCATTGCGGCAAAGTTGAGGAAGATGATCCCGCGTTCCGTCCGTTTTTTGCGGTTTGGCGGGGAATTTGCTTTTGTCGCCGTATATTTTTAGGTTGCGGGAGGTGCTCAAACCTCGTATTTTTTTTGTTTTGTCATTCGGCCATTTTCACGGCGATCCGGCAAAAAATGCGGTTTTTTGTGCGATTTTCGGCGGTTATACGCCTCGTCCGCGGCAAATAGACTTAAGTTGCTTGACATAATATGGGCGCGGTGCTAAAATTTATAAATGTATAAATATGTATGCGCACGCGCTGTGCGCACAAGCGCGCAAAAGCGCGTGTGGGAGATGCTTTGGACGGTCTTACGCTGTTTGTCAAAATGCTGGATGTGCTCGTGTTGCTTGTCAAGGGAGCGGGGCTTGCCGCGCTTGTCGTGGCGGCGGCGTTTTTGATCAAGCTGTTGCCAAGTCGAGTGCAAAAAGTCGCGGCGGGCGTTGCGGCGGCGTTGCTGTTTGTCGCTCTTCTCAAGGAGAGCTGGCTCAGCGTATACGCCATTTCCGCGATCAGGCTGGGCATCTACATCGTCACGGTGCTTGTTGCGTGCACGGCGACTCTGTTTGTGGCGGCGCTTGTCAAGGGCAAGACGCATTGCGTTGTCGCGGGCGATCAAAAGCGTTCGCTTGCGCCCTCCCGCGCAAACGGTTTTGGCGTTGCCGTTCAATATTTGTCTTCCTATCTCAGGCAGACTCCCGTCATGCGTCAATGACTCTCTTTTTCGCGGGCGATTTGCGCCCTGACAAACGTTAAAAAAAGGAGAGTTTTATTATGTTGAAAGTTACCAATTTAAAAAAGATATATCCAAAGAGCGATCGCGTTGCGGTCGACAACATATCGTTTGAGTTGAAGCCGGGCGAGATCTTCGGTTTTTTGGGGCAGAACGGCGCGGGCAAAAGCACCACGATCAAGTGCCTCACGGGCATATTGCCCTTTGACAGCGGCACCATCGAGATCTGCGGCTACGACATCGTCAAGGAGCCCATCAAGGCAAAGATGAACATGGGCTACGTCCCCGACAACCATTCCGTCTACGAAAAACTCACGGGCAGGGAGTACGTCAACTTTGTCGCCGACCTCTACAAAGTGCCCTCCGAACTTCGCAAGGAGCGCATGGACAGATACGCAAAGCTATTCAGGCTTGAGTCGGCGATGAACAGGCAGATCAGGGGCTACTCCCACGGTATGAAGCAAAAGATATGCATCATCGCGGCGCTCATTCACGAGCCGAAGCTGTGGGTGCTTGACGAGCCTATGATGGGGCTTGATCCGCAGTCTACGGCGGAGATCATCGCGCACATGCGCGAGCATTGCGCCAAGGGCAACACGGTGTTCTTTTCAAGTCACAACCTCGATCTTGTCAAAAAGCTGTGTCACAGGGTCGCCATTGTCAACGACGGGCATCTTGTCGACCTGTTCGATCTTGCGGGCAACGAGGCGAACAAGGCGAATCTTGAGGAAAAATTCTTCCGCATCACCGGCACCTACGACAAGCGTCTGTTTGAGGACTATGCCGCGCAGGAAAGCGAGGACATGCGCCCTCAACTGCCCGCGTCCGACGAGGATGATCCCAAGTCCGCCCCCTGCGTAGCGGACGGATCGGCCAAGCAGGACCCCGCGGAGGAGTGAGCGTATGAAAGGCGATATTTCTCTCACGAGGGTCAGAACCCTCTTCAAGCTGGATCTCAAGTCCCGCTTTGGCACGACGCACAAAAGGGGAGTCAAATATAGGATCGCGCAATGGCTCAACATCGCGTTTTTCCTCGCGGTATATGCGGTGCTGATTTTGGGGATGTACTATCTCACCAAGATATTTGTGGACAGATCCGATCTCAGGCTTGAATTTCTTGTGCTCATCTCGCTTGCGACGACGGTGATCGCCGCGGCTGTCGCAACGGGCAACATCATCAAAAACCTATATCAAAACGGCGACAACGAAATGCTGTTGCGTTTCCCCGTCAGCGGCAGGGAGATCCTGCTTGCAAAGTCCATCTACTGTTTTTTGCACAATCTGGCGGTATGCGTGCTTTTGATGCTGCCGTTTTACGTCACGTTCGGCGCGGTGACGCATGCGCCCGTAGGCGACTATTTTACGTATATCGGCGTGATATTGCTCAGTTCGGTGGCGACTTTTGCCGTCGGCAACATTTTGGCTGTCCCCGCCATGAAGATAGTCAACGCGGTCAAAAATAAGTTTGTGGTGGTGCTTATCGTCACAATCATACTCGTCTGCGGCGCGTTTGTGATCTATCTGATTTCGCTCAGCAGCATATTGGAGTACATGCGCGACTCCAAACAGGACATCTTTTCTCCCGAAATGATCGCCAAATATCGTGCGTTTGCGACGGGAGCGTACCCATTCAGATGGTATGCGGAACTTGTCAACGGTCGCCGTTACGGCACGTTGCAGGCGGGCGGGCTTGCTCTGAGATTTTTGTACATTCTGCTTATGACGGCGGCGCTTTGCACAGGCGCGTACTTCATCACCTCTCACGAGTATTACAAGACAATCCTTTATGGCATAGAAAGCGGCAAATCCACCGTCAGCCGCATTGTCCGCGACAAGCGTATGAGCGTTGTTCGCACTCTGCTCACCAAGGAGTTTTATCTCATTCTTCGCAGTTTCAACTATTCGTTTGAGTATCTCGCCATGGCGTGCGCCGCGCCGATAATGGTCTTTTTCTGCAACAGGCTTGCCGCCACAATGGGCACGGACACCGTTGGCGGCGCGATCATGCCGGGCATCACGATCATGGTCACCATCATCTTCATCACCGTCACGGTGTCGTTCGCCTCGACCTGTATATCTCGCGAGGGCGGCTGTTTTTATATGACAAAAGTCATGCCCGTGTCCTTCAAAACGCAGATATTGACAAAGTTTTTGCTTTACTCCGTCGTGGCGACGATCTCCGTCGCGCTCAGCTGCCTGGTGTCAGGCATATACTACACTTCCGCGGCGGGCGAGCACGCGCTGTCCGGCGTTGACGCCGCGGCGATCTGGGGCATAAGCGAGATCTTGGTCATCAGCCTTACAAGTTTGTGTATGGCGGTCGACATCAAGTGGCCAACCTTCAACGTGTCCGGCGACGGCGAACTTGTCGCCGCCAACAAAAACGTTGCCATCGCGCTCATCGTAGGCTTTTTCATAGCGATCGTATTTGGCACGGTGGTTATGGTCTGCAACTTTTTCCCGATCACGATCGGCACGTGGCTGGTGTCGTGGCAGGGCAACCTCGGCAACATCTACCTCATGCTTACGATCGTTTCGCTCATACTGCTTGCGGCAAGCGTGACCGCCCTGTTCAAGGGGCTGGACAAGCGCTACAACAGAATAATTTGGTGAGGAGGTAAATATGAAAAAAGTTTTGATCGGCATATTGATCCTCATCCCCATTCTCATTCTGCTTGTGGTCGCGCTTGTGACCAACATGTTGCAGCTTCAGGCGTGGATCGCCGTCGAGGACATGCTCGTCACAGACAGAGCAAACGGCAAGGCGGTCAACGCGTTGCAGCTGTATCTGGACGTGCGTGACGGCACGGTGTTCAACTTCAAGGACTTTGTCAAGGTGGTCGTGTTGCCCGAAAAGGCAAATCAGTACACCGTCGAGTGGGAGATCACCAACGTCGAGTGCACCGACGACGACTATCAACAGGAGTACGAGGACTATCTTGACGATCCCGTCGGCACGCCCGTACATCCCGCGGCGATGCTTGTCGACGGCGAGGGCAGGGAGGCGCAGATCAACGCTTCCGGCGATTTCAAGATCAACGCGTACTGCAATTTCAACGTCACCGTCCGCGCGGAAACGGTGACTCGCAACTTTGCCGTCAACATAGTCGGCAACACCGTGCACAGCGTCAGCCTTGTCGACCTGGACGGAGGCACCGACGGCAGGCTTGTCGTGGGCGAAAGCAAGCGCCTCAGCGCCTCTTATGTCCCCGTAGACAGCATAATCACTCGGCTGGATTATTCATCAAGCGATCCCGATTGCGTGTCCGTGGATGAAAACGGCGTGCTCACCGCGCTTTCCGCAGGCGTAGCCACCATATCCGTTTCCGCCGACAAATATCAGGAGGACGGCACTGTCACAAGCAACAACTATACCGTTACGGTGGACCCCGCCGCAAGCAAGTACGGCAATTTTGTCAATCTGCCCGCCGTGGCGGGAGGCAAATATGCCTTGGATCTGCTTGGCATATCTGCGTCAGACATAGACGTTGACGCGTGCGTCGGTTGCACGATCGGCGACGGGATCACGGTCAACGGCGAAACCGCCACAGTCGCTATGAAGGACGGCAAGCGCCTTGAAATAACGATTTGCGACGCGGCAGACATTCAAATTTTGCACGGCGACATCTTCGATTGGAAGGACGGCGAGGGCAACTATGTTCTCGGCGTTGACGAAAGGGGCTTGAAACTTTCCGCCGCGTTTGTTTCATCCATTGCGGAGGGACAGCCCCAAGGCGTGGTTTGGAGCACAAGCGACGAGAGCGTCGCCACAGTGGGCGAGGACGGCATGGTCAAAGGCGTGTCCAACGGCACGGCGACCATCACCGCGACCTGCGGAGGCAAGACGGGCAGCGTCACGCTCAACGTCCAGAAAAAGGAAACCTACCTGCGCCTCAAAACTTCCAACGAAGCGCTTGAAGTGGGGCTTGCGCGTCAGACTGTGTTCGCTGCGGAAAGATACAAGTTCCAAACCAATGCGGAAGGCGGCGAACGCTATCGCGAAAAGGAGCCCAACAGCGCTCTCATTCTGTTGCAAGGCGAGCCTGAGGACGGCACGGCGGAGGATATCGCGGCGTTCTATGCGCGTTATGACTTCCTCATCGAGGAGGGCGGGGACTACGCGCACTTCGACTCCGACGTCCCCAACAAGATAGTTTTCGATCCCGCGGCGCTGGAGGGCAAGGGCATGGTGCAGATCAAAGTTGTCGCCACCGCCAAATATCCGCGCTTCGAAACCAATCGCAGACACACCACGGACAGGGTCACGCTCAACGCCGTCTACGGCGTGGAGGCCTCCACATTTGAGCAGGCGGTGCGAGCGGGCGAGGATCAAAAGGAGTACGCTTGCCGCGAGGACAACGTCATTCCCGCGGAGATACTTGACGAATTCCACGCGCCAAACGGCGGCACATATTATGTCCGTATGCAGCAGCGCACAAGGCGCACCTACGCCCTCACGCTCTCCGCGAACATGCGCCCCGCCGACGGCGTGAAGCTGAGTTACAAGTCCGACGTCGGGCAGTGCGTCAAACTGTACGGCGACCTCTACGGCAACGGGCATATGATCTACGCCACGCCTGAGCAGAGCGACTGCGACAGCAGCTATCTCGTCCACGCTTCAATGAGCGGCATATTGATAAGCAACGTGCAACTCAGGCACGAGGAAGTCGAGATCGAAAAACTCGACGCAAAGACCTTCGAGCACGACTATTGCCTTGTTGTGGAGGACGAGGGCGGCCAAAGCACTCGCATCACGGATGTTCGCGCGGAGTATTGCATCTTTGAAAACTCCAGAGGAGGGGTGACTTTGCGCAATGCGGACCTCGAAATGGACGGATGCGTCGTGCGCAACATCTCTTCGTCGGGAGTCTATTCGCACGCTCGCATTATCGACGGCGAGTATATCGATTTCAGTCACCTGAACATCAACAACACGGTGTTCTCATCCGTCATCAGCATCAGCATCAGCTTTGTGTTCCAAGGATTCTCAGTCAACCACGACAACAATATGGGCTTGTTCAGTTCGATCACGCCCGCGGGCAGCACTGCCACCGACGCGGAGATTTCCGCAAGCAGAGCGGAAAGCGTCGCTTGGGTGGAGCAAAACCTCGTTCCAAAGGGATATGTGCACCGCATCAACCAAACCGGATTCCTTGACATCTACAATTGGCAGGACGCGTCCAAGGCAAACCTCATCGACACCGGCGACCAGACCACAAACCAGCTGATATCGGCGTTTGCAGGCCCGATGATTCAGATGCACCCGGCGTTCAGGCAGGGCGTGTATCACTACAAGTCGCTGGATTACTTCCATATGGGCTTCATAACGGCGGGCATATGGTTCCCGCTCCTCAACGAGCCGGTGTTCACGCAGGTCACGCTTGAGGACGACCGCTTCTTCTGCCTGTATTCAAGAGATCTCGACCTCGACGCGGAGGTCGGCGAGGGCTACCTCGCGCTGCAGATACTACACAGGACGGAATTGTACCTCTACAGCTACAAAAACACCTCGTCCATCACGCCCGGATCCACCTATGTGATGAACAGTCAATTCGTTTCTCACTTGCACGAAAAGTGAGTTTGACCAAAATCTACGACAGCGCCTCTTCCCGCCACAACAGGGCAGTGGCGCTCGCCCAAAATAGAAATAGAGGCGCTCCCGTTCGCGATCCGTGCGGTCGCCTCTTTTCTTTGATATGGCACGTTATCCCCGTCCGCGCCCCCAAACAAACAAAATATCCGCGCTATTTTTTGCGGATTGCTTTTTGACGCTTGCCAAAACGCAAAAGTTATATTATAATATCAAAGCATTTGACAATATGCCGTTGTCAAATTTATGGAAACGTATCGAAGTGGTCGACAGTCAAGACGCACGGCGCCTCGCCCGCCCCCTTCGGAACAAGATAAAATCAAATATTATATGGAAACGTATCGAAGTG
>CANQMD010000027.1 GCA_947624885.1 uncultured Clostridia bacterium
TCTGACGGATCAAGAGTGGTATTTCGTTTATATTCTAAATCCGGAAGTCCTGCGGTTGAGATTCGAATTATTAAATCCGGCAAGATTAAATCGCAAAAAATTCATTTTGAGGAGAAAAGAAAATGACTATATGGCAATTTGATGAAAATATGATAGAAATGCTCAAAGACATTGTTGGCAAACGGTTTTTGTCGGTGGAAACTGACGATTCCATGGAAGGGCAGTCTTATTGTGTGGCTCGCCTCAATTTTGAAGGCACGTCCATCTTGCTTAAAAACGAGGAAGAAGAGATCGCTATGTTTGAAAATGAGGACGTTCCATATGAGGAAGCGGCAAAATTTTCATGTATCATAAGCGATATAGCCCATCCGTTTGTGCCTGGTTTGGATGGCGTAGGCATAAAAAAGTTTGACGTAGACGAAATCGTCATGAGCGTTGAAATCGTTTCCGACACAATAAAGTGCGTTGAACAGGGCATAAATATCATTATTGACATGGCGTTGATAGTCAAAACGGAAAATCATGCGTATATTTTTTCAAAAAGTCATGTATGGTTTGATGAAGTTATATATGTGAATATTGACAAAAACATTGATGATATTTGTCCATTGTTTTCAGATTTGAGTCTTTGGAATGATGATGGGAAATTGAGTGTGTCGATAGAGAGGTCTATACGGACAATAAAAAAATATTTTAAAGGGAAAAAGTAATGGATAAGAAAGAAGAATCAGAGTTTAGAGAATTGTTGTTTTACGGCATGGATAATATAATTTTTTATGTTAATGGAACGTATTTCCAAATAAATTCTGGCTGGGAAAAAGAAACACATTCCATTTCTGTTTACAGATTGTCGGGGAAGCAATCAGTAGAACACCCAATAACCTACGAAGAGATATTTGTCACTAACAATTCATATGCAGTGGAAAACGTCGAACGCTTTTGTGCAGAACCTATTTTTGATGGCAAGACCTTTTGGGAAGTTGAGTATGAGATAGAGTGGATAGACGATTGAAATATACTATTCGCTTTTGCTCGACCCCGTAATTAGTAAAGCCGCGCAGGCGAATATTAAGAATCCTCGTAAATAAGGGGAAAAGCAGTAATTCGCCAAGCGGCGAAAATGCAAAGCATTTAAACAAGCGCTCTGTTAAGGGCGCTTGTTTTATGTCAGAGGCGTGTTGACAGATGGCGACAATATGGTATAATGATATTGGCGACGTAGCGGTTGGCGTCTTGGAAAAATTGCGGGGGAAGCGAGTATCTAACCGAATAAATTTCGCGTTGCCGAACGGAAGTATGGCGGATCTGCTCATCAAAAAGGACGATCTCAAACGCAACTCGACAATGGATATTTTGCGCATTGTCGCAATGTTTTTTATCGTGATCGATCATCTTGCCACCGTCAGTCTTGGCAGGCTGGAGGACGTTGAATTTTTTGTTGAAGCGGCAATGATACCTCAGCATCTGGTATCGTCGCTCATCGTCTGTTTTGTGGTTGGCGGGGTCAATCTGTTTTTTCTGTTGTCGGGGTATTTCAAAATAGATCTGAAGCCCGGCAAAGCGCTGTACATGGTGCTGAAGTTGTATGTGTATTGGGTGATTGGCACACTGCTTGCCATCGCGTGCGGGTTTAAGGAGTTTGCAAGCGCATGGGAAGCGGTCAAATTTATGGTCATAGGCATTTCAAAATATTGGTTTGTTTTGATATATCTGCTTTTGATGATATGCGCTCCCTTGCTTAACGCGCTTGCGGACAAGCTGTTTGACGGCGATGGGAAGTGCGGATATTTTGTGTTTGTAACGCTTCTGTTTTTCGCGGTGATAGGTTTTATTGCGGACTATTTTTACCCAATCATGGGCACCAACGGGGGCTACTCCGTGATATGGGCGGGCACAGTGTACATGTACGGCAGGCTCATCCGCAAAAAAGAGGACAAATTGAAAAAGAACGCCCCCAAATATTTGTTGCTCTACGTTCTGCTGTGCGTCGTCAATTACGCCGTTGTCGCGCCTCTTATCGCGACGGGCGCGGGCAACTCCAACGGCAAGTTGGCGTATCTGTTTTTGAACTACAACAATCCGCTGGTGTTTTTTGCGTCGTTGAGTTTTTTCATGATGTTTTTGTCTTTCAAACCGCTGACAAATCAAAAGGCGAGCAGGGCGGCGTCGATCGTGGCGATCCACACATTGGCTGTCTATCTGTGGCACTCCAACAACCCGTTTTTGAAGAACACGCGAGCGTTTTTGATGAACGCCGTCAAGCCGTTTTGGGCAAAACTTTTGTTGTTGCTGCCCAACGCGGCGTTGCTGTTTGCGTTTGGGATAGCGGTGGACATGCTTTATGAATTGTTGCTTTCAAAACCGCTCACAAAATTCTGCGAGTTGTTTGAACGATTTATATATAAACTCGCGCACAAGATATGCGACATATGCGCTCGCGCGTTTTGCGCAAAGCCCGCTCCTACTCCGTCCGCACAAAACGGATGTTGCCCAAACGACGGCGCAAAAGAAACGTCTACCTGCGCGGGGGAGGACAATAATTCGGTGAGTAAGGGCGAAAGCAACGGTATCGCACGAAACGACACTTGTTGTTCCAACGACCGCGTCGCACAAGATTCGCCATACGACGGCGATTACAATAGCGTTGGCGACGAATGCGGCGAGGAGTCGCGCGTAGAATGCAAAAGCGACGAAAAGCAAAACAAGTGAGTGAAAAATTTGTCGCAAAATTGCGCCGTATGGCGGCTTTGCGTTTGACTATTTTGCAAAACGGCGTATAATTTAGTGTATCAATATATTTGCTTGAGGTATTGCTATGAAAAATCAAAACGGCTATGTCGACAGTTTCAGGCGGCTCATTCAATGTCCCACGATTTCGGATAGCGGGCACGAGTATTTCGAGGCGTTTCACAAGACTCTGCAGGAGGAGTTTCCTCACGCGTTTGCCGCTTGCGAAAAGATATCGCTTGGGCGCGACGTGCTGCTGCTGAAATGGAAGGGCAAGGCGAGCGATCGCCCCGTCGTGCTCATGGCGCATCAGGACGTAGTTCCCGCAGAGGGCGGCGACTGGGAGTGCGATCCATTCAGCGCTACGGTGATCGGCGACAAAATATACGGCAGGGGCACCATAGATTGCAAAAATACGCTTTTCTGCACCATTCAGGCGGTTGACGAACTGATCGAAAGCGGATTTACGCCGGAACAGGATATATATCTCAGCTACAGCGACTGCGAGGAGAACTCCGGCCCCGGCGCGGAGATGGCGAGAGATTGGTTTAAGGAGCACGGAGTCAGACCCAACGTCGTCATAGACGAGGGCGGCGCGATCATCAAAAAAGCGGAAAAATATATGGCAAAGGACGCCGCGATGGTCGGCATACTCGAAAAGGGATATGCGGACGTCAGAATAATCGCTCGCGGAAAGGGCGGGCACAGTTCGCAACCTCCAAAAAACACGCCGCTTGCAAGACTGGGCGCTTTTGTCAACTATGTTGAAAAACACAGCGTGTTCAAGCCAAAGATGTCC
Organism: uncultured Clostridia bacterium; assembly: GCA_947624885.1. Lineage (GTDB taxonomy): Bacteria > Bacillota > Clostridia > Christensenellales > CAG-917 > CAG-475. The sequence continues at coordinate 3,527 of CANQMD010000027.1, forward strand.
GCGCCCGCAAAGGCGATGGTCCTTGGGCTTGCCGACGTGCTGAAGCCAGGACTTAAAGGTTTGGCAAAATTGGCGGGGCATATGGGTTGCCTCACGGCGTACCTCGCGCCAAGACTCAACGTGCATTACGGAGCGCCCATGTTCAAATCCACCGTGGTGTTCACGATGTGCGACGGAGCGACCGCGCCCAACGTCATTCCTCAGGAGGCATGGGTGAATGCCAACGTGCGCGTTTCCCCCGTGGACAGCGTGGAAAAGTGCGTCGCAAAACTCGCGAAGATCGCAAAGAAGTTCGACTGCGAGGTGCAACTCGGCAACCACAGGGAAGCGTCCCCGATGGCAGATCTGACGGGCGACGGCTACACGCAATTTGCCGCGGCAATCAAAAAGACCTATCCCGACGTTGAAGTGGTGCCGTACTATATGTTTGGAGGCACGGATTGCCGCACGATGCAGGAGATCGCGACCACAGCAATACGTTGTACGCCCTGCAGACTGAGCATAGAACAGCTTGGAGGCATGCACGCCGCAAACGAAAATATCGACGTCAGTTCGCTTGGCGAAACGGTGTCGTTCTTCAAAAATTTTCTTGAATCCTACAAGTGAGTCTGAACAATATCAACGGTTTATCCAATCAAAATGCTGCGTTAAACCTCTTGATATGCAATTTGCGAGCCGCTTTTGGCGGCTCGTTTTTTTGACTTGATCCGCATATTCGGCTTTGTAATTTTTTTATATATTTGCAAATATCGAGGGCATCGTTGAATCGCCGAGGATCGCGAAGGTTTCAGTTTTTTAAGACGGCGGGGATGCTGTTTTGCAGAAATATTGCGCGGCGAGATCAAACGTATTGACATTTTTTGTTGCCGAAGTTATAATTATTGTATAATTATATTCGGGAGATTGAAATTATGAGCAATATTTGGCATGACGTAGATCCTGCACGCGTTTCGCCCACGGATTTTGTTGCGGTCATCGAGATTTCAAAAGGCAGCAAAAACAAGTACGAACTTGACAAATCCACAGGCGTTCTCATTTTGGACAGGGTGCTTTACACCTCGACGCACTATCCCGCAAACTACGGTTTTATCCCGCTCACTTATTCCGAGGACAACGACCCGCTCGACGTGTTGGTGCTTTGTTCGGAGCCGATAGTTCCTCTCACGCTTGTCAGGTGCTATCCCATCGGCGTGATGATGATGCAGGACAACGACGAGATGGACTACAAGATCATCGCCATTCCGTTTAAGGATCCGACATGGAACGTGTACAAGGAGATCGATGAGTTGCCTCAGCACATCATGAACGAGATGTCGCACTTTTTCAGAGTGTACAAGCAGCTTGAGGACAAGCACACCACAGTTTTCCAGGTCAAGGGCAGGGAACACGCCGAGCTCATCATCAAGGAAAATATCGCGGAGTACAAAAAGAAATTCAACAAATGACTTTTTCCCGTCCGCAAATGGGCGGGATTAGTTTTTAAGTTTTATGGACAGATTTGATGTTACGGTCATTGGAGGAGGAATAATCGGCGCGGCTGTGCTCGACAGACTTTCGCGTTACGATCTTAAGGCGTTGTTGCTTGAAAAGTGCGACGACGTAGCCTCGTTCACCACTCGCGCAAACAGCGGAATTGTGCATGCGGGCTACGATTGCGAGCCGGGCACTCTCAAGGCGAAGTACAACGTGCTTGGCAATCCTCTGGTCTGGAAAGAGGCGGAGGAATTGGATGTGCCGCACCTCAAGTGCGGATCGCTGGTGGTTGCGGGCGAGGACGGAATTGACGGGCTTGAGGCGCTTGCAAAAAAGGCGGAGGCGAACGGCGTTGAAGTCCGCATTTTGGATCGCGAGCAGACTTTGAAGATAGAGCCTAACGTCGCGGACAGGATAGCATACAGCCTTTACGCTCCGTCGGCGGGAGTTGTGTCGCCGTATCAAATGGCGATAGGCTATGCGGACAGGGCTGTCACCAACGGCGCAAAGATCATTCTCGAGGCTCCCGTCACGGCAATATGCAAGCGTGACGGCGACTACATTCTGAGCACGCCGAAGGGCGAATTTGCCACCAAGATAGTGATAAATTGCGCGGGTGCAAACGGCGCGTTCATCAATGACCTCGTCGGCGCGGAACACTATGAAACGACCTATCGCAGAGGCGATTATTTTGTGCTTGACAGCACCGAGCGTAAAAATATAAGCACCGTCATATTCCCACTTCCCACCGCGGCGGGGAAAGGCATACTTGTTGCGCCTACTGCGGACGGAAACGTAATTTACGGGCCAACCGCCATCGACACGACGGACAGCGAGGACGTTGCGTCCACTCTTGACAGCCTTGACTCGCTGAGGGCAAGCGTGCCGCTCACCTACAAACGTCCCGCATTCAACAAGTGTATCAGGGTGTACAGCGGTTTGCGCACGCTCATCGGGCACGACTTTGTGATCGGCAGATCCCAAAAAACGGAAAATTTTGTAATGGCGATCGGCATATGTTCGCCGGGTCTGACCTCCGCGCCCGCGATCGCGGACGACGTGCTTGCGCTTGCGCTTGACGGATTGAACGCAAACAAAAAGAAGGAATTTGTGACCGTTATGCCTAGGCATAAGCGGCTTAAGGAGTTGAGCGACGATGAACTTGAACAGCTTGTCGCCGAGGACAACCGTTGGGGCAGGATAGTCTGCCGTTGCGAAAAGGTGACGGAGGCGGAGGTTGTTGCGGCGATCCGCTCGCCTTTGCCCGCCACGACCGTTGACGCTGTGAAGCGCCGTTGTCGCGCGGGTATGGGCAGATGCCAAGGCGGTTTTTGCGGCACCAGGGTGATGCAGATCCTCTCGCGTGAACTTGGCGTACCGCTGACGGAAGTCAAAAAAGGTTTGGGAGCCAATATCGCGCGTTACCGCGTCAAGGAGGTGGAGTGATGTTGCGCTACGATGTTGTTGTGATAGGCGGCGGACCAGCGGGAATGGCGGCGGCGATCGCGGCGTGCGACAGCGGCGCAAAAACGCTTATTCTTGAGCGCGACGTGCGTCTTGGCGGCATACTCAACCAATGCATACATCAGGGCTTCGGTCTGCACTATTTCAAAGAGGAAATGACAGGTCCGGAGTACGCGGAGCGCTTCCGCAAGGAGGTCAAAAAGCGCGATATCACCGTTATGACCGAGGCGATGGCGTTGTCGCTTGGCGCGGACAGAACAGTGACTGCGCTGTCACCGGATACGGGGCTTGTCAAAGTGCAAGCGGGGGCGATAGTGTTGGCAATGGGATGCAGGGAGCGCACGGCGGGAGCGATAGCGCTTCCGGGCACGCGTCCCGCGGGCATCTACACGGCGGGCATGGCGCAAAAGCTGTGCAACATCGACGGATATCTTGTCGGCAAGGAAGTCGTGATCCTCGGCAGCGGCGACATAGGACTTATTATGGCGCGACGCATGACGACGGAGGGCGCAAAGGTCAAGTTGGTGCTGGAGTTGATGCCGTACTCAAGCGGGCTTAAGCGAAACATAGTGCAATGCCTCGACGACTATGGCATTCCCATAAAATATTCGCATACGATCACGCGCGTGGTGGGCAATCCTCGCGTCGAGGGGCTGTATTATGCGCCCGTCGGCGCTGACAGAAAGCCTGTGCTGAGCGAGGAACAATATGTAAGTTGCGACGCTCTGTTGCTGTCGGTCGGGCTGATCCCGGAAAACGATCTGCTCAACGGGCTGGATGTCAAAATGAGCGCGGTCACAAACGGCGCGACGGTGGACGAAAACAGAATGACGTCGCTTGAGGGCGTATTTTCCTGCGGAAACGTGTTGCACGTGCACGATCTTGTGGACAACGTTTCCGAGGAGGCGGAGATCGCGGGCAGGGCGGCGGCGAGGTACTCAAAGGGCGAACTTCCTGCGGGCGACAGCGTAAGCGTAAGCGCATGCGACGGCGTTAGGTACGCGCTTCCTCAACGCGTCAACCTCGGCGACGGCAAAGTCAGGCTGTATTTCAGGGTCGACAACGTGTATAAGGACGCAAGACTTGTCGTTGAAAGCGGCGGCAACAGGCTTGTAGGCAAAAAATTTCAGGTGCTCGCGCCGGGCGAGATGGGCAGCGTCGAGATCGACAGATCCGCGATCTGCGGCGACGTCACAGTGAGGTTGGAAAGATGAACACGATTTGCATCATGTGCCCCATGGGCTGTGGGCTTACTATAGAGCGCGTTGGCGACGAGATCAAAGTGAGCGGCAACACCTGCAAGCGCGGCGAGGTCTACGGGCAAGCGGAATTTACCCACCCGACGCGCACGGTGACGACGCTTGTCAGGCTTGAAGGGGGAGGAGTTGCGTCCTGCAAAACGGCGCTCCCTGTGCCGAAAGAGCGCATAAGCGAGGTCGTCGCGGCAATAGGCAAGCTGACATTAAGCGACGACGCAAAGATAGGCGATAGACTGACAGTCGGCGACGGCGAGTTTGTTTTTGAAATTGTGATCACAGGCACGCCAAGCAGCTGTTGACTGCAAAAACGGCAGTTTAAGCCGTCAAAATCGCGGTGTAAAAGCCCGATTTTGTTTTATGAGGTGAGTATGGCAAAAAAACGCAGACGCATATTCAATTACCGTCCGATGTGCATTGCCGCGCTCGCTTTGATTTTGGGGATAATCGTTGCGGAGGCGCTGTACAGCGAGCCTCTTGCGCTGATAGCGATCCCACTCACGATTTGTGGCGCGGCGTTTGTCGCGCTGTTGATTTTCCCAAAGACTCGCAAGCTGTTTTATATCCCGCTGGCGATCATGGTGGGTTTTTCCGCAATGACGGCTAGCGCCGCGGTGTACGATTCCAAAATCAAATACACCGAATATTCGCCCATTGTGGACATGACCGCGACGGTTTCGGGCATGATAATGGTTGAGGACGGGCAAACCGTGTTTTATGTGCACGATCTGTACGTGGAGGGCGAACGCCTGGATTTTGACGGCTACGCGCTGGTCTACTTTGAATTCACTCCCGACTTCAACGCGGGCGACGTGATCGCCATGCGCGGATATGTGCTTGGCAGAAAGCACGAGAAGTTTGGCGACGCGTTTCCGAACGCGGTGGCAAAGAGGGTAGGCTACAGCCTTTACGTATCCGAGATCGGCAAGTTGAGCGAGGGCAGACTGAGGTTTCCGCGCAACGTACAGCACGCGGTCAAGGGCGCGTTTTACGACAAGCTGGATCCGCAGACTGCGTCGATATGCAACGCGCTGATATTCGGCGACAAATTCGGCATGGACGACGATCTGCGCAGAGGCGTGATGAGCAGCGGGCTTTCGCATGTGCTTGCGGTGAGCGGATTGCACATCACCACGCTTGCGACCGCGCTGTATTTTATGCTCAAAAAACTCAAGGTCAAACCATGGGTGGGGCTGATCGCTGTGACGGCGTTGACGTTTGTGTACGTCGTGTTATGTTCGTTTGCGGCGTCTGCGCTCAGGGCGTTTGTGATGAGCGCGGTTTTCAATTTTGCGTCCTGTTTCGGCAGAAAACGCGACAATCTGTCCGCGGTGGCATTTGCGGGGATATTGATTTTGAGTTTTCGTCCCACGGCGCTGTTCGAGGTCGGATTTTTGTTGTCGTTCTCGTCGATGCTCGGCATATTCCTGTTCCACAAGAGCGTGAACGACGCGGGGCAGAAGGCGGTGAACTTGCTGAGTCCCAAGCGGCATATCGGCAGTCGCGCGATGCAGTTGGCGTGCGTAAGCGTGAGCGCCACGCTGATGAGTTACCCGTTCATCGCGTACTATTTTGGCTATATTCCGCTGTTTCAGATGCTGTCCAACATCGTGTTTGTGCCTTACATCATGGTCTGTTACGTGCTGTTGCTGATCTTGACGGTGTTTGCGATGTTGACCACGCTCACGCCTGTGATCTACGTCATGCGCATATTGCTGTTTCCGTTCATACACTATGTGCAGTGGGTCGGCGGGCTGAGCGCGAGCGTGTTGCCGCTGCCTCCCATAAGCGTCCCGGCAATCGTATGCTATGTGTTGATTGCGGTGTTCATGTCGCGCTACAATCTTATGCCGCGCAAGGACAAACTGCGCGGAGGTCTGACGGCAAGCGCGGTGGCGATAGCGTTGTGCGCGGCGCTGGCATTGCTGTAGGATATCGTCAAGGGAAGGGCGCGGATTAAGAGGAGAACAGCGGTCTTTGACGGCGTACCCTCAACGCTTTTTTGAGAGCGAATTGCGGGACGAGGTCGTTGTGCAAGCGGCTTGGGCGGTTTGAGAGGCGCGACAGGGTAGAGTTACGTCGCAAGAGGTTGGAGAGGCGCGACAGGGGAACGGTGGCTCGGACGCGCGCTGGAAAGTGGCTTGACAGGGCGGATTTTGGCTGCAATACGCGCGTCTTGAACAAAATGTTTGCGTGGCAATCAAAAAATTCATGAATGGTATTGTCAAACTTGCAAAAGTGTGGTAAGATAATTATAGTTGGAGTAATATAGTAGGGGTGGATTTAAATGATAAATTCAGTTCTCAGTTTTTCGATAGAGGAATTCAAACTTGGCGCGATCGAGGGCTATGCGGCGTTGCTTGTAATTGCGGCGGTGCTTTTGACGTTGCTTGCTATCGTGATCGTGCTTGTGCTGAACGGCGCGAAGTCCGTCAAGGAACATGCCGAGGCGAAGGAGAGCCGCACGGAGGACGCGTTTTTTGCGGAATACGGCGTGACAGGCGAGCAGATGCGCCTAAATGAGGAACTTTCTCGCAAGAGGGAGGCGCTGAGGCTCAAACGAGGCGGCAAGGGTGCGGTGGTACCGCAACCTGTCGTTCAGCAACAGACGGTCGAGAAAGTTGTGGAAAAAGTGGTTGAAGTCCCCGTTGAGCAGACCGTCACCGTCACAGTTGAAAAATTTGTTCCTCTTGACACCGTGAAGGAAGTCCCCGTTGAAACGCTGAAAATTCTTGAAGTTCCCGTCACAGTGGAAGTTGAAAAAGTGGTTGAAAAAGTGGTGGAAAAGCCCGTGGAAGCGCCCAAGCCGGAGCCCGCGCCCGCTGTCGTTGAGGAGCCTGCGCAACCCGTCGATCCCGACGCTGTTGAGGCGGAAGCCGCCAAAAAGAAGAAATCCGCGCCCATCGAAGGCAAACCAAGAAAGCCCGTCAAAAAGAAGAAAGAGGACGATTGGTCCAAATATGAGGGCGATTATGACGGCTATTATTACGATCCCGAGGACGCTTGCTACTACAAAGGCAACGCGCCTGAGGAATTGGTGGACAAGCTTGCCGCAAAAAAGGCGGAGTGGGACGCTGCCCATTCAAAGGGCAAAAAGACCATCATCAAACGTGTGCAGCCTCCGTTTATGCCGCTTGAAACCCCCAAGCACGACCGCAAGCCTCCCGTGGCGCAAGCAGGCTTTGACGACGCGATCATATATGGTCAGTATGTCATAGAGCACGCTCCCGGCCCCGAATGCGAGGAATATTTCTACACACTGTACGCGCCCAATGGCGAGTGCCTGTATCGCAGCAGCAACTACTCGTCGTTTGAGTACTGCAACCGTGCGATCAACCGTTTCAAGTCGCACATGGTGACGGGTTTCTTATCCGTCGGCGCAACGGGAGGGCAGTTCTATCCGATGTTGCAACGCCGCTCCTACGAGCACAAGGGCGACCCGTGCGCAAACTTTATGGAAGCCAGCGACAAGTGCGACAAAGTCAAAAAGTATTACGGCACGGACATCGTTCGCGAACAATGATCCAGGCTAAGGACGTAGTGCAAACCGCTCAAAATTGCTCAGCGCCCGACGCTTTTTGTGGAAAGCGTTAAGGGCGCACCGCAATTTTTTCGCTACTCCGCGCACAAAAAATATACGCTTCGCAATTCTGCATTTGACAAGAAGCGAGCCTTTGAGGATAAAAATGCTCATGGCTCGCTATTTTGTGCTTGGGGGCGTGGGCTGTCGCCCGCTTTTTATATACTTACGTTTGGGTAAAAGATTGCGGTGTCCCCACAAAATTACGTAGTGGTTTTGTGGGGCGCAGACACGCCCTCACTGCGTACGCTTGCAAAACCGCTCGCTACGCATTATCGCTCGGACAGGGCAGAGTACTTGAATAAGTACAATAAGTACGCTCAGACAAATGTTGCGTTATAAATGCTCACTTGCTATTTTTGTGCTTGGGAGCGGGCTGTCGCCCGCTTTTTGTGGCGGACAGTTCCGCTTATAATCACCCGAAAAAATTATGTTGTAATTTCTGTGGCCCTATGGGGAGCCTTTTTGGGCGAGGAATGGGCGTTATACCTCTACAAAGTGGATGTTTCGACTACGCTCAACATGACAGCATGAACGACGGAGCCTTTTTGGGGCTAGGAACTTATGCAAAACCTCTACCCGCGCCCTTACTATACAAGTACTATGCCGTATCAAGTGACTCTTGTTTGACCTGTCATTCTGAGCGCAGTCGAATAATCCCCTTGTCCGAGCCGTCCCAATACACGCACCCAGCCATGTCCGAGTGACAACGCCTGTTCGATATACTCAGCCCAAAGCCTTGTCCGAGCCCTCGTCGCATAAATACTCTGCCTAGTTCGAGGGGCAAGCGCAACGCCTTCCAAGCACAAAAATTCCAAAAGGAAAGCGCGGGGGTTGCCCGCGCTTTGCAAGTCGTTTGATCCCTGCGAGGCAGGGAAGGCTGTCAAGCGATATCACGCCTTTGCAAAAATCGAGAACGTTACGGGAACACTGTCGTAGTCCCACGCGTCAAGTATAAACAAGTACGTTGTGCCAGCCGTCAGCGTTATTTCACAGTACAAACCGTCTTCACCTGTGAGTTGGTTGAGTTGAGTTCTGCCTGTGTCGTACTCATCCTCCATTTCATGCAGTGAGTAGATTGTGAGCCACAGATTCTCATCTTCCGAAGAAACGACCAATGTGACATTTTGTGTGGCTGTAAAGGTGTAGCAAATCGCTGTGTCTTCGCTCTGCGGAGATCCGGAGATGGTGTAGCCAAGTTTGTCCAACTCATATGGTGCGGCCTCAGTGCCACTGCCTGTTGAGGGGGTGAATGTTGTCAGATCTGACGGAGTGGCCTCGTGATGGATTTCAATTGTGAATGAGGTAGCAACGCCATAATCCCAGACATCCACTTCAAAGAAGTAGGTGTGGTATTGTTTCACCGAGAAATATTGAGTCATGCTCTGTTCTGTGGACACTTGGGCGATTTGCAAAGATTGTATCGTGTCCTCATAGATATTGAGATAGAGGTTTTCATCAGTCGAAGAAATTTTGAAGTACTCGTTTTTAGTCGCCACATATTTCAAATAGACTTTGGAATCCTCATCTGCGACAGTGTAGGTGTGAGTACCTGTAAGAGTTGTCAAAACTGTTGCGCTCTCTTCGGGATTTTCCGGTTCAGGTTCAGTTTCGGGAGGAGCGATTTCGCCGCCTTCAGCAATGTTGAATGTGCACGCTGTGTATCCAAAGATATCAAATCCTTCTGCATTTCCTTCCTCGCACGCAAGCACAAAGGAGCCTTCGCCTGCAAGATAGGTGTCAAATTGGTCAGACCAGACTTTGCCGTTTGCTCCACCGCCCGCTATCGTGAACGTGTAGTTGCTGTTCTTTTCGGGGATGAACTTGTAATATGCTTCAGTGACATCCGTAGTGAAAGCAAGTGTGTTGTTGCCCATGTTCAATGTGATGGGATTTCTCTCGCTGCCAAGGTCTTCGGGATTCTTAACGGGAAGCGTACGATCGGGGTTTTCCGCACTCACGGTGAACACAGTGACCCAATCCGCAGGGCTGCTGCCCGCTCTGTAGTTGAGAGTATAACCCTCCTTGAGATTTGAAGCAACAATGGTGTACGTTGTGGACTTGGGAAGGTAGAAATGTGCCGTTCCTGTTGCGTCGGTAAGCGCTGTTGCCGCGGGAGTGAGATCTGCGATGTCTTGTGCGCCGTCGCCCTCAAGTTCGCCTTCATACAGCGAGATGCTGACATTTTGCGCGGGGCCTGCGGCTGTCACCGTTGCACCGAAAACGTCCTTCATCTCAGGGTAGGAAATTGAAACGCTGTAGGCATACAACTTTGTCAAGGCTATCGTGCAAGAGGGATTTTCAGCGGTGAGTTTTGCCTCTGCAAAGCCCCATTCCGTTGCCGTAAAGCCTGTGAGCGTTGCGGTGTACTCGGCGGGCTCAAGTTCAAACGTAGCTTTGCCCTCGGTCAGACCGTTCTCCGCCGCCAATGTGCCGTCCGCCTTTTTCAGCTGCACTTTGACGTTTGCAAGCGTCGCTGCGTCCTCGCATGTGACCGTAACGGTGTATGTGGTTGTTTCGGGCTTGTTGCACGCCACAAGGACTGCCGCCGAAAGCACAAACACAAGGATCAGAGCAAGCACAAGCGAGCCTTTCAAGATCTTGTTTTTGTTCATAATGAACCTCCTGGTTTTTCTTTGATTTTTGATATTCGTGAGAATGGCATGATGAAGGGCACAAAGAATATCGCACAAATATTTTATACAATTATGCCATACATATTGAATTCTGGCAAGTGATTTGGCATAAATTTTAATTCATTTTTAATAAAAATACAATTTTTTAGGCAAAATTTGCATATTTATACAAAATTTCCGCCGTATATGCATAATCATGAATAAGCCGTTTACAGCCGTTTTCGCACGTAAAGTTTGCGCGGATATTGCATACAATATTCGCGGAAGCGGGCGCGATCTCGGCGCAATTTGCGCCCATACGGGCAAAAAAACGCTTTACAACGCGCCGCTCATAATGTATTATTAACATATATATCATTTTATCGGATAGGTAACGATATGAAACGCATACGCAAATTTATTGTGTTTTTGACAGTCGCGGCAGTGTTGGTCGTCGCAATGGCGACCCTCGCCGCATGCAACAAGAACGTCACTTTGTCCTTCGAGCCAAACGGCGGGCAGCCGCAAGCGTCCATGTCCGTGAAGGCGGGGCAGAGCGTCACTTTGCCCGATCTCGCCAACAGAACGGACGGGGACGACGTGCTTGTTTTTGACGGCTGGTATACATCCGAGTCGCTTGAGGGCGAGGGGCTTCGCGGCAACATCACCGCGCCCAAGTCCGATCAGCGCTACTACGCCAAGTGGGCGAAGGGGATCAAAATCACCCTCAACGCGGGCGACGGCTACATCGCCACAACGGAAACTTATGCCAAGGCGGGCGGCAAGCTGCTTGACGCGATCTCGCAATTTGTGCCCACCTCCAACAGCGGCAAGGCATTCAGCGCGTGGTATTTGAACGGCGAGCGCGTCAGCGAGGACACGCTTATGCCCGACCACGAGATCACCGTCAGGGCAAGGTACAAGGACAGCGACGGCAACCACATCGAATATCTTGCCAACGCGCCCCTGGGCACTCTGCCGGAAGGCTCCATGCAGGAAACGTTTGTCGACTTCGGCGAAGAGGCAACTGTCAGCGAATGCGCGTTCACCGTGGACGGCTACCGCTTTTCCGGCTGGACGGACGTCCCCAACAGCGAGGAAGTGATATACGTCGCGGGCGACAAGATACAGTTTGACCAATTCACCACCAGGATCACGCTTTACGCCGTGTGGGAAAAGGGCATCGAGGACGCTTTGGGCGGCAGCGACAGCCTGTATCTGGATCACAGCGACTCCACCAAGATATATCTGCACAGGAAGGGTATTGCCGTCAAACAGGGCACCTACAACGCATCCACGCATGAGTTCACATTCAACTACGAAGCGGGCGGCAAGCTGCAAGGCAAGATCACGGGCGACTATTTCTATTACTTCAACAAAAATCTCATGCGCACGTATACGTCCACGGAGGGCGGCGTGACGCTGACGATTGGCGAGCGCTATACCGCGACCTACGCGCAGGGCGGGCGGACCAAATCCGGCGTTGTGGAATA
>CANQMD010000028.1 GCA_947624885.1 uncultured Clostridia bacterium
GCGTATGCGGCGGGCGGCGGCAACAGAGGCGCGTTTGTGAGATATGAGATCAATCCCTCCGAATGGGGTTGGCAAAACAACGACGAATTTGACTTCAAGATAGAGGGCTGGCTGGACTACGAAAAGGACGGCAAACCCGCGCAATCCACGGCGAAGGACGACGAGCCTCAGACGGCGTGGACAGAGGCGAGAAATACGTTTGAATTTCCGCTGACGATAGACTACGAAGGCCCGCAGATCGTGGACTACAAGATCCGCTTCGAGTCCTACAAAGAGAACAGACAGACAAAATACCGCGTGTATCTGGATCTGTCGGTGTATGACAACCAATACGTGATGGCGGTGTTGCCGTGTTACCTCAAGGAGGAAAAGGAGGGCGAAACGGGCACATACCTGACTTTGCTCACCGAGTACCCCGTGCCCGTCTACGGCGAGAAGGGAAGCACGACAAACGTGTCGATTGAGATCACGGACTATTACGAAAAATACGGGCTGTCAGGCGATCTGTACGTGCAGGTTGAGGACTACGCGATGAACGCGGAGGTGTACAACATCTCGCTTGACGACGACTCGCTGTCCTATCCCGAAAACGACGCTGTAAGTTTTGTGAGCCAGAGGAACAAGTTCGAACAAATTACGGAAGGCTCCAACAGCGAGGACGGCACAAAATATCCCGTTTACGACCTCAACCTCAACCCGTTTGAGTTGTACCAGATCAACGTGCCGAGCGCGCTTGAAAAGTCGAATATCTTCAAAAATCTGCATTGGAAAGGCGCAAACGACAGAGTTGTCGTCAACGAAAACGAGATCTTCGCGCTTGAAAGCGGCGACGACGTGACGCTTGAACTTGTGGGCACCAAGTCGCGCTGGGTTGCGCAGAATAGCGAATGGGAAGATTACGACGTAGTTTATGCAAAGATCAACGTGAAGGTCGGCAACGGCAAAAAGGGCAATATGCCCTCGGCAAGCAGCCTGAACTTCCGTCCCGTCGCGGTGGGCGACAACCATGTGGTCAACCTCAACGGAAACGTGGCGATCGAGGTCAACCCAAATCAGGAAGTGGTGCTTGAGCCGTACATCTCGCCGTGGTATTTTGAGGCGGCGTATGCGCACGAAAACGGAGGAGAGGAATTCGGCTACACCTGGAGAGAAAGTTCAAGCGGGAACCTCGCCACGGTCGAAGTGGGCAGAGGCTACAACTACGACAGAGATCAGTTTGGCGATTTGACTGACGTTGTGATCGGCGAATATCCGACGGGCGTTGTCACGCCGTTGAAAAAGGGCAACGTGACGGTCACGTGCTACCCCACAGACAGCAAGTACTCGTTCCTGTCAAAGTCGGTGACGATGATAATAGGGGAGGACTTCTACGTCAACAACTTCTATCTGTATGAATACTACGGCGGTCCTATCGTCGAAGTCCCGTCGGATCTCAACGTCATGTACCTCGACGAAAACTGCTTCAAAAACGACAAGACCATCACCGAGGTGGTGTTGCCGCCGATGTTGCAGGAGATCCCCAACTTTGCGTTCCAGGGCTGCGAAAATCTCAAAAAGATCACCATTCCCAGCCAGTGCATGGTCATAGGACCGTATGCGTTTAAGGGGTGCGACAGTCTTGAAACGGTCGTGTTCCCGGAATACGTCGACGCAAACAAGGACACCGTTAGCAACTACTACGGCTCCATCACAGTGGGACACTATGCGTTTGCGGGTTGCAAAAATCTCAAAAACTTCTACACTCCCAAGCTGGACGAGTCGGGACAACAATCTGTGGACGAGGACGGCAAACCCGAATATGTGTGGAACTCCGACAGAATGACCGCGATGTACGACTGCGCGTTTGCGGGGTGCACAGGGCTTGAATATATCGACATCAGCAAGTTGCGTATTGTGGGCGACAGCGTGTTTGCGGGTTGCAAAAACCTGCAAAGGGTGGACATGTCGTCCGAAACGGCGTTCGGGCCAAATATGTTCGGCGGCGTTTACAGCATTGAGGAGCATAGGGCGTTGCATTGCACCGCGCTGACGCAATTTGAATTTAAGGGCAATAGATTGCCGGAATATGCGTTTGAGGGGTGCTCGAGTCTTGCGACATTTACATTCCCGGACAGCGGAGTGCTCAGCATCGGCGAGCGCGCGCTTGCGGGGACGGCGATATCCGCAATCAAGTTGCCTTCGGGCACATACACGGTGGGGAGCGAAGCGTTTGCGGACTGCCCCAATCTGAGCACAGTCACCGTGCAGGCGGGGACAACGCTGAACTTCCTCGGAGTGAATCCGTTTGACGGGTGCACGGCGCTCACATCATACACGGTGGAGGGCGAAGGCAACGCCTATGTGGCAGGATCGGACGGCGCGCTGTACAACGTACAGATGGACACGCTGATCGCGCTTCCCGCAGGCAAGACGAGTTATGAATTCCCGAAGGGCGTAACAAAGATAGGACCCTCGGCATTCTCGGGCAGCAAGATCCAAAGCATAGACCTCACAAACATCGAGGAGATCGGCGCATATGCGTTTGCGTACAGCGCACTCACGACGGTGGCGTGGCCGAGCGGCATAACCAAGATACCGGACGGCGCTTTCTACGGATGCGACAAGCTGACGCAAGTGAACGCTATGGATGTCACCGAGGTGGGCAACGGCGCGTTCAGTTTGTGCACGTCGCTCAGAAGCCTGTCGCTGCCGCAAATGACAAAAGCCGGCAATTACGCGTTCTCGTTTATGAGCGGAACGGGGCATGAACCTGTGCAAAACAGGCTGTCGCAGATCGTCGCTCCCGCATTGCAGGAGGTGGGTGAAGGCGCGTTTGCGGGCACGTCCATCACAAGAGCGGAGTACGAAGGCGTGACCAGCATCGGCGCATGGGCGTTTGCGCTGAACAGCGATCTGACGGTGGTCAGCATGGGCGCTGTGACGCAAATGGGCGATCATGCGTTCTATCGTTGCCCCGGCATAACGAGCGTCAAGTTCAAAGACGGCACAACGCTCATCGGCGACTATGCTTTTGGCACATTCGATCCGAGATATGACAATATAACCGTGGCGGACATTCCGTTCTTGGAGGACGACGCAGACATCTTGCTGGCATACGTGCTGCAAGGATATATGAATATCGAAAAGAGCAGCGTGCTCAAGACCGTCGAATTGCCGGAAACGGTGACGAAGATAGGCAGCTACGCGTTCACGGGGCAGACGGGCGTGCTGAGCATGCAACTCAAAAACGTCAAAACCGTGGGCGAGGGCGCGTTCAGGCTGTGCACGGCGCTGAGCGGACTTGACCTCAGCAAAGTGGAAACCGTTGGCGATTACGCGTTTTTCGGCACAGGACTTGTGGACGTTTCGCTTGACGAGGCAAAAACGATAGGCGCATATGCGTTTGCGGGCGGAGATGAAAACATTTATGACAGAATATTCGGCATGTCGATCGCTCGCACAAGGAAGATAAGCGGCGGCAACATCCGCACGCTGAACATCCCCAAGGTTGAGATCCTGGGCGAATATGCGTTTGCGGGCAACAAACTTGTCACGGTGCAAATCCCCGCAACATTAAATTCGCGCACGTATGAATATGAGGAGGAGATCCTCGACGACAAGGGCAGACTCGACAGAACGAGAAATCGCAAGGGAGAAAGGTACGGAGCGGGTGCGTTTGCGTACAACAACAGCCTCACGTCGATCACAGTCCAGGACGGAAACGACGCGTTTCTGTCAAAGGACGGCGTGCTGTACGCCAAAGTGGGAGATCAGATGGTGCTTGTGCAATATCCCGGCGGCAAGAGGGCTGAAGGCAACGTCTACTTTGTTGAAAGAGGCACAACGTCGATCGGCGACGGAGCGTTTGAGGGCGTAAACAACACGGGCATAAACGCTGTGGATCTGCCGTACTCCATCAAAGAGATCGGCAACGCGGCATTCTTTGGCTCAAGCATACTGACCTACACCTTCAACAGCGTGCAGGCTCCCACATTGGTGGTGTCCGACGATCCTTATGCAAACGAACTGTTCAAGGGACTGTTTGTGATGATCTACGAGTCGCAGGCGGGGCATTATCCTTGGGCGATCAACCCTGACGACGAAGAGCAAGAGATGTATCTTGATATGGAGCACATCTACGTCACGGCGATGTACAACAACTTCAACGGCTACGTGTTCCTCAACGGCTACGGCAACCCGTACTTCTCGCTGGGCGGGACGAACTACATCGACCAATTGACGTTCAACGTGCCAAAAAACGGAAGAGGATATGATTCGCCGCTGTACACTGAGTATGCGACCACGATAAACCTTTCGGATGAGAACGCCGCGGACGACAACGTGTACAACGCGCTTGACGCGATGGATGAACTGAAAGCGCTGTGCCCGGATCCCGCCGATATCGCAAATATGAGCGTGGAACAGATCGCGCTTGACGGCGATTTGGCAAATGCGGTCAACGCGGCTCGCGCGGCATACAACAGCATTTCGGGCAGCGATCAGCTTGAGTTGAGCAGCGTCAAGGAAGCGTTGAGCATATTGCTCGCCTACGAAAAGGCGTTGCGCGACGCGAGAAAGGGCAAGATCGAAGTTACGCTTATGAGCGTGACGATCGTCAGCTATCCGACCAAACTGCGCTACAGAGTGGGCGAAACTTTTGACCCGACAGGCATGGTGATAAGGGCGCTTTACAGCGACGGCTCCGAGATCAGCTTGAGCGCGGACGAGATAGAGATCAAGGACGAGGACAAGAAGATCAGACAAGGGCAACAGAACGTCACGGTGATCTACACGGACGAGTACACAGGAGAAACCAAGACGCAAACATTTGCGATCAACGTCAGCGGATCCTCTGTCACGCCGGTAGGTCCCGATGATCCCGACGGCCCCGAAACCCCCGAAGAGGGCGGCGCCGTGAAAGGCGGATTGCCGATCTGGGCGATCGCGGTGATCGCGGTGGGCGCGACATTGATCGTTGCCGCGGTGACGTTGGCGGTGTGGCTGTTGGTGTTCAAAAAGAAGGGCAAAAACGGCGAGGGTGAAAAGAAAACATCCAAGCATAAAGCCAAAACGCCAAGCGAATCCGAGGGCAATAAGCCCGAAGAACAGGGCGAAACTCAGTCGGCGCCGCAGGAGGAGATATCCGAAGAGGACGGCTCCGAAACAAAACAGGAAGAGGCGGAGGACAAAACGACAGAGGAGCAACATCCGCAGGAAAAGGCGGAGGACGACAACGCGCAGCCCAAGGAGTCGGACAGTCCGAAAGAGGACAAAGAGGACCTAGGTGGCGATGGCGAAAACGAACAATGATATGAAGGGGTGAAGGCTTGCAAATGCGCAAGCCTGCGCCCGTTAAATGGAAAGTGCGCGTATGCGTGCGCAAGAGGGACCTAATATACGCGTCCCGAAACGGAAACGACCTTATCAGGAAGTGAGGAAATGAGAGCAAAAAGCAAATTGACAATCAAGTTGGCGCTGTGCTGTTTGGCATTGTTGCTGCTTGTCACGGTGCTTGTCGCGTGCAACAACTACAAGCCTGCGCACTACGACTACAAGGTGACATTCAACTACAACGTGGGCAACAGCGGCGCAAAGGCGGACGATATGTATCTGGGCGTGTTTGAAGGCGGCCTGGTGAGCATACGTCCCGGCTACAGCGACAACTTCAGCGAAACGAGTATCACGGGGTACTATCTTGAGGGTTGGTACAAGCCGAAGCTGGACGCGGCGGGAAATTTGCAGCACGACACAGAAAGCGGAAAGGTGCTGCTTGAGGAGAACGCGTTCGACTTCGAACATGAAAGAGTGTACTCCGACATCACCCTGTATGCAAATCTCGTCAAGAGTCCGCGCATGCTGTTTGTGGACGCTGAAACTGACGCGGTGCTGAAGATCATCGACGGCAAACGCCCCGGCGAATCCCGTCCGCGCCCCGCAAACTCGCTGGCTCCCAAAAAAGAGGTGGACGGTGTGCCGTACACGTTTATGGGCGAGTACTACGCGGACAAAGAGTGCCAAACGGTGTTCAACTTTGAGAGATTCAGATTCGGCGACGACGACGTGAACGTCTATTGCCAATTTATCGAGGGCAGTTGGACGCTTGTCAGGACGGCGAGGGAATTTCTCAGCGCGATGAGCAACGGCGAGGACATATATCTGCTTGAGGACATAGATCTGTCGGGGCAGAGATATGTTTCGTCCACGTACAACTCGGAGTTCAACGGCAACGGGCACACCGTGTCGGGCATGACGCTGAGTTACACGGGGTTGAGAGGCGCGATCACCAGCCGCAACAAGCCTGACGTGGGCATGTTCCAGACGCTGCTAGGCAGGTCTTACGTTCACGACGTGACGTTTGAAAACGTGACCATCAATGTGGAAATTTCAAGCGTGACGGGGTTGTACGGCGTGAGAATGGGCTTTTTTGCGACCCGCGCGGAAAACGGCGCGAGAGTGGAAAATGTGAAGATCAACGGCACAATGTACCTCAACAACATCGCAAAGACCGCGGTGGATGGTGGTCTGGCGGATGTGAGCGATTTTATTTTGGTGAACGAAACTTCATCTGACAGGATCGTCGGCTGTGATTACAGCGGCGTTAAACTGATATATCTTTCCTAAAAGATCAAGGAGGCAGCAATATGAAAAATGCAAAGAGAATTCTTGTCGTATTGGTGGTCGTGCTACTTGCGTCCTCGCTGGGCGTGGGCATGACGGCGTGCAACCGACACAAGGTTGACAACGACTCTACGGCATTTGCAATGAGCATTCAAAACCCGGACGGCGTGTTTAACCCGTTCTTCTCGACATCTGCATACGACAGCAGCATAATTTCTTTGACGCAGATAAGCATGCTCACGACCGACAAGGTGGGAAACCTCATCACGGGGCTTGAGCATCCTACGGTCGCGCTGGATTACAAGGTGACTCCCGTCATTGTTGACGGCAGCGATCCCACAGGTCCCGCGGAAACTGCGCCGAACGAGGAGGACGCAACGCACACCGATTACGAGTTCGTCATCAAAAACGGCATCAAGTTTTCGGACGGAACGGACTTGACCATCAAGGACGTGCTGTTCAACCTGTATGTCTATTTGGATCCCGTTTTTACAGGCTCGGCGACGATCTACTCGACGGATATTGTGGGACTCAACGCCTACAGAACTCAAACCGCGAGCATCGACGAAGCGGGTATGTCCGGATTTGAGGAAAGGTTTGTCGCTTCCGCGCAAGTGAGGTTGACGGACTTGATCGCTTGGGTCAACAAGTACACGGGACAGGCGGACGAGGACAACACAAACGCCAATCCTATTTGGCCGGACAACTCGGACGCATGGTCAGGCTCGTTTGAATACGATTCGCAACAATCCATCAGCCAAGAGCCTTTGAAAGTCACGTTTGCGGATCTGCGCAAGCAAGTAGGAAGAGTGGCGGCGATCTACATGGATGAGTTGAGATCGGATTGGAACGCGATCAACATGGAGGACTACACCAAACTTGACGACAAGGGCAATCCCACATGGGAAGGCTTTACGGAGCCATGGCAGATCTTCATGCTGAACGATATGGGTTATGCCAGCAACACCGACTTTTTGAAATATCTTGACGGTGGCACAAGGCTGGACAAGACGGAAGCTGGCAACCCCAAACTTCAGGTCGCATTTGCGAGAGAAGAATACGAGCAGATCATCGCAAACTACTCCGATCAAAATATAGCAAATATGCCCGAAGGGAACGATGAGGAAAAACTCGCAAAACAAAACGCCATCAGGGACGCGTTTGTGCGCGCTCAATTTGAGGCGGTTTTCGGCAGCGAATATTCATACAACAGCGCGGATTCCACATACACCGTTCAAGTCCCCAACATCAGCAGGACAATGTTCAACGAAGTGTTGTCCTATTGGGGCACTGCGGCGACCTACTTTGACGAATTGACGGCAAACGCAAAGTCGGACTACTTCAAAGAGCAAATGAGCGGACAGGGATTGTCTTTCCCCAACATTCGCGGCATCTGGGTGTCCAAGGAAACAACGTTCAACGGCAAGTCCCTCAACGGAACACACTATGTGTTGCACATCCGCATCAATGAGATCGACCCCAAGGCGTTGATGAACTTCTCGTTTACGGTTGCGCCTATGAATTACTACTCCAATCCCACACAGGTCGAACTCGTCAATCGGGATTGGAAAAATTGGGAAGATAATGGCGCGGTGCCTGAGCAATTCAACAACTACGTCACTCACTTCGGGCTTGAATATGCAAGTTCGGACTTCATGAACAACGAGATCAATGCGGCGACCAAGATCGTCAAACCCATCGGCGCGGGATCTTATCAACCCAGCAATGCCGGCGGCGAATCTGACGTCACAAAGGTCACGGGATCGGGCTCCAGCGGATTCTTCAACAACAACATGGTCTATTACACCCGCAACCAGAACTTCTGGACGGTGGGCGCGGACGGAAGGTCCGAGTCGGAATCTCAACTTCACAACGCCAAGATAAAGACGGTGGTGTACAAGGTGGTCGCTTCGGATCAGATCATCAACTCGTTGAAGAGCGGCGAGATCCACTTTGGCGATCCCAGCGCAACAAACAAAAACGAGATAGAACTTACGCAAGCGGGATTGACGGTCGTCAAAACACCCACCGCAGGTTACGGCTATATCGGCATAAATCCCCGCTACGTGCCGGAACTTGAAGTGCGTATCGCGATCATGAAAGCGATGAACATCCAAGACGACATGATCGAAGGCTATTATGAAAACGGATTTGCAAGCAGACTGTACAGACCTATGTCCAAGACAAGCTGGGTGTGGGATTACAACTACAGCGCCGATGAGGAAAACAACCCCGCAACCACCGACTACAGCTGGTCCTTCCAGGCGTTGAACGGCAGGTATATTGACGTAACGTACGAGTATGACAACACAGGCACGGAGATTGAGCGGCTTGTTGAAGCGGCGGGATATGAGAAGAACTCAAGCGGTCTGTATCAAAAAGGCACCAAAACGCTCGACTTCAAATTTACGATTGCCGGCGGAAACACGGATCACCCCGCCTACAACTGCTTCCTGCACGCTCAAAAATTGCTGAACGATCACGGATTCAACGTTCAGGTGGTGACGTCGGCGCAAGCGCTGAGCGACCTGTCCGCAGGCAAACTTGCGGTGTGGGCGGCGGCGTGGAGCAGCGCGATCGACCCCGATATGTACCAAGTGTACCACATCAACTCTCAGGCAAGTTCCGTCAACAACTGGGGCTACAAGCAAATCAAGGCGGATCAGTCAACTTACAACAGGGAGTATCAAACCATTTCCAACCTGAGCGAGCGCATCGACGCGGCGCGTGAGATCACCGATCAAGCAAACCGCGCGAGCATCTACTTTGAGTGCCTCGACCTCGTGATGGAACTCGCTTGCGAACTGCCCACATATCAAAGGAACGATATCGCGGCATACAACGCAAAGGTGATCGACGCAAATTCGCTGCCCAAACATGGCAATACGGACCCGAACAAGAATGAAGTCAGCCCGTATTACGGATTGCTTTCGCGGATTTGGGAAATCAGCTTTGTGCAATAAGTCGGCAACCCGCCCTCAAAAGGGCATATCCTAAAACCTACAACGCTTGCGGGAGCGATCCTCCCGCAGGCGCACCATAAGGAAGGACTTTTATGGAAACAGTAAAGTACATCGTAAAGCGACTGTTGCTTTCCATCCTGATCCTGTTGGGCGTGTCCGTGATCATATACGGTCTTGCGCGTATGATGCCTACGGACTTCGTCGACCAACAGTTTCAGGGCGCGATCTCGCAGGGTACGATGAAACAGGAGGACCTGGACCGCATAAAGGAACTGTACGGGCTCAACATGCCGGACGCTTACCTTGAGTTTGTGCCCGGCGAAGGCAGCCGATACAGCGGCGAAACTTTCTCCAGGAACACCAAGGAGGACGTTTACAACGACGACGTCATCCCCGGTGGGCTTTCATATTCGGACTGGTACTCGGGCACTTACTCCGGCAACGGAAATCATCAGATCCATTTCAGCGCGGCGGATACGCTGCTGTTTACGGCAAACAACGTCAGAGTCACTTGCCGCATCGATTCCTCCACAAGAAGGCTTGTCGTTTCGGGCAGAAACAGCGGCATTCACGAGGACAGCTATCGCATGCGCGGCGACAGCAGCGTCGGAAATATGCAACTTGAAACCGTATGGTTTGCCGAGGACAGCACCTACGACTACACCCTCAACTTCAACAGGGGCGCGCTGACCTACACCGTGGTTAACGGCATCACAGGCGAAACTTCCGAGAGCGAATACAACTATACATACAGCGGGAAGATCGAACTTGGCGAGGGCGTTGAGCGCGTGGTCGGCGAAAGCGGCGAGGACGGCGAGGAAGGCACCATTGTGATCGTGGAGGAGTTTGAAGCGTTTGAGTCGGGAACGTACGAGATCGAACTTACGCAATCCCAGATCGAAAACCGCGGCGAGGTCCGCAACCTGACTGTCACGATGGGCGACTCCATCTCGGTGAAAACCTACGGCGTGCGCGTCAAATATCGCAAAGCAAGTTTTTGGGACAAGGCGGGCAGCGTGCTGAAAAGTTACTTTGAATGGCTCGGAAAGATGTTCAAGGGCGACCTTGGCACTTCCTTCAAATATAAGAGGCCCGTGGCGGACGTGATCCTTGACAACATGGGCATCTCGTTTGCGATCGCGTTTGTCGCGACGATCCTGCAATTTCTCATTGCGATCCCGCTGGGCATCAAGGCGGCGGTGAATCAATACGGATTTGTGGACTACACGGTCACGGTGTTCACCATGATAGGCATCAGCTTGCCGACGTTCTTCCTTGGAGCGTTGGTGATAAGGGTGTTTGCGGTCGGGCTCGGCTGGTTTGAGGTCGGAGGCTTGACTTCGGCGGCGCTGGCAGGATCGGGCGTGAGTTGGATCGTGCGATTCGGCGACATTTTGTGGCATATGGTGCTGCCGATGTTGGTGTTGGTCATTCTGTCCATCGGCGGCTTGATGCGTTACACCAGAACAAATACGCTCGAGGCGCTCAACGCCGACTACGTGCGTACCGCACGAGCAAAGGGCCTCAGCGAAAAAACAGTCATTTACAAACACGCGTTCCGCAATACGCTTGTCCCGCTGGTGACGCTGCTGGCGGGCACTCTGCCAAGTCTGTTTGGCGGCGCAATGATCACGGAAACGGTGTTTGCGATCCCCGGCATAGGTAAACTTGCGTATGACGCGCTTGTCGTTGCGGACGTGCCGTTCATCATGGGCTACAACATGTTCCTGGCGATCATGACCGTGTTGGGCACATTGTTCAGCGACTTGATGTACGCGGTCGTCGACCCGCGCGTCAAGATCGGAAAGTAAAGGAGGGGCGCTATGGAAAAAGATATCGAAAAGAAGCAACTCGATGTGCAAAACGCCGCTCCTATGGTCGACGAAAGCGCCGTGAGCGCGGATGAGATCAAAACCCCCGAAGTCACTTCGCAAAACACCTCCGACATCGTTGTGGTGAGCGAGGACGCTTCGTCCACGGGCATAGTCAGCCAAACCGCCGAGGACGGGCAAGCAGCGTTTGCGCCTCTCAATATGGAGGACATCCTGTCGGACAGTGCGAATCAGCCTTACGTGGAGGACGAAAGCGAGGAGTCCATCGAGGAGGCGACCACGCGCACGCTCAGCCCCGGAAGAATAGTTATGAAGCGGTTTTTCCGCTCCAAATTGTCCATCACGGGACTTGTGATCTTGGTGGCGCTGTTTGTGTTTTCGTTTGTGGGGCCGCTGTTCAAGGACGTTTGCCCGTTCATTTGGGGAGAGGAAGACTCTGACAACACAGGCGCGGTCACCTATGAGTATACGGCGGAGATACAGGTGGAGGACGGTATGGGCAACGCCAACGCCTTCTATGACGAAAACGGCAACAACACCGTCTATATCGTCACATATTCAACGCCGACCAACTACCTCGCGCCGTCCTCGAAGCACTGGCTCGGCACGGACGACAAGGGGTTTGACGTGTTTTCGCGTTTGATGTACGGCGGCAGAATTTCGCTGACGATCGGCTTTGTGGTCATTATCCTAGAAACGTTCATCGGCGTGTTGCTGGGCGGCATATCGGGCTATTTCGGCAAGTGGGTGGACCAGATCATCATGAGGATCGTCGACATCTTCAACTGCGTCCCGACTATGCCCATGTTGATGATCGTCGGCGTTGCGCTGGAAGGGCTCAACCTGTACGGCGTTGAAAGGCTGTACATAATGATGGCGATGATGACGCTGTTCGGCTGGGCAGGCACCGCAAGGCTGGTGCGCGGACAGATCCTGTCGTTGAGAGAACAGGACTTCATGCTCAGCGCGGAGGCAAGCGGACTCACCGTCGGCAGAAAGATATTCAAACACCTCATTCCCAACGTCATTCCGCAACTCATTGTGTCCATGACCTTGGGACTTGGCGGCATCATCCTGACGGAAGCGACTTTGGGATACCTCGGCATAGGTCTTCCCACTCAGTACGCAACGTGGGGCAACATGATCAACTCCGCCACAAACAACATGGTGCTTACAAACTATCCCAACCTGTGGATCCCGCCGGGAATCCTGATCGTGTTGGCGGTGTTGGGCTTCAACTTTGTCGGCGACGGACTCAGGGACGCGTTCGACCCCAAGGCGAGGAGGTAATTTATGGCAGACAAGGACAACAAGCATTATATTACCGCCAAGGAGTCGCGCGAAATTGCAAAAAACAACGCGCGTACTATCAAACAGTTGCAAAAACAACGCGCGTCGTACAAACACGAGGACTACGTCACCCAGATGCGCGATCCCAAAAATATCGTGGAGTTTGACGACCTGCACACCTATTTCTTTACGGACAACGGCACTGTGAAGGCGGTCAACGGCGTATCGTTTGATATCCCGCAAGGCTCCACGGTCGGCGTTGTGGGCGAGTCGGGCTGCGGCAAGTCGGTGACAAGCCTGTCGCTTATGCAGCTTGTGCAAGGCCCTATGGGGCAGATCGTCGAAGGGAGCATCCGCTTCCGCTCGACAGTGCGCACGCCCGTCGGCAAAGAGCCTGTGATCGAGCAGATCGTGGACTTTTACGGCAAGCCCGTGTTGGACGCGGACGGCAACCCAGTCACAAGACAGGCAAAGCACGGCAGGGGAGGTCTGAAATTCAAGACGGTCAAGACCGCCGTCAACGAGGACGTTTTGGACGAGGATGGAAATCCCGTCAAGGACGAGCAGGGCAACACGCTTAAGCGCCCCGTTTTGGACAAGAAAGGCAATCCCGTCTTCAAAAAGGTCAAGGAGCCTGTGCTTGTGCCTATCCTCGACGACAAAGGCGAGCCGATTTTGCATGCGGACGGCGCTCCCGCATTGGAGCAGGCGCACAAAAAGCGCGGAAAACTCAGAGAACGCACTGTGTTTGACGAGCACGAGGAAGTGTTTGACGTTGCCAAAATGCCCGCAAAGGATATGTACAGCATCCGCGGCAGGGAAATCGCGATGATCTTCCAGGAGCCTATGACCAGCCTGAATCCCGTGTTTACGATCGGCTACCAGCTGGACGAGGTCACGCTGTTGCACGTCAACGGCGCGGACAAGGAGGACGCAAAACAGCGCAGTCTTGAGATGCTCAACCTTGTTGGCATCGCGATGCCGGAGCATGTATACAAATCCTATCCGCACCAGCTGTCGGGCGGTATGCGTCAGCGCGTGATGATCGCAATGGCGCTGTGCTGCAACCCCAAATTGATCATCGCGGACGAGCCGACAACGGCGCTTGACGTTACGATACAGGCGCAGATCCTCGACCTGTTGCGCGACGTTAAGGAAAAGATCAGCGGAAGCATCATGCTCATCACCCACGACCTCGGCGTTATTGCCGAAATGGTGGACTACGTCGTCGTCATGTACGCCGGCAGAGTGGTTGAAAAGGGCACGGTGCGCGAGATATTCAAGACCCCGCTGCATCCGTACACGATAGGCCTGCAAAAAAGCAAGCCCGTCGTCGGCAGGGAGATCGACAGGTTGTATAGCATCCCCGGCAACGTGCCAAACCCCGTGAATATGCCGACAACTTGCTATTTTAAGGACAGGTGCAATATGAAATGCGCCGCTTGCAACAACCCCTATCCGGACATGGTGCAGGTGTCGCCGACTCACTTTGTCGCCTGCCACCGCTATAAAGATATACTCAAGGAGCATGAAAACGATGAAGCCGACAGATGAAATCAAAAATGGCGTTGACGACGCCGTGATCAACAACGATCAGCCAATTCAGTCTGCTCCCGACAAGCAGCCCGAACTTTCGGACGCGGAGGTCGCGGCGATTTTGGGCAAGGCGGCGCCTGTCAGAAAGCCCAGGGCGAAAAAGGCGCAGGGCGGCAAACAGGAGGCTCCCGCAGAGCCTACGGCGGAGCAAGCGCCCGCGGAGGATGGCGACAGCGTAAAGGAGCAAAAATCCAAGGCAAAAAAGGCGCAACCCGCCGCACAAAAGGCGGAGCCGCAACAGCCCGAGAAGCCCGCAGAGCAGCCTTTGACGGAGCAACGCCCCGTCAAAGCGACAAAAAAGACCGCAGATAAGGCGACGAAGGACGCGGACAAACCCCAAACAAAGCAGGACCCGGAGGAAAAGCCGAGTTTTGAGAAGTCGGAGCCCGATGAAACTCAAAAACAGGAGGAGATCGCCCCGTCCGCGCCAAAGGATGAGCAGCCTCTCCCCGCGCAAGAGGACGCGCAGGAGGGACAGGACGGCATTCCGTCGATAAGTCAGATCGAGAAAGCGGAGGAAGAGCCAAAAGAGGATACTCCGCTGTTGCGAGTGGTCAACCTCAAGGAGTGGTTTCCCATCAAAACGTCCATAGACAAGCGCAAAAATGTCTATCTTAAGGCGGTGGACGGCGTGTCGTTTGAGTTGCGGCAGGGCAAAACGATAGGCATTGTCGGCGAATCCGGCTGCGGCAAGACGACTTTGGGCAGAACGATCTTGCGCCTGTATGAGCCGACGGACGGCGAGATAATCTTTGAGGGCAAGCATATCGAGAAGCTGAAGGGTGAGGCGCTCAGAAAAATGAGGCCGCACTTCCAGATGATATTCCAGGATCCTTACGCGTCG
>CANQMD010000029.1 GCA_947624885.1 uncultured Clostridia bacterium
CGTGGGGCTTGGCGAGGAATTCGGTATGCCCATCGGCACCAACGTCGAGGGCAAAATGGTCGCAGCGTTGCGCAGACTCGGCTTTGACGACGTGTTTGACGTCAACTTCGGCGCGGACCTCACCATCATGGAAGAGGGCACTGAATTCATCTCCCGCCTGAAGAACGGCGGCACCCTCCCGATGATCACAAGCTGTTCGCCGGCATGGGTCAAATTCTGCGAGCACAACTTCCCCGATCAACTCGATCATCTTTCCACCTGCAAGTCGCCTCAGCAAATGTTCGGCGCGACCTGCAAGACGTACTATGCTCAAAAACTCGGCATAGATCCCAAGGATATAGTGGTCGTGTCCATCATGCCGTGCACGGCGAAGAAATTTGAAAAGGGCAGAGGCGATCAAAGCGCCGCGGGCGTGCCAGATATCGACTACGCGCTGACGGTGAGAGAACTTGCCAAGATGATCAAGAGCGCAGGCATCATCTTTGAGGAACTTCCCGACGAGCAGTGGGATTCGCCGCTTGGCATCTTCAGCGGAGCGGGCCTCATCTTTGGCGCTACGGGTGGCGTTATGGAAGCCGCGTTGCGCACGGTCTATGAATTGCTCACAGGCAAAGAGGCTCCGTCGCTCGACTTCAATGAGGTGCGCGGCACGGAAGGCATCAAGGAAGCGACCTACGACATCGCCGGCACAAAGGTGAAGGTTTGCGTCGCGTCCGGTCTTGCAAACGCCAGAAAGATCATGCAGGATGTCAGAGAGGGCAAGGCGGACTATCAATTTATCGAGATCATGTCCTGCCCCGGCGGCTGCGTGAACGGCGGCGGTCAACCCATCAAATCGGCGTTTGTGCGCAACAATTACGACATCAAGAAACTTCGCGCCGCGTCCATCTACGCTCAGGACAAGGCAATGAAGTTGCGCAAATCGCATGAGAATCCCGCCATCAAGCAGATCTATAAGGAGTTCTTCGGCGAGCCGAATTCGCACAAGGCGCATGAGATCTTGCATACGTCATACGTGCCTCGCTCCCGCTATTGAGGGAAAGGGCGCAAGGCGTTCCGCAGGGAATTAAGAAAAATCTGAATTTTTGACGGAATACGCCTTTTGTAGAGTAAAAAACAGCGAGGATATTGTCCCCGCTGTTTTGTTGTATGAAGGCATCTGTCAGTTTGATGCTTTGTATAAAAATAAAAATCGCAGCGATTAGAACTGTGATTTTTGAATATATGAGGGATATTGACCATTGCCGCGGAAGATCATTAAATGACGACCTTGTTGATGAAGCGGACAAAGGCGTTTTGACCGTCGTCGTCGTTTTTGAACACGGCGGTGGTGTCAAGTATCTTTTCGCAGGCGGAGTTGATGTAGGCGGTGACTGCGTCGGAGGCTTTCTTCTCGGAGCAAGCAACGCCGTTGTCGCTGACAAGTTGCGCGATCATGGTCAGATGTTTGTGCAGGGGATGCGATTCGTCTGCGAGAGATTTGAAGTCGAGCGGGACTTTGCCCGTGAGAATATCGCGGATGTCCGTCGCTTCCTTTTGCAGTCTGCCGGGCAGAATAAACAGCCCCATAACCTCGATGATGCCGATGGATTCCTGCTTGATGTTGTGCAATTCGACGGCGGGGTGGAATATCCCAAACGGATGCGCTTCGTCGATGCGGTTGTTGCGCAGGATGAGGTTGAATTGATACTCGCCTCTTTCGTTGATCGACGCAATGGGGGTGATGGCGTTGTGTTGCACGGTTTCGTCGCCCTGTTTTGTTGACGCAATTATGTTGACGCTCTCGTCGGAATAGGTTTCCCATGCGAGGCGGAACGCATTTACGGCGGCGAGAGCCTGCGCGCGGTTTTTGCTTTCGATCCTCACGACGGAATTGTACCAATCCACGATCGACACCCTGACCTCAGGCAGATTGTTCATGATGAAGGTGCGGCGAGCGGGACGGGTGAACACGGGAAGAACTTTTTTGCCGCCCTGATAATGATCGTGAGCGAGTATGGAGCCTCCCACGATGGGCAACGCGGCGTTGGAGCCTATGAAATAGTGCGGGAACATGTCCACAAAGTCGAGCATGCGCCTGAAGGTCGCGTCCGTCACGCACATAGGACGGTGCTCCGCACTGACGGCGATCACGTGCTGCGAGAAGTATTGATAGGGCGAATATTGCATAAACCACTTTTCGCCGTCAAGTTCGAACGGAATTGTGCGGATCGTCTGACGCGCGGGCTTTGCGCTGTTGCCCGCCCAGCTGAGGTTTTCCGCGCACAGCATGCATTTTGGATACCCGCCCTTTGCGAGTTTTGCAAGTCGCACCTGTTCGGGAGTTTTTTCGGGCTTTGCAAGATTGATCGTCACAATGATGTTTCCGCGCGGCGCTTCGTGTTCCCACACGAGGTTTTTGTCAAGATCGGGACGGCGAAGGTAGGTGCTGTCCTCGCCGAGTTTGAACAGAAAGTCGCATGCCTCCTGCGAGCCTTTGTAGGCGGCGATATCGTCAAACATCTCGACGACTTTGGACGGCGCGGGCATAAGCATACCCATAAGTTTGGTTTCAAAGTTGAGCTTGTCGTTTTCCTCGATAAGTTTTTTTCTGACCGCAAAATCCGACAGTTGATTGAGGACGGCGTACAATTCGTATTCTTTCAAAGGACCGTCGTACGGCTCGGTGAGCGAAAAAAGATCCAGCAACTGATTTTTGACGTAAATCGCGTCATAATCCTCAAGATACAGATGTTTTTCCGCATAGTCGATAAGTTTGTTGACGTTTTGTTTTGCTTGCTCCTCAAAAGAGATCCTTGCCATGGTATTCTCCAAACGCCCGAAGGCCAAAATTATTCAACGGCGCTATTATATCATAGCCGTCCGCGTTTTGCAAGGAATTTGCCAAGATACGGCAGATTTGCCCGCCTCCGCGCTTAATGAGGGATATGCGCAAAATGTTCTTTAAGATGTTGCAAATTAGGATATATATATGTTACAATATACAATAATGTTATATTGGGGGGGCAGATATGGCTTCAAATCAGTTTGAGGGTAAAACTTTTGACGACGTGTGCAAGCGACTCTACTCGTCAGACGCGGAGAGCGAAAGAGCGCGGTTTGACGAACTTGTCAAAATGCACATCGAGGCGTTCAACACCTCCGACGTTGAGTTTTACTCCTCGCCCGGTCGCATAGAGATCGTGGGCAATCACACCGACCATAACGGCGGCAAAGTGCTTTGCGCGGCGATAAATTTTGATACGCTCGCGTCTGTTTCGGAGCGCACGGACGGCATAATCGAAGTGAAGTCCAAGGGCTATCCCATGCTCAGAGTGAACGTTGCGTCGCCAGCGTTCAGCGTGACGGAGATAGGCACGTCCACGGCGCTCATCAAGGGCGTGGTGGATTACTTTGTCAGATCGGGCAAGGAGGTGGGCGGATTCAGCGCGTGCATGACTTCCAATGTGCCGAAGGGATCGGGAGTGTCCTCGTCAAGCAGTTTTGAGTTGGCAATTGCCGAGATACTCAACGTCAAGTTCAACGGCGGACAACTCAGCCCGATATTCAAGGCGAAAGCGTCGCAATATGCGGAAAATACATTTTTCGGCAAGCCGAGCGGGCTGATGGATCAAAGCGCTATCGCGTTGGGCGGAGTGAATATGATCGACTTCCGCGATCTTGAGGAGCCTTCCGTCGAGAGGGCAAATTGGAGATTTGACGATCTTGACATCTTTGTCATTGCGACGGGCGGCGATCACTCCAACCTTACGGACGATTATGCGGCGATCCCTCACGAGATGAAGGAGGTCGCGTCGCTGTTCGGCGCAAAGCTGCTTTGCGAAATATCCCCCGAAAGATGGGAGCGCGACAAGACGAACATCAAAAACAAGACTTCCGAGAGGGCGTACCTCAGGGCGGAGCACTTTTTTGAGGAGAACGCCAGGGTGGAAAAGGCGCTTCGTCAAATCGACGATCGCGACGAGCAGGGATTTTTGCAGACCGTCACACAGTCCGGGTTGAGTTCAAGATACAAACTTCAAAACACCTATTCGCCGGCGTGCCAAAATCACAATCTTGAAAACGCGCTGGACAGGGTTTTGCTCATCGAGGGCGTAAAGGCGACAAGGGTGCACGGCGGAGGATTTGCAGGCACGATCCTCGCGTTCGCCTCGAAGCAGGCGAGCGGAGTGCAAGGGGCGCTCAACGTCATGTTCGGGCAGGAAAACGTGTTCAAACTTTGCATACGCGAGAGCGGAGCGGAAAAAATAGAATTGGGTGAGTTATGACAAATTGGATTGTGGCGACAGCCGGTGACCCGAGGGTCGCGTTTCAAATCGGATCGCTGACGGTAAGATGGTATGGGTTGATAATCGTGATGGCAATGCTTATCGGTCTGCTTTACGCGTGCGTCAACGCAAAAAAGGTGGGGCTCAACTCCGACGACGGAGTGGAACTGTTTTTGTGGATAATTCCGCTTGCCGTCATATTTGCGAGAGTGCTTTACGTTTTCCCGGGAAGGATCGACGAGTACTTCCCATGGAACTCGTGGGACGATTTTGTGGACGCGATCGCCATCTGGGACGGAGGCATCACCATCATAGGCGGCATACTCGGAGGAGTGATAGGAGGAATATTTTTCACCATTCGCCACAGAAAACAGACAAATTTTTTGAAGGTTGCGGACTTGGTGGTCGTGCCCCTGCTTGCGGGACAGATAATTGGCAGACTTGGCAACTTCATCAATCAAGAAGCGTTTGGATTGCCGATTTTGAACGAAAAGCTGCAATTTTTCCCGTTTGGCGTGTACATAACGGAGCCGAGCGGCGTTTCGCCTGAGTTTGCGGGCATCGTGGGCGCAAACACTCCGGGCTGGTTTTGCGCCACATTCTTCTATGAGATGGTGTGGAACTTTATAGGCCTTGTTGCGTGCTTCGTGTTTTGGCAGAAGGGCAAAAACAAAAAATATCCCGGCATAATGCTGATCTTCTACTTCTTCTGGTACTTCCTCGGCAGGATATGGCTTGAACAATTGAGGCTTGACGCTGTGCCCGTCACGACGGTCGCGTGCGCGGTGGTCATTCCGATAGCGTTTGTGTTGGGGGTGCTGTACGCAGCGTACTGCAACAGCAGACTCGCCTACAAAAGAGTGCGCTCGCTTGCGGAGAATAAGACGTTGCAAGGGCAGGCGTTCACGCGCTTTGAGATCGCAAACTACAGGTTTGTGAGCAAACTCTACGCCGTCAAGCAAAAGCCCGCCAAGGACGGAAACGGCGAGATGAAACAGGTCCGAAATCCGCTGAGATTTTTGTACGGCAAGGAGGAGCCGATCCCCGTGGATTTTGATACGCTGGACTTTTATCATGTGCCGCGGCACTATGTCACGCGCTTCCGCTCTCTCAAAAAGAGTGAGGTGTACAGCGCAAAATAAGACGATTGCGGCGGAAAACAGGAGGCAATTATGCAAAATTATGTGACGGAACGCACAAAAACCAACAATCTTTCACTTTTGACCGATCTGTATCAGCTGACGATGATGAACGGATATATCAAATGCGGGCTGAGCGAAAGGCAAGCGGTGTTCGACATATTCTACAGGGGCGGCGGAGGCTATTGCTACGCGATCGCCGCGGGACTTGAGCAGGCGGTGGACTACATCCTCAACCTGCATTTTGACGAGAGCGACATCGGATATCTGCGCTCGCTGGGCATTTTTGACGAGAAGTTTTTGCAAGCGCTGAAAACTTTCCGTTTTACGGGCGATATCAAGGCGGTGCCGGAAGGGACGATGATATTTCCGTATGAGCCTATCCTCACGGTGTCCGCGCCGCTGTGGCAGGCGCAACTTGTCGAAACGGCGCTCCTCACGTTCATAAACCACCAGACCCTCATTGCGACAAAGGCGGCAAGGCTGAGGGAATGCACAAAAAACAAGATAAGCGAATTCGGCTTGCGCCGTGCGCAGGGGGCGGACGCGGGCATCTACGGCGCTCGCGCGGCGTATATCGGCGGATGCAGGACGACCTCAAACGTCGTCGCGGGCAAGCTGTTTGGGATCCCCGTTACGGGGACGCACTCGCACAGCTGGGTCATGTCGTTCGACAGCGAACTTGAGGCTTTTGAAAAGTACGCCGAGATATATCCCGACAACTGCTTGCTGCTTGTCGACACCTACGACACTTTGAAGAGCGGCGTGCCAAACGCGATCAAAGTGTTTGACAAACTCAAAGCGGTGGGGCATAAGCCGATCGGCATACGGCTTGACAGCGGCGACCTCGCCTACCTCAGCCGCAAGGCAAGGGCGATGCTGGACGCGGCGGGGCACAGCGATTGCATGATTTTTGCGACCAACGACCTCGACGAGGATATTTTGCTTTCTTTGCATTCTCAGGACGCGAAGATCGACGTGTACGGCATAGGAACAAAGTTGATCACAAGCT
The DNA here is from genome assembly GCA_947624885.1 of uncultured Clostridia bacterium. Taxonomy (GTDB): domain Bacteria; phylum Bacillota; class Clostridia; order Christensenellales; family CAG-917; genus CAG-475. The sequence continues at coordinate 6,420 of CANQMD010000029.1, forward strand.
ACAACAACGCCTCATTGGGCGGCGTGTACAAGCTGTGCGCGCTTGAGGAGAACGGAATGATAATCCCAAAGATCAAAGTTTCAAACAGCCACGAAAAAACGACCAACCCCGGCGTGAAAAAACTTGTGCGCATATACAAGGATTCGATGGCGCAGGCGGATCTGATATGCCTGGACGACGAGGAGATCGACACGTCGAAACCGTTGACGATCTTCCACCCGGAACTCACCTATAAACGCACCACGTTCACGGGTTATGAGGTCAAGGAATTGATGGTGCCCATCTTCAAGGACGGCGAACTAGTTTACAACTTACCCGATCTCAAGCAGATCGCGGAGCATGAGGACAGATCGATAGGCGAGTTTTTCCCGGAATACCGCCGCGTGGTCAACACGCAGGACTACAAGGTGGATCTGTCGGACAAACTTTGGGCGCTTAAGCAGGAGTTGTTGAGAGCCTCGCAAAAATAAGATTTGATGAGTTGCGTAAGGCGCGGGAAGTTTGACTTTCCGCGCCGATTTTTTTTATTTTGCAAAGCGGGTGGACAAAAAACCAAGACGTTATGCAGTTTCACAAAATCAAGAAGTTATGTATTTCCGCATGCCGAAGACGGCTTGTTTTGAAGGACGTGAAATATAAGATCGCAAAAAGAAGGTGAGTATGATCAAATGACAAAAAACGATGTTTATCAACACAATATGGCAAATAAACCGCGCGTATTGTTGCGATAATGTGCGTGAGAGGTGTGTATGAAAAAAGCGAAACAGAACTTGCGGTTTCCGTCGGCGCACAGAGGGTACAACATCGACGCGGTGGAGAGTTTTTTGTCGGCGGAGCAGGCCCGCAACGACGGCGCGTTGCTTGCCGCCCGCGAGCGCATAAGCGTTTTGGAGGCGCAATGCGGCAGACTTGAGTCGGAATTGAATGATTTGAAAAGCAAGGAGGAGCAGATCAAAACTGCGTTTATTTCCGCAACTCAAAACGCCGAGCAACTCACCGCCGATATAAAGGCGAGATATGCGTTTGAACTTGACAGGCTCAGACTGTTCAGGGCAAAGTGGACGGGCGAGTACGAACAGCTGAAGGAGCGCTACCACTTTGACAAGGATGCGCTTAATATGGAAAGCGTGGCGGTGTCTGTGGGTCTGGAACTTCAAAAATTTTTGACGCAGGATTTTTCACTCAACAAGGGCGAGAGCGCGGACGAGATGGAGATGTATTTCAAAAGCGAAGTCGCAAGACTTACGGCGCAGCAAGCCGCGGAGCAAAAGGATGAAATGCCGCCTTCACCCGCGTTGGACGACCTTAAGAGCAAGCTGCGTGAGGCGGAGCAGAAAAAGGACGAAAGCGCAGCGTTTTCGCTTGACGAAGCGTTGCACCCAACCGAGAGTTTGGCGGATATATGTCGTGCGCTGGGGCTGAAGGCGCTTTGAGATATTCTGTCGCCGTAAATTGAAAAAAACCGCGCCCTGCAGCGCTATCCGCTCAAAAAGCGTTTGACAACGGCGATATGTGAGTCTATAATTATCATACTCCATAAATAAATATGGAGAATTTAGTATGCGTACAGCCCTCGTGAGGCTGATTGCGCGGAGGTTTTTATGGATATCAAACTCAAAGACGGATCAATTTTGTCGCTGGACGCGCCGATGAGCGCTTATGAAGCGGCAAAGCACATCAGCGAGGGGTTGGCTCGTCAGGCGCTCGTATGCAAGATCGACGACAAACTCTCATCTATGGACGCGATCATAGACCGCGATTGCAAGCTGGAGTTGTTCACATTTGACAGCGACGAAGGCAAAAAGGTGTACAGACACACCTGCTCGCACATTTTGGCGCAGGCGGTCAAAAACATCTATCCCACGGTGCAGTTGGCGATAGGGCCCGCCGTGGACAACGGTTTTTACTATGATTTCGATTTCAAAACGCCCATCACACAGGCGGATTTTGAAAAGATAGAGTCGGAAATGAAGAGCATCATCAAAGCCAATCTGCCCATCAAGCGTTTCACGCTGTCGAGAGAGGAGGCGGAAAAGCTGTTGCTCAAGATGAAACAAAGCTACAAGTTGGAGTTGCTTGCGGACATCCCGGACGGAGAGGAGATCAGCTTTTACGAACAGGGCGACTTTGTAGACCTGTGCAGCGGGCCGCATCTGACCTCCACGGGCAAGATCAAGGCGTTCAAACTCACATCGCTTACGGGCGCGTATTGGCGCGGCAACGAGAAAAACAAGATGCTCACCCGCATCTACGGCACCTGCTTTGAAAAGAAGGCGGATATGGAGGAGTATCTGCAAAAACTTGAGGAGGCAAAACTCAGAGATCACAACAAGGTCGGGCGCGAACTTGGCTTTTTCATGACAGACGAAAACATCGGGCAGGGCTTGCCGCTGATGATGCCGAAGGGCGCGCGCGTGCTGCAGATCATGCAACGCTTTGTCGAGGACGAGGAACAGCGCCGCGGCTATCTGCTGACCAAGACCCCGATCATGACAAAAAACAACCTGTTTATCACATCAGGGCACTGGGATCACTATAAGGACAAGATGTTTTATATCGGCGAAGAGGACGTTGACGACGAGATACTTTGCTTGCGCCCAATGACCTGTCCTTTGCAGTTCACAATATACAAAAACGGGCTGAAAAGCTACCGCGATCTGCCTGTCAGGTACGCCGAAACCGCGACGGAATTCCGCAAGGAGGCAAGCGGCGAAATGCACGGACTTACGCGCATACGCCAATTTACGCTTGCGGACGGACATATCGTTTGCACTCCCGACCAGCTTGAGCAGGAGTTTGCGGGCTGTGTGGACCTCATAAAATATATGGCGAAAGTGTTCGGCATAGAGGACGACATCTGGTATCGCTTTTCGCGCTGGGATCCCAAAAACGCGTCCAAGTACGTCGGCAGCAAGGAGGACTGGGACAGAGTCGAAAACACAATGAAGAACATCCTCGACGATTTGGGGATCAAATATCAGGAAGCGTGGGGCGAGGCGGCGTTTTACGGGCCGAAGCTGGACGTGCAGGCGGCAAACGTGCACGGCAAAGAGGACACGCTGTTCACGGTGCAGATAGACTTTTCGTTGGCGACGCGCTTTGACATGATATATATCGACGAAAACGGCGAAAAGGCAAGGCCGTACATCATCCACAGAAGTTCGATAGGTTGTTATGAGCGCACCCTGGGTATGTTGATCGAAAAGTACAACGGCGCATTCCCGATGTGGCTCGCGCCGGAGCAGGTCAGGGTGCTGTCGCTCACCGATCGCACTACCGACAAGGCTGTGGAGATCAAAAAACAGCTTGAGGCGGCGGGCCTCAGAGCGGAAGCCGACATTCGCAGTGAAAAACTCGGCAAAAAGATACGCGAGGCGCAACTTGAAAAAGTGCCGTACATCCTCGTCATTGGCGACAAGGAAGCGGAGCAGGGCGTGGTCAGCGTGCGCCATCGCAGCGAGGGGGACCTTGGCGCTATGACAGTGGACGAGTTTGTGGCGAAGTGTCTGTTGGAAGTCGCGACAAAGCAGAGCAAGTGAGCGATGAACAAAGGCGCAAACATCGCCGAAACGCGGTTTGACGACCTTTCGATTTGACCCTCGTCAAGCGAATACAAAAAAACGAAATGCCCGACAGAATAGTCGGGCTTTTTGGTAAGCAAAAGGAAAGGAGCCTCAAGCGAGGCTCCTTTTTGGAGTGAAGCGCGTCAGGATTTTGTCCAGGAACTGCCGTTGAATGTGTAGGTGCTGCCGTTTGAGAGCGACCCGCTGTAGCCGATGAGGGACGCATTGTAGGTCTGCGAATAGGTTTGCGTGAAGGAGAATGTCAGTCCGCTACGCGTGCCAAAGCCTTCCTTTGCGGCGATGGATAGAGAGGTTGTTTTGACGACCACTTTGCCGCTTGCTTCGCCCTTGATCGCTCCGCCAAAAGCGGCTCCCACATTGAATGTGCCCCTTACGATGATTTGCGCCGCGCCTTTGCCTGTGGGATACACGCGAGTGCCTGTCTTTGTGCCGTTCCAATCGTCAGCCCAATTTGCGTCATACACGATCATGCCGCCGCCTGTAAGATCGAGCGTGCCGCCGGCTTCCACCGTGATCTTTGCACCGGACAAAAGTTTGACTTTGTTGGGTATCGTCAACGTAGCCTTGTTGTTGATTGTGATGTCAAAGTTGTAAGGAATGGGGAAGTACACGGTGCTTGTATCAACATCAACAGTTGCTATTGCAACGTCGATGGACATTTTGAGAGAGCCAAGTTCCGCGGCAGATTCGTCGTTGAGAGTGATGGCGGTCTTGTTGTTGGTCGCGGCGTCAATGGACGGCGTATGGACGATTTTCAGGCTTCCGCTTGTCAGATTGATCAGTGCACCGCTTGTTGAAATGATGGTTGCTTCCGCTTTGTTGTATGAAGCCGGCAATTTGAAAAGTTTCAGGTCCACATCCTCTGTCCTCAAGCTGACGTATGCGATGACTTTTGCTCCGGAATTGATCGTTTGCGTGATGTTTTGGATGTTGGGCATCTCATACTGATTGAACGGAGATATTCCGCCTTGGTTGTATGCGCCGCCTGTGCAACTGCCGCCTCTGAAATCATGCACGACAAATGGGGCTTTGAGCGTAGCGCCGGAATTGACGGTGAGTTTTGCATTGCCGTTTTGCGAAGTGACAAAGCCGTGCAGATCGAGCGTGCCTTTCACGACAATTGCCGCGGTGCCTTCAAGGTGTATCCTGGCATAGTCCGAACTTGTGGAGCCTTGATAATATCCTCCGTTGTCGATGCCCGTGATTCCTCCGACGTTCAGCGTGCCGGAAACCGTGAGCGTGCAATCCGAGCGGATCGTGAGCAACAGTTTTTGATATTTGGTTGAGTTGAGAACGTCGATGTTGTAGTATGCCGCGCTGCCTGTTTTGCCGTCGCCTGTGAGATTGGCGCCGTCATAGGGCAGGTTGAGCACGCAGCCGCTCTTCAACTCCACATTTTTGCTGATGAATGCGTTGCCAAACAGTGTGATCGTTCCACCTGCGGATAGAGCGTCCTCAACTGTGTAGGTCGTGTTGCCGATCTTTGCCGCTTTGATCTTGAGGGTGTACGAGTTGCTATAGGCATTCCAGTTGTCCTGCGCGGGGACGCTGAAAGTCACGGTGTAAACGCCGCCGTCTGTGACGGTGGTTTTTTCGACTCCGCCGATTTTCATAGAGAGAGTCGCATTTCCGTCATAGCCCTTGGCTGAGGTGATGCTGATATTAAACAATTTTTTGATGTCCAACGCGGCGCCCGTCCAATCCGCAGACGGATCGCTATTGACGTTGAACGAGGGCGTTCCCTTGATGAGTTTCACAGTTATGTTTAAGGAATAATCGTAGTAGTTGGTGGGATCCCCGTTGTAGATCGCGGCGTAGGTCGTCACGTTGCAAGTCGGATGAGTGGTTTCGGTTTTAAACTTGTAACCCGTCGCCAACTTGATGTCCTTAAGAGTGAGAGAAGGATAGTAGGTGACGTTTGTGATATCGTCCGGGTAGGAGATATTGCTGTAGGTCGCCTTGCCCACGGTAAGCGTGCGCGACGCGGGCTTGGCTTGCAGGGTGTAGTCCGCAAGCGTCACATTGCTGACGTTGATCGAATAGTTGTAGCTGCCCGCGTTTTTGCCTTTCTCGTAGTTGCAAGTAATGTCAAGAACAGGCAGTCCCACGGCGGTTTCGTCGTCATAGCGCCATCCCGTCACCGTGTAGGAGAAGGTGGGAACATCGTCGCCATAGACTATCGCGTCGTGAGAATCGAGGGCGACAAACAACAACGCCTTTGTCACTGTAAGCCTGAGAGGCGCGTAGGTGATGTTGTAGTTTTTGGAGGTGAGGCCGCTGCCTTCCACATCATAGCTGCCGACATGCAGGATATCGCCCGCAAGCGCGTCCTGACCCGCAATGTAAAATGCGTATTTGAAAGCGGCAACATCGTCCACCACGTCCGTCCAACTGCTTTCGCCGCCGACGAGCGCGCTTGAGGAGATCACGGAGTAGGTCGGTTTTGCATTGCCGTACATGACTGAAGTCTGTTGAGTGAGCGTCAGAGTGAGATTTGCCTTGTTCACCGTGAGATGACCGGGAGTGCATGTGAAGTCGTAGTTGGGGTTTGAAGCCGACGGGGTAACGGTGTACGTATTGCAATCCTTGTCGTAGCCTGTGAAAGTCACGGCTATGCTGCCGCGGTCGGGCGCGTAAAGGTTGTCGTAAGTGACGCTTGCAAGCAGGGCGGAGGTGGGGTCGGAGCCGTAGGTTGAGGAAGCAACGCCAAGCGTGATCGTCGCCTTTCTTTGCACGACTTTGAGTTGTTTGTCAACAGTGTAGGCGTAGTTGCGGCTGCCGCTTGCGTTGATCTTGTAATCGCCAACGCCGTTGCCCGTGCGATACTCGGTGGAGAATGTTACGCCTTGTTTTGCGGATGCGTCGCTCACTTCATAGTCGCCATAATCGAAACCGTTGGCGCTGTCGCCGTAAGAGATCTGCGGCTGCTTGTTGAGAGTGATGGCAACCGCTTTGGGCGTTACGGTGAGTTTGCCGGGCACGACAGTGAAAGAATAATTGTCGTTGGGCGCGTAAGTGACGGTGATCGCGTATCCGCCGTCCTTCACGTCGTCGCCGGCGGAGTAGTCGCTCGCCACAGCGCTGAGGTTGAGCGCCGCAAGGTCCTTTTGGATGATGTTGCTCGATTCATATGTGAGGGCGGGCGCGGCTTGACCAAATTCAACGGTTGCGTCCTTTGCCGTCAGCACCGCCTTGCGAGGTGTGATGTTGATCGTCAAAGAGCCTTCGGTTTCCGTCTTTCCGGTGGCTTTGATGATGAAGTAAACCGTGTGGTTGCCGGATTCGGAGAATGCGGGCATCTTTTCAAGATCGTAGTCGCCGCTTTCTGCCAGCCTGTAGAGGATCTGATAATCCGTCAAGCCTTCCTCGGTGACCTCAATTGTGCCGGTGTGTTCATCGCCGTCGTAGGGACTGTCCCAGCCCGTCGCAGAGAAGTGAATGACAAGTTTGCTTATGCGAATGTTGAGGACATAGTTGACTTTGTAGTAGTCGTTGACGCCGGCCTCTTGTTTGTTGACGATTGAAAGCGGAGCGGACCAATTGAAATCGGAAATGGAAGTGTAGTTGCCGTCCTCGCCGCTGTTGGTTTGCAGAGTCCCGCCAAGTACGTCGCCCTCAAACAGCCCCAAAACATTTTTGTCGTCTTTGGTGAAAGTGTGAGAGTAGGGCGTGCCGACGTCCGCGTGAGTCGCGCTGAGGTTGATCGTGATCGTGCGGCTCTGTTTTTTCACGGTTATTTTGCCGTCCGTGACGGTAATGTCGTGATTGCCGTCGGCAAATTCCGCGCTTATGCTGCCCTCAATGTCGCCCGGTGTGTAGGCTTTGCTGTAGACAGCGGCGGGTATGGAGCCGTAAAAGTTACCGCTTTGAATGTCGTAGGCAAAGTTTGCCGCAATATCCTCGCCGTAGGTCGCTTCGCAGTCGCGCACTTTGACGGATACGGGGCGCTTTGCCACGGTGAGTTTGCCGCGGGATATCGTGATGTTGTAGTTTTGGTTGACCTCGTCGTCCGTCGCGCTGCCCATGACGGTGTAGGTGCGGTTGACGGGATCGCCTTGATTGTAGTCCGTACTGAAATCCAGCTTCAGTTGCTGGCCTTCATACACTCCGTCGCCGCTGCCGAAAGTAAAGCCGTAATCCGAGGTGGACACTGCGTCGCCATAAGTCACGTTGATGTCGTTGAGCGTGAGGTTTACGTTGCGCTTTGTGACCGTGACGGAGCCTTTGCCGTTGACGGTGATCGTGTAGTTGTTGTCCTTGGCGGCAGTGATCTCGATCTCGCATACCGTTCCCGCAGGGGTGCCCGGAGCATATGTTGTGGACACCGAGATCTGAGGATCCTTGCCGTAGGTGGGTTTGGCGAAGGAAATCAACGATGAATGGTCCAACGCTTCGCCATATTTCAACGATATGAGATTGGGTGTGACCTCGATCTCCGCCTTGTCCACCTTGAGGGTGTTGGCGACGGGGGTGACCGTCACATTTTTGTTTTTGGTGTATTTGACGGTGATGTCGTAATTGCCCGCGTCGTCGCCGGGAGAGTATGACGTGACCACAGAAATGCCGAGGCCTGAGTCGTCCACATTGTCGCCCATGATGGTGTATGCATGTTCGTCAAAGTCGAATTCGTAGCCGTGGATGGTGGACTGAGGTTGCGCCGTAACAGTGATTTGTGCGGGGGAAACCTTCACGTCAAAGCTGCTCTCGACAGGTTTGTAATATTGAAGTTCGAGTTTGAAATACACCTTGTATTCGCCCGCGTCGATAAACGATGGGGCGGATTGGGCATATTGAGTCTGCTCCGTGCGATAGAGGGGTACGCAACCCTCGGGCAGATCCGTGATCCCGAACGTATGCTCCGTGCCGTCGTAAGTGAACTGGTTGTCGGAGGGCAGGGTGTAGCCTGTGATGTTGCCTTCATACATTATCGCATTTGCGGAGATGCTCGCAACAGAATAGTTGTTTGTGACGTTGTCGCCGGAGCCGTCCATGATGGTCAGCG
>CANQMD010000030.1 GCA_947624885.1 uncultured Clostridia bacterium
GATGCAGCGATTCGCCCTGTCTTGCCTCTATGACCGCGTCCGCCATGAGTTGCGCAAACAGTTGGATCGCGCGGATAGCGTCGTCGTTGCCGGGGATCACGTAGTCAACAAGGTCGGGATCGCAGTTGGTGTCGACCACCGCGACGATGGGGATGTTGAGTTTTCTTGCTTCCTTGACCGCGTTCTCTTCCTTTTTGAGGTCGACCACAAAGAGGCAACCCGGGAGAGTGCGCATATTTTTGATGCCGCCGAGGTTTCTTTCAAGATCGTCGCGTTCCTTTTTGAGGGCTGCGACTTCCTTTTTGGGAAGATATTCAAAGTCGCCGATGATCTCCATCTGGTTGATCTTGTTGAGGCGATCTATCCTGGTGCGGATGGTTTCGAAGTTGGTCAGCGTGCCGCCAAGCCATCTTTGGTTGATGTAGAACATATCGCAGCGCTCCGCCTGTTGTTTGATAGCCTCCTGAGCCTGTTTCTTTGTGCCGACAAAGAGGACGGATTTGCCCTCCGCCGCGACGCTCTTGACAAACTCGTAAGCGGCTTCTACATGGTCGACGGAGATCTGAAGGTCGATGATGTGGATGTCGTTGCGCGTGGCATAGATATACTTTGCCATTTTGGGGTTCCAGCGCTTTGTCTGGTGACCGAAGTGAACGCCTGCTTCCAGCAGGGCTTTCATTGTTGTTACTGCCATTTGGTAGCCTCCATAGATTTGTTTTTACCTCCCACAGCTTCGTCGCTCGGGATACCCTGACGGGAACAGCCCTTGCTCTGCCGCGGTGTTTGGTCTTGATGATTATATATTATATAAACTGATTTTGCAAATGAATTTTGCATGGTTTTTCAACTTTTTTAAGTTTTTTGTCCATATATCATTGTCGTTCGCAACTTTTTGACGCCCGATTTTGTTTCAGGCGTAAAAAAGCGCCGCTCATATCAAGCGGCGCACAAACTTGTCAAGGCGCAATATCATTCGTCCTTGTCGTCGTGGTGGCAATCCTCGCAGTCGCATCCGTCGTGGTGACAGTCCTCGCAACCGCAGTCGCATTGGGATTCGAGTTCCTTGATAAACTCGTCAAACACCTTTTGCAACTCCTCCTCGCTCTCGATAGGCTTGAAGTAAGATTCGCCCGACTTTTCCGTCGCGATCTCGTAGATCAACACTTCGTCCTCGCCTATATCTTCGAGAGGCTCGACGGGCTTCATCACGATATACCACTTTTTGTCAACGTCCAAAGTCGCGAGGTGGTAAAATTCCTCGTCCTTGTCAGTCTGCTCGTTGTGCAGAGTGATGATATCCTCATCTTCCTGCTCGTTCACGTCGTCCTCAAAAAAATCTGCCATAATAAACTCCTTTTCGCGCTCAGCGCTTTTTCGCTAGCACTAATATTATCACAAATTCCCAAAATTGCAAGCACAATTTTAGGCGCACATTCTGGCAAGTCACACCTTTCTGTCAAGATACGCTTGCAAAATTATTGCCGCGGCAACTTTGTCTATCACCTGCTTGCGCTTATCCCTGCGCATATCCGCCTCAAGCAGAATGCGCTCCGCGGACACGGTGGTCAGCCTCTCGTCCTGATATATCACGGGCAGACCGCTCCTCTCAGCCAGCAAATCTCCAAATTGCCTTGTGATCTCCGCCCTTGGACCCTCGCTGCCGTCCATATTTTTTGGCAATCCCAACACGAACGCGTCAGCGTCTTCTCGCTTTGCGTATTCGCAAAAGTATTCGATATCCGCGTTCACGTCGTCCTTTTTGCGCACATACGTTTCTCGCGGATTCGCCGTTAGCCCCATAAGATCGCTCACCGCGACCCCTATCCTAACATCTCCTACGTCGAGCCCTATTTTGTGTTTTATCATATTGTCTACCTCAATATATTTCGTGATTCTAAACGAATATTTTTCAACAACCATGCGATGATCTTTTACGCGAACAAGTTCATCTCATCAAGCCGCCGCGCGGAGGGAGATATCCCGATCCCGTTTTCATACGCGCCCCTTTGCGCACCGTGAATTTTCTCTCGCCGAAATTTTCAAGGTGTTTGGCGGTGAGATTAAGCGCGATATACAGCCCTATGCCCATAAACGCCGCGGACAAGACCGCGCATATTGTCCATAATATCAAAAAGATCAACGTCGCGTCAAGCCCTACGCCGCTTCCGACTGCGCCTATCACTATCCCGACGATCAGTCCTATGACGGGCACGATCATACAAGCCAGCGCCACAAAAAGTCGGTTAATACCGCCTGCGGATTGTTGCAGTTCCTGTCTTGTTTCCCAATCCACGTTTCCAAATCGCGCGTCCGCATAGATGTTCAGCCCTATGCCGCCCACTATGCACATCTCGCAACAGATCAAAAACATCAGCGCGTTGACAAAATGCGTTCCGTACAGCGCAAGCACAACAACAAAATCAATGACGTTCACGATCGTACTTACGATGAGGGCAAATATCAGCTTTGCGCGCACTATGAGCGACGCGGGTATTGGCAGCGAACGGTTGACGTAGTACGCCTTGCCCTCTCGCGAAAACGCCTGTACGGACAGCATATTCGCGCCGCCCAAATATAGCGACGAAAACATAAATGCGATGGACAGCCCAAGCGTCTGAGCCATGATCGTCATATCCATGCCGTCCGTTGACGGCTCTCCCGCAACGCTTTTCACGGTTGAAAAGTACATCAACACAATGAACAGCGGCGCAATGAGCAAGTTTGCAAACGACGACATTGCCATTTGCGGATTACGGATTATGCTCATAAAATCCTTCTTTATGAGCGCAGGTATAAGCCCGCTCTGCTTATATGATATTTCGCCGTGACGGCTCTTATCCCCGCCCGCCTCAAGGCTTCGCTGGGCTATACGCTTGTAAAACAGCGCGGACAAAAGCGTTGTCAACGCAATAAGCCCTACGGTTATCGCCGCGGAAATTCCAAAATTCACTCCGCCGTTTATGCCAAGCGCACACTCCACAGCAACTTTTGAGGGATAGAATATCTTGCCGAAGGTTGCAAGCCCCGCCATCATACCCGCAAAAGCCGCCGTGTCGTCCGCCTCTTCGCCGCTTCCTGTGCCGTTCAGAACAAATATGACAACTATGTAAGTCGCAAACAACACGACGTATATGAGTATCGACAGCACGGATTTCAGCACGGTATGCCCTTTGAGATAGGATCCGATATAGTTGATCGGCAACGAAAACAGCGTGATCACCGCAAGCGGCAGTATGGGCGCGATGATCGCAACTGCAAATATCAGCGCAAAAAATGCATAAAACATCTCTCTGCCAAGCGCGGCGTATGTGATAGCGGATGTCAGTCCAAGCGGCAAGATGAACAGCGTTGTGATCTTCAGCAGTTGAATATAGCTGAGCGCAAACTTCGCCATAAACACCGCGGATGCCCTCAGAGGAAGCGAGTTGAGCAACGCCCTGTCGTTGCCGGAATACAGCGTCGTGATCACACCGTACAGGCCAAAAAGCAGCGCGGCAAGCTGACCCATGCCGACAATCGCCGTAACAAGATAGGACAACTCCACAATGTTTTTAATGTTTGAGTACACCAGCATACCAAGCATAACGCAGAATATCAAAATAAGCGGCACGCACACCAAAAACAGCACTATCTTTTGCGATATTTTGCGTTTGCCGCTTGCGTCCACTTTGCGCACGTTCGCGTTGCGATATAACGTTTTGAAAACGAGCAAAAAGTCCTTCATAGCTTATTCTTCTTCCTCGCTCGACTTATTATTTTGGGCGATCGCGTCATCAGATTTGCTCTCGTCAGAAGCGCTGATTTTGGCTGTCGCGCCATTAGATTTATGCTGGTCGGTACTGTTGTTTGTGGCTGTTGAGTCGACTGATTTACTGTCGCTGCCGCTATTGTTTTTAGCTGTTAAGTCGTCAGATTTATGCTCGTCAGTGGGTTTTGGGATTTGCTCCTCCGCATTGCCGGATGCTTTCAATGCGTCCTCAACAGTAGCTTGTTTGTTGTAAAATTTATCCGAAAACTCGTCGTCGGTGAGTTTGAGGAACAGTTCCTCAAGAGATTTGTCCATATTGCGCTGTTTGAGTTCGTCCATTGTGCATATGGTTATGAGGTGCCCACCGTCGATTATTGCTATTCTGTCGCACAGTTTTTCAACGACTTCAAGCACATGCGAACTGAAAAACACGCAATTTCCCTTGTCCGCATGCTCGCGCATAAGCTGTTTGAGGTTGTATGCAGATTTGGGATCAAGACCCGTCATAGGCTCGTCCAATATCCAAACTTTGGGCTCGTGAATGAGTGCGCCGATGATGTTGAGTTTTTGCTTCATACCGTGCGAATAGGTGGAAATTTGCTTGTTTATAGCGCTATCAAGCGAGAACATCGCCGCAAGCCTTTTCAGCCTTTGTTCCCTCTCTGCGGAACTGACTTTGAACACATCAGCAATAAAATTGATGTATTCAGTGCCCGTCAAACTCTCATAAAGCGCGTGATCGTCGCTGACATAGCCGATGTTGGATTTTGCCGCGATGGGATCGTTGCGCATGCTCTTTCCGTCTATGATCACATCGCCCTCGGTCATGGAAATGATGCCCGACATGCACTTGATAGTGGTGGATTTGCCTGCGCCGTTGGGACCTATGAAACCGAATATCTCGCCCGCTTTCACTTCAAACGAGATGTTTTCAACAGACGGTTTTGCCGCTCCGGCATATGTTTTTGTCAAGTTTTGAATTTTCAGCATTTGAATTCTCCTTTCATACAACTTGGGTTTTGCTTAATTTGATTTTGAATGTTATTTTGTTGATTTCAACTCCTTAAATCAAGCAACTTGAGATTTTGTGATTGCTTTTTTGTGCTTTCAGTTCTTTAAATCAAGTAACTTGATTTGATTTTGAGCGTACTTTTTGTTGATTTCACTCCTTCAAATTCGTTTTTGAACTCGACTTGATTTTGAAGCGAACTCATCGGAATTTTTTGATGAAAGCTGCCAAAATCGCAAGATTTGTTATGTCCTGATTTTGGACTTATTTATGTTTGAATTCCGAACTTTGTCGACGCGTTTTTGAATTGAACAAATTCAAAATTTTGAACTTGGTCACGGCGATTTTCGAGGTTGGAGGCGACGCTTTCAAAGCCTGGTTGCGACGATTGAAAAGCGTCATAATTTTGCCTTGAAAAGCCCCTCAAAATTTGAATTGTCAACCTGATTTTGCAAATCCGGTAAACATTTTCAAATTTTTGCCTCTAAAACTTTTTGTTTCCAAAAAGAAAGCTTACTGTTTAGTCGCTTTTTTGGGGCTTTTTTGCTCGACTACCCTCCAAGAGCGAAAATTTTTGCGTTCGCGACGCTTTTTCGCCCGATTTTTTGGAGGGATCTTGACAGACTCAAGTCGTTTGCGACCTTGTTGTTGTCCTACGACGGTCCGCGGACAATTTGCAACTTCAACCGCTTGACGGCTCTGTTGCAATAAAGTCAAGTGCGCTTCGATTGCCTCTCCTTGATGACTTTTTCAAAGCCGTTCTCTGTGGGGACGTAAAACTTTGCGTCCTTAAGTTCATCGGGCAGATATTGCTGTTTGACCCAACCGCCGTAATTGTGGGGGTATTTGTAGCCTTTGACGACTTCGTCGTCGGGCTTGTAGTTGGGATCGCGCAGATAGATGGGCACGCTTTCGTGTTTGACCTTTTTCACCGCGTCGTCCGCGGCGTACAGCGCCTCCACCACCTTGTTGGATTTTGGCGCTTCGGACACATAGATTATGCCCTCCGCAAGCGGGATCTTGCCTTCCGGCAAACCAATACGCTCAAACGCCGCCACGCAGGATTGCGCAACGACGATAGCGTTTGGATCCGCCATGCCGACGTCCTCGCAGGCGTGGATCATGATCCTTCTGCCAATGAGCAGCGGGTCGCAACCCGCCTCTATCAGCCTTTCCGCCCAATACAGCGCCGCGTTGGAGTCGCTGCCGCGCATGCTCTTGATGAAAGCGGAGATCATGTCGTAATACATATCCTCGGTCACGCTGAGCGACTTTTGCTGAATGGATTGCTCCGCTTCCGCCTCCGTCACTCGGATCACGCCGTCCTCGCCCGCGTGAGTTGTGAGCGCGGCAAGTTCCAGCGCGTTGAGCGCAGTGCGAAGATCCCCGCCGCTTGCCCATGCGATGTGAGAGATGGCTTTGTCGGTGACTTGGATGTTCATGTCGCCAAGTCCGCGCTGTTTGTCGGCTATCGCGCGGCGAAGTCCGACCTCTATTTCCTTGTCGGACAGCCGAGAAAAGCTGAACACCCTGCACCTCGAAACTATGGCGCGAGTCATGGATACAAAGGGATTTTCGGTTGTGGAGCCTATAAAGATGATGTAGCCCTGCTCGATCGCCTGCAAAACGCTGTCAGATTGCGCCTTGTTCCACCTGTGGCATTCGTCAAGCAAGAGATATGTGCGTCTGCCGTACATCCTGAGCCTGTCCTTAGCCTCTTCGATGACCTTCTTGGCGTCGGCAACTCCGCTTGTCACGGCGTTGAGTTTGACAAAGTGCGCGTTTGTCGTGGACGCGATTATGTTTGCAAGCGTTGTCTTGCCGCTGCCAGGAGGACCGAAAAATATGCAACTTCCGAGTTTGTCGGCGGATATGGCTCGCCTTAGCAAGGAGCCTTCGCCCACTATTTTGCCCTGTCCCAAAAATTCGTCGAGGGTGCGCGGGCGCATGCGCTCCGCAAGCGGAGCGACTTTGTCCTCGTTGTGTTGAAGATCAAACAAATCAATCTGTTCCATAAAAAATATTATAACAAAACGAGTTTATATTGTAAATTGAAAATTCAACTTATTCGACGCGCTTTTTTGTCGGACGTAATGTACATTGCAAAGGAACCGACTGTTGCATTATAGTTGAAACGTATGGCAAAGATATGACGCGGATCGAATGTGTTTTGCGGGAAGGCGGTCAAAAGCGCCTGCCGTAAGCGCTGTTTTAAAACGCGCTGCAATATACGCGTTTGGCGCTTGCTGTAGGTGAGTTTTGAAGCGTTTGGCAAAAAGAGTTTGTACGAAAGATTTTCAAAGAAAATTCATATGTTATGGTATGAGAGCGGCGATGGTGGATGTGAAACCGAAGATCGTGCGGGTCGCGATCGCGATCCTCATTTTTGTTGCCGCATTCATATTTTGCACGGTGTACTTCCGCAAAAATATTGTGCCGACGGTGATGGGAACGTCAGTTGCGCAGGTGAGAGCGATCGCGACAAACGCCGTGAATATCGCCGCGACAAGCGTCATAAACGACGGGATCACATACGACGAACTGTTTGAAGTGAAGTATAACGACGCGGGCGACGTGAGTATGATAAGGGCAAATTCGCCAAAGATAAACGCGATCGCGCGAGAGATAGCCAATTTGGCGCAGGCAAATCTGGACAGCTTGGGCGCACAGGATATCTCCATTGCCGTGGGAACTTTCACGGGACTTGCCCTGCTCACGGGATTCGGACCCGACGTGACGATCAAAATCGTGCCTATCGGAACTGCAAATTGCGACTTTGTGTCATACTTTCAATCCGCGGGCATAAATCAGACTTCGCACAAGATATATATAGACGTGTATGCGGATGTGAACATCATAACGCCCATCGACGAGCCTACGGTGAGAATAAAAGCGGAGGTGCTTGTGTGCGAAAACGTGATCGTTGGCAAAGTGCCGGATACGTATCTGAGCATGAACGATATGTCCGATCTGCTGAATCTGAATCCATAATAGATAAAAGTTGATCACGGCAATGCAAAATATAGCATTTTGACGAGCGCCAAAAGCGCGGACAATCGGTTTGAGCGCTTTTTGGAAGCGCGAGTTGTGTTGCAAATTTAAATTTTGCAAAAATGAAAAACGCCTCGCAGAAGCGAAGCGCGTCAAGACAGCGCTGATAAATGACCGATACTTCAGAGTGCGGTGATGAGCACTCCCAAGCTGAAAGCAAGAATGAGCACCCCCGCCAAAATGGAAACAAGAATTTGCGCTTTCATAACCTTCTCCTTTTTGGGAAACGTCCCTTTTGTTTTGTACGAGTTTAATATATCACCATTGAGCGACGAAATCAAGCGATTTTTGCATATTTTTTCATAAATTTTAAAAATTTTCGAGATTTTATACAAAATTTATGAATAATTATGCAATTTTGTGAATATTTCATAAAGATTGCGGGTGTAGAGGTGTAGCGATAGCCATTTGGACAAAGTCATATCTTTTTGGAGCGCGAGCGAGAGATGAGTCCAAAAACAAAGCCGCATACAATCACCACTGTCAATCCCGCCGCAACGGAACTCAATCCTCCCGTGATCGCGCCGAGCATGCCGTTGGTCTTTGCGCCCTCTATCGCGCCCTTTGCGAGATTGGAGCCGAAGCCCATGATGGGGATCGTCACGCCCGATCCTGCGAACTTTTTGATAGGCTCAAAAGCGCCGCAGACCTCAAGCACTGCGCCGATGAGCATGTAAAGCACCAATATACGCGCGGAGGACATCTTGGTTTTGTTGATGAGGATCTGTCCGAGCATGCAGACGAGTCCCCCTACTGCGAACACCTTGAGATAAGTCAAAAATATTTCCATATGACACCTATATAAACAGCAATCTATTCTAAAAATTGCTTTAAATTGGAATACTTTCAGTCAAACTTTCTGCTTTCGACTGTAAACGCGTGTGCAATGCCGGGTATGGTTTCCTTTTGAAGAGGAGTGTCCTTGTTGAGCAACGCGCCCGTGGGAACGACGAGTATGCGCTTGAGTTCACCCTTTTGCAGACGCTTGAGAATGTAGCTGTTGAACACGGTGTTTATGCACCCTGCTCCGCTGCCGCCCTGAAACGACTTTTGTTCCGGAGTGAAGTAGCTTGCCCCTCCGTCCATATAGTAATTTGGCAATGTAACGCCCTCCTTGGACAGAAGATATTCGAGATTTTGCTTTCCGAATCGTCCGAGATCCCCCGTGAATATGCCGTCGTAGTCGCTTGGATCCATGCCGCTCTCCTCAAAATGCGTAAGGATAGTGTCTGCCGCGGCGGGAGCCATGCAACTGCCCATGTTTGCTTCGTCGTCTATACCGAGGTCTATCACCCTGCCGATTGTTCCGCCCGTGACGACCGCGTAGTGAGTGTTTGGGCACAGATAGTCGTTGTTGAGGCGGGAAAAATTGTCCTCGATGATGTTGGATTTGTCAAGGTTGATGACCTGCTTTTGCTTTTCCACGCTCTTTTTGTACTTTTCAAGCGTTTTTGAGTCGATGTTCATGCCCTCGTCAATGGATATGATGTCGTCCTCGTACACGCGGCAGTTATGCTTTGGAGGTATTTCGCTGCTGAGCACCGTGCAACCGGCTCCCGTCACGGTCCACTGCGCCGTGGGCTGACGTTGATTGCCGAGCTCAAGCGGAAATCTGTACTGCCTTTCCGCAGAAGAATAGTGACTTGACGTTGAACACGTGACGTTTTTGGCAAAACCGCCGTCGATAAGCATGGAGCCGACCAACATCGCCTCGCCAAATGTGGAGCACGCGTTGTACAAGCCCAAAAACGCGCAAGGAAAGTTGCGGGCGGCAAGGCTTGTGGAACTCAATTCGTTGAGAAGATCCCCGCCCAACAGGATGTCGATATCTTCCCGTTTTAGCCCCGCTTTTTTGATCGCGCCGGAGATAGAGTCGCGATGCAGCTTGCTTTCGCACTTCTCGTAGGACTTTTCGCACCAGAGATCGTCGCGCAAAACTATGTCGAAGCAGTCGCCGAAATTGCCGTCGCCCTCCTTGGGTCCGACAATGGTGAATCCGCTTTTGACGTATACCGGAGATTTGAGCCTGAATGTTCGCATATCACACCACAAAATAACTTATGAATCCTATGAGGAAACTCACTGTCACACCAAACACTATGATGGGGCCCGCAATGACGAACATTTTGGCGCAGATCCCAAAAAATACGCCCTCGCGATTGTACTCCATGGCGGGCGATACGACGGAATTGGCAAAGCCCGTGATCGGAATGATGGAGCCGCCTCCCGCATAGTGCCCCAGCTTGTCGTAAAGCCCAAGCGCCGTGAAAAAGCTGCCCAAAAAGATCATAACGCAACTTTCCCAGATCGCCGCGTCCTTTTCGCTCATATCCTTGAAGATGAGTTTGATGACATCGCCGACCCCCTCGCCTATGCAACATATGATCCCGCCGACGACAAACGCCGCGATCAATGTGCGCACCATGGGGGATTTGGGCGCGTTTTTGGATACGTAATCCTGATATTCCTGTCGCTCTATCATATACTACCTTTTTGATGTTCTAATCGAGTGTTTCCGAGGATGGCTGTTCGTCACCGAGGGCGGAATTTTTCAAACGTTTGCCGCACGGGGGATCGGTGCGAACGTCCTCTCTGTTTCGGGCGCTTTTATACAGCACCTCTGTGTCCTCGATGTTTGTGACGAACAGCCTGTCCATACACGAATTTTTGCCAATACGCGATTTATTAAACGCCAAAACATGAATATTCGCGCAAAAAAAAATGGCGATCTCGATTAAGACCGCCTAAAAAACAACTTATAATTTTTGTCAATCTTCAAAATCGTTGCTAACAAGCATAAGTACGCCGGCGATAAGATTGACGAAAATGAGCGAGCATACCTTGAACCCCGTGCTGACATCAGCGCCTTCCTTGACGCTTCTCATGTATTTGACTGTCATAGGAACAGTCCAGCAAAGCGGAATAAGCGCCCAGCCCGAAGAGATGCAACCCAAAATCATAAAAACCTCGGCGATGACTTTGATCGTGGCGGGTTTTTTGACGGGTGCGCATGGTGCGCCGCAGTTTACACAATATTTTGCGCCGTCTTCAATGGCGCTGCCGCATTTTGTGCAATATTTCATTTTATCCTCCAAATTATCGATTTTTGCAAACAGTATACACATTTTGTCGCGCGATTGCAACGATTTTTGAGTAAACACTTACATATTGTCCTGTCGCGAGTCAATATCGGTCGGGTCGGCAGGTTTCAAAGTGCGAGCGCGTTTGTCTTTGGCAAGCGCTATCGCGCACAGAACAAGCGTCGCAACATAGCACACATATCCCGAGATGAGGATCGCATACAGCCACTTTGCGTAGTCGATTATCACATAATACGACAGCGTGGAGATGATGAACAGCGGCAAAAAGAGCGGCAATATGACCATGCATGCGATCAATGGCTTGCGCTTTTGCTTGACCGCTATCAGGCATATGTCAACAACGATCAGCGCGATGAAAACGATCGCGGAAGGTAGCGCGGTCAAAATTATGCTTGTCAAAACATAGCCGAGCGCCATTTGCAACTGCTCGCCCGCCTCGATATCCTCTCCGCTTGGAAGGATCGAGCCCGAAAACGCGAACAACAGCAACATCGCCAACGCAAATACCGCGCTGACGGCGATCATGACCTGCAGCGCAATGATTGCAGCACCATCTTTTTTCATATATGCCTCCTAAAACATTTTTGCGCGTCATAAATACTCTGCAAAGAACATTAAGAGCGGAAAAGGCGC
The DNA here is from genome assembly GCA_947624885.1 of uncultured Clostridia bacterium. Classification (GTDB taxonomy): domain Bacteria; phylum Bacillota; class Clostridia; order Christensenellales; family CAG-917; genus CAG-475. The sequence continues at coordinate 11,543 of CANQMD010000030.1, forward strand.
GACGCTTGAAATGTTAAGTTATTTTGTCATGTCACTTTCCGCCTCGCAAAGCCCCGCAAGGAACTCACGGGCGCCCTGCATAGCGATCTTGCATATTTTGAAGCCTTGCGACACCGCGAACGCGTGCACCGCAAGCCTGCCCTCCGCGTGATAGTGATCTACATACACGCCAAGATCGAAAAGCTTGTCAACAAAATCGAACGTCAGTACCGCCAGCTTGTCGTTTTCCGCAGAGATGCAATAGGTGGGCGGAAAATCAGCCGTGACCCAATTGATGGGCGATACCTGCTTGCGGAAATCGTCGGGCATTTCCGTCAGTTTGGTGCCGCCGCAGAACGATTCCGTGTAGATATTGATGTTGCGAAAGCCCGTTTCGAGAGCCTTTTCCATGTCGTAAACTCCGCAATTCAGCACCAGACCCTCTATCTTTTGGTGGCGCGAACGCTCGTCGAGATCGAACATGGCGTTGTAGGCGGGATTGGTGGAGATGCAACCCGCCATTGCGCTCAGATGCCCGCCCGCAGACTCGCCGCCGACAAATATGCTGTCCATGTCGATGTTGTAGTCGCTCGCGTGGTCCTTGAGCCAGCCGAAAGCCTTGTATATGTTTTGGATCATCTTGGGGTGCGAATACGCGGGCGCGTCGCCGTAGTAAAGGCTGGCAACAAAATAGCCCGCCTCCGCGATCTTGGTGGTGAACGCCTCGCGCGACTCCGGCCAGCCGCCTATCCAACCGCCTCCGTGAATGTAGACAAACACACGCATCGTCTTGCTCATATCGCGCTTTTTGGGCTGATAGATGTTGAGATAGAGGTTGGGATCGCCGTCGTCAAACTTGATGTGCCGCCGTATGTCCACTTTGTGCGACCTGCCCCAATTGTAAAACGTCAGCATGCCGAGGACTTCGTTTTTGATGTGACCGCCCTCCACATAGCCGTAGCGGAGATCAAAGGACAGCTTCTTTTGGAGTTTTTTCGCCTTGCGACGCGCCTTGGCGGTGTCTTGCTTGAGCAACGCTTCAAGCTGCGCGCGATCGCTGCGGATCTTGCCGACAAGCGCGACGCGCCTCAACTCCAGCGCTTCATACTTGGATTTGAAAAGGTCGTGATTTTGCGCCAATTTGCTCTTTAATGAGTCGCCGATGTTTTTCATATTCTGCTCCGATTATGTTTTTTCGCCGCGCTTGCGACGGAATGGTTGTTGTTGCGCGCAGATCCGCGCAGGATATCGTCCTTCAACGAGGTCGCAAACAAAAGTGCAAACATTTTGTAGTGCGGCGCTTGATACGCGACAGGTTGACTTTGACATATGCGGTCGCTTTCTACGCAAAAGCATTACGAGATAGCATAAGCGTTGTCAATGCGACGGCATGGCTATATCGCATATGCGGCGCGATTCGGTATTCAATATAGCCGATCGCATGTGAGGATCAATCTGCGCCGCGAAACGCGCGGATAGCGCGTATACGGACGTTCTCAACTTGGCGATACAGCTTGAGAAACGCGTCGTGATAGCTGACAAGCGTGTCGCACTCGCGCTGATACTCCGCGCTGCTTTCAAAGTTGGGAACGTAGATGAAACTTTGATAGATCCCGTGGCAGATGTGGTTGCGCTTGCCCGTCATGCTCAACAGAAAATCGTAGTCGCCGTCTGTGAGATACGCCGTGCCAAGCCGCATATCAAGCGCACGCAAGTTGTCTACCGCAGTGCCAAGCGACCAGCTGCGCGTCGCCCTGAGATTTTTGGCAAAATCCCCCGTCTGCATCGCCGCATATATGTACTTGACGTCGTGCTCGATCGTTTGACAATACAGGATCGTTTGACCGACAAGATATTGAAAATAATCAAATTTCATGGACATATACGCTTCCTCGCGCCCCGAAGTCGCTTTTCAAGGCGAATATATCATAACATATCCGCTTGAGTTTTGCAACTTTATGTTACGCCAAATGCGCTTGGCTGTTGCGCCCACGCGCATATGTGCGCATGTTTGAGGGTCAAAATCGCGCCCGGAAACTCAATAACGTCGCACGCAGTATATTTGCGCATATTCGAGGCTCAATTGGCGTTATGTTGAGGAAGGACGACGTTCAAATGGCGAACTGTAGCGCCCTATCCCCTGCGCCACGCTTGACAAAACTGTCGAAAGTAAAACATCCTGCAAAATAACCGCAGCGGGAGGAGCGTTGAAGGGACGTATATTGCCGAAATCGCTTGACTTTTGCGGAATATGATTGTATAAAATCTGTAGAAATGCGAGAGCGTCAGGAGGATATTATGATATTTGGAAAAATTTATATGGACGGCGACGACGTTGTGTTTGAAACCGTCAAAAAAGCCATCCCGTTTTGGGTGTATTTGGCGGGACCGTACGTGAACGACCTCGGCGAAACCGTAGACAGCCGATTTGCCAGCATCGCGCAAACGAGCAACGTCGCGATAAGCGCGGAAGCAAGAGCAACGCTTCGGGAGATCGTGTCGTATACAAATCCCAAATTTATTACGAGTTTATTCGAGGGAGATATCGCGTTTTGCTACAACATGCGGGCGCGCGAAGGCGACAGAGGTATCTTGTCCTTTGCCCCGAACGACGGCTTTGCCCTCAGAATGAACAAAAACGGCGAGGTGCGCCTCTGCTACCAGAACGGGTTTGACATAAGAGCGCTGGACGATATGAAGGAATTTGACAACGAATTTCTGAAAAACCTCGATCTCGCGGAGCCGTTTGACGAGGTGAAGTACGCCGAAACGCATAAGAACGACTGAACTTCATAAAAGTCCGACTTTTGTCACAAAAAAACGCAGATCAACTCTGCGCTTTTTTTGTTGTAGATCAACCACAAAAAAACGCGGCGATAATCGTCGCGCTTTGAAACTTTTTTGTGCAGCTAAACAACAATATTATTGTCAGGTCAATGCGATATGAATAGTGGTGAAACCTGAATGACTAGGTGTGAAAACTTCCAAATAATATGTTTGACCGGAAATCAAGTAGTATAACAAATGAAAATTGGGATCAGCACCATCTACGATGTTTTCATAGTCATCATATTCATCATCAAGCCATGACCAATCTTTGTCATACAAAATCACTTCTGGATCAAAATCGGAACTTGAAGAGGAAGAGTAAAATGTGTAACTACCGCTGGTGGTGAGAATAAAACTGTAATACTTGCCTTCACTTGTTCCCAAAAACACAGTCATACAGCTACTCATAGACAAGCTGTCGCAGATGGTATACGCGCGTTCCACGGTAACAGTGGTAGAGCCATACCCACTGTGTGCTGAAACTTTCAAATAATATGTTCTGCCCGCGACTAGATAATAATACAAACTGAAATTACGATTGCCAACACTATCGTCATCATAGCCTGCACACAATGACATTGTGTACTCCACCCCTG
>CANQMD010000031.1 GCA_947624885.1 uncultured Clostridia bacterium
CCAGATGTCGACATCGATGACCGACCTTTCGAGCAGGGAAATGGCGGCGTGACGCTGACGATTGGCGAGCGCTATACCGCGACCTACGCGCAGGGCGGGCAAACCAAATCCGGCGTTGTGGAATACGACCCCTCCTGGAACAGCTACTCATTCAGCGACGGCAACGGATTTGTGTCGCGCTTTGTGATCGAAACCTCCCAAAATCAGCCGACGATCAGGCTGCAAAATATGGAGGAGGCGGGCTATTACTCCACCAAGGACGGCTATCCCGTCATTTTCCTCAACGGCCTCGGCATTTTCACATATTACTTTGATCCGGATCACCCCACCTATTACGACGTGGCGGGCGACCCCGTGCTTGTGACCAACGGCACCTACTTCAAAAATGCGGACGGTTTCTTTGAATGCCGCATGTACACCGTCGACGTGACGGATCCCTCCAATCAGGACAGGCTTGAGAGTTCCCGCCTGGAGGACTTCCTCTTCCGCGTGACCGATGACGACTCCAAGCCCGTGGGGGATTACGACATCAAAGATAAGGCGATCGAGCGCAGTTCGTTCTACGGCGACCTCGATCCCGTCAATCACTCCCTCTATCTCAACGGCTTTGGCGGCGGCACCTACACCGACGACAACAACGAAACCCACGAGGGCACCTATCAGATCGTCCACGAGTTTTGGCTGACGCTCAACGGCGCGGAGGCAATGCAAACGTGGATCATCAACTTTGATTATAAAAACTCCACTCAAAATGTGTTCTATGCGCTTTCGCAGGACAGAAACGGCAATGTGACCGCGGCGCTGTTCGGCATTGTCGACAAGGACGTCGACGGCGGCGTGTACGTCTTTGACAATCCCATCGTCATTGAGGGAAAAACCTACAGCGACGCTTTCATCATGCTGGTGCTCGACAGACCCAACGAAACAATGATCCTCGTCAAAACAGACGAGCAAAGCCTCTCTTCCGGCAAGATCGTCGGCATCTACGCGCCATATTACACGGGCATGGTGAGCCACTTGGAGGAGGGTGAAACCATCTACCACTATACTGACGAATACAATGAAAACGCTCAACTCAACTTCACCTTGAGCGATGGCAAAGCGCATTACACGACCGGCACCTCCACAGGTGAAAACACCTATCAAAACGTCACGTACAGCTTCTCAAAGAGCGAATATATCGAGTTTTATGAGTTCATCGTCAGCGATTCTCTCAGCCTGTATTACTACCGCGAGGTGGAGTATGACGACGAAACCTACAAAAAGATAAGCGGCAAATTTGTGCTTGACTACGCGCACGAAACCGACGACCTTTACAACGCGTATCCCGCAAGACTGCTGTTGCTTGAGGATTCGCACAGGGCGTACATCGCCATACCCATGTCCACAAATGTCGCGGAATACGTCGGCATAGGCACCTATGCCCAGGCGGAAGGCTGGTCGACAGAGTACGTGGAGTATGTCTACACCTATCAACACTGGACGGACAAATTGCTCGACTACTTCGGCGGCGACGGCTTCACCGCGGCGAGAGATGAATATATGAGTTATTACAACACGTTCACCTTCCGCATAGAAACCGACGGCGACAACATCGGCAAGTTCTACGCCGTGCGCGACAATATGCGCTTTGACCTTGACAACTTCAAAGCCGACGGCTACAGCGCCAAGGCGACCTACACCCCCGACAACGGCTCGCCGCTCAACGGCACATTCTACCGCATGGAGATCATCATCGTGTTCACCGCGGACAACGGCACACAGTACTACCTCAAACAGAACGAAAACATGATGGTCAACGTGTCCAAGGACGCAGGACTTTACTATCTGTACAGCCCCGACGACCTGCGCTTCATGACGTTCGGTCCCGAAGAAGGCGGAGAGTACTATGACTACATCGTGTTCGACGGCGACGGCAAAGTGACCGTGGTCACCTTTGACAGAGGCTACCTCGCTACCCCGACTCAGGGCACAATGGTCCAATCCGAAAAGTGGTCGGAGGATTTCCGCGAGTACATCATCACCGAGGAATCGCTTGGCGGCGCGGGCGGAAAAGTATACCGCGTGTTGCTCGGCACTTTTGAAACGACATGGCACGAGGAGTACCTCACCTATGACATCTACAACGGCGCGTTCGACGGCGATTGGGAAACCTACGACGGCGGACGGCTGCTCGGCAACGGCTACAGGATCCATCCCGCGACCTACGACGTTGACGGCGACGGCAAGACGGTGTACGAGGGCAGCATGGCAAGGGCAACGTTCGCAAAGGACGACACCACCACCCACGCCTACACCGAGGACCCCAACGGCGACGTGATCGTGTTCACCTACGCGATAGACGAGGAAACCTCAAGATCTATCGTGTTTGACATCGCGACAAGTCAGACCGGCAGGAAATATCTGAACGAGCGCAAACTCATCTTCGGCTCATTCCTGCTTTGGGACGCGGGGCAACGTCCTGGTCAATATATGTATCTTGACGGCCACGGAAGTGCGGAACTCCTCACCGCGAACGGCACTCTGCAGAGGATGGGCACCTACAGGCTCGCTCCCGAAATCGACGAGGTAAGCTATTACTTTGAAGATAGCCTCAACAAGGAGTTGAGTTTCTACTTCTCCATCTATGTCGAGCAGGAGTCCACAGGCCTTACCTACTTCGAGTACCGCAGGTACGTCCCCAATGTGGACGGCGAGTACGAGTCCGACGATTGGGCGCATCTCACCATGGATTCCTACGGCAACGTCACCTACACTGACTGCTACGGCGTGGTGTACCAGGGCTACTACAAGGTGGAGGGCAGAAAGATGACGCTGTACACCTTTGACGGATCGGGCGTGACCTTCACATTTGATATAGACCACGACGGAGGTTACTTCAGGCTTTCGCAAACGCAAGAGGACAATATCGGCGCTTAAAGGAGATATTATTATGAAATCGTTAAGAAAAATTTGCGCGATCGCAATGGCGGCGGCGGTGCTTACGCTGTGTCTGTCATTGCTTGTCGCGTGCGGCAACAAGATCAAACCCTGCGAGGAGCACACTTGGCAGGAGGTTTCAAATTCGGCGACCTGCACGGAGGGGGGAGTCCTCAATCGCAAGTGCACCGTATGCGGAATTTCCGAAAACGTCGAAGTCCCCGCGCTCGGCCATGATTGGGATATGGAAAACGCAACGATCGACGTACCCGCAACTTGCACCAAGACGGGAGAAGGGCAGAGGACCTGCAAACGCTGCTTGATATCCGCAAAGTACACCATCGATATGGTCCCTCACTCGTTAAGATCGGATTGGGACGATCCTCGCTACAAACCGGCGACCTGCACAAAGGACGGTTTCGATCCCAAAATATGCAGAGTGTGCCAGCAAAAATTTGAAGTTGTCACCCCTGCGCTGGGTCATGATTTTACGGGGAAGACCGTGATCGTCGCCGAGCCGACTTGCGAAGAGGACGGATCCTCCTACATTTTGTGTCAGCGTCAGGATTGCGACGGCGACAGCAACGGCAACATTCCCGCCAAACTTGAAACCACGCTCACCAAACTCGGCCACGCGTGGCAATCGGAATCCGTGATCGATCAAAAACCTACTTTTGACGCGGAGGGTAGCCGCGCCGTGCACTGCGACAGATGCGACAGCGTGAAGGACAGACAGTCCGTGCCAAAACTCGTTGAAAATCAGCCTGTGGAGTACAGATTCCGCGTGGTGCGCTCAAACCGCGAGATCGTCAAGCCCACGCTTTCCGCGATCAAAATCACGATCAAGGACGCAAATGGCAGCGTTGTGACGGAATCCAACAGCAGGAACTATTTTGACAACGGCGAGATGAGGGTGAGTTTGCTTCCCAAAAATTACACCGTTGAAGTCGCGGGATTGCCCGCAGGCTACTCCGCGGAGCAAAGCTATCCTATAGAGCCGGGCGACATAGAGGCGGATCTCACCGTCAAAGCGTCGCTGTTGCCTGCCTCCGCAATAAATCCCAACATCAAGTATCAAGTTGGATCCGTCATGCATGACTACACGTTCAACGACGTGAGCGACAGGACGGTCACGCTGAGCGAGTTGCTGAGCGAAAACAAGATGGTCTTGCTCAACTTCTTCTTCATCAAATGCGGAGCGTGCCAATCCGAAATGCCGGGTCTGCTCAACGCCTACAATCTGTACAAAGACGATATGAAGATAGTGATGCTTGACGTGCGTCCCGCAGCGGAAGATACTCCCGACAAGATAAAGGACGAGTGGGTCGATGGGTTTGGCGTGCCCGACTCCATTTACGTCGCCAATGACCTCGATGTTACTGATATTTGCGAAAAGTTCGGCTTTGACAGCGCACCGCAAAACGTCGTTGTCGACAAGGACGGCGTTGTGCTTTACGCAGAGGGCGGAGCGACAAACCAAAACAAGTTCATCAGCATTTTTGACAAGTACACCAAATATCCGTACGTGCCCAAGGATGAGGAGCCCGCTCAAAGCGTACCCACGCAGTACGCACATCTCTATGAGATAGAAGTTCCGTCAAAGTTTGAATTTTGATGTGACAACCCCATGTCGCGGCGAGGCAAATTATTTTGCCCGCCGCATTTTTTTTGCGGGGAATTTGCGGCATGTACGCGTACATTTTGCCTGTGGCAGAGGAAAGTCGAATGTTCGCAGATGTTTTTACACACGTCCGCGCCCGCGCGTAGCCCATGTTTTGGGGAATTGAATTTGAGTTTGTAAATTAAACATTTATTTTTATTTTTTCGCGCTCGCGCGCCGCCCATGCGCCTGTGCGCGACGCGTACAAAATATCGGCGCGAGCGCGTATTCGCGCGTATGCTCGCGCGACGCACGCATGAAAGATAGGGGGACAGCTTGGGGCATTGGCTTCCGATCGCCTCAATTTTGCTCTTGAAAAACAAATTTCGATATGCTATAATCAAAAAATCAAAGAAGCCTTACGTTTTTATACGTTTATTGGGGGTGTTTTATGTCAAAGAAAGAGAGAAAGAAACTTTCAAAGGGCGCAAAGCTGGCAATTTTTGTGCCGCTCAGCGCACTTTTGTTGGTGTTTGTGCTCAACATAATCATATTGCCGCTCACGGGCAAGTATTCGCGTCCGAGTTTGGGTCACAACGACGGCAGCAATCCCTACATTGTCGGCGACAAGATCACCATGTTGTCCGCACATCGCGCGGGCGGCAATCTCGAGCCGGAGGAAACGCTTGCCGCATTCAAAAACTGCATGGAAGCAGGCTACAATGTGGACATAGTTGAGTTTGACCTTCACCTCACCAAGGATGGGCATCTTGTGCTTATGCACGATCACGAGATAGATCGCACGTCCAACGGCGAGGAGGTTTTCGGCAAGGGGAAGACCGTGCAGGATCTGACGCTTGAACAGCTTGAAACGCTCAACTTCGGCTATGATTTTGTCGCTCCGGACGGCAGCAGGCCCTATCGCGATCTGCAGGGCGAGGAGATCAAACAAAACGACGTCGGCATTCTCACGCTCGACGCGATCCTTACCTATCTTGAGGAGGCTCGCCCCGAAGGGGACCTCAACTACATCATCGAGATCAAGGACAAGGGCGACGTGGGCAAAAAGTCCATGGATCAACTTTACGCCGCAATGGAGGAGCACGGCATCACTCAGCGCACGATCGTCGGTACTTTCAACGCCGACATCACCAAGTACATCGACAAAAACTACGGCGACAAGGTCAGGCGTTCCGCGAGCATCCTCGAAGTGCTCAACTTCTATTTCGCGTTTTTGTGGGGCGTTGCGCAAAACCCCGCCAAACTCGGCTACGACGTGTTGCAGATCCCCGTTGGGCTGAACGGCTTTTACGATTTCTCCACCGAGGCGTTTATTGATTACGCGCACGGGCTTGGGATCGCCGTTCAATATTGGACGATCAACGACGCGTCGACGGTGAACAAGCTGATCGCAAACGGAGCCGACGCGATCATGACGGACGATCCGAGTATGGCGGACGACATTATGCAACGTTTGGTGCAACAAGGCGTTTTTCAAGCAAGGTAACTTCGACCTATCCACGGCATGCAAGTCGGCCTATAGGCGCTCGACTCACATTGAACTCAAAAGCGTCATCAAACCAAATGGCAAAAGACAAACAAAAAGTGCGGGAAGATCCCCGCACTTTTTGTTTGTCATAACGCGCCGTTTGTCATTCCTCATCGGGCTTTCCGGGCGCTGTTTCCTCAGAGGTTTCCTCCTCAGAGGGCTGTTGCTCGTCGTTTGCGGACGCCTGTTTTGCGCCCGCCTTTTTCTTTTTGAGGACAAGCACAACGATTATCACCGCCGCGATCGCCACAACTCCCGCCAGCACGCCTATGATCGCGTACACAGTTGACGCGGGCGTGACTTTCTTTGCCGACAGGGCAATGGGTTTGCCGATGACGCTCAGCGTATCGGTTTCGGGGTCGTAGACGTAGCCGGTAAACACGATCTCGTCCGCGCCGACCTTGACTTTGCCGAAGGTCTGCGAAGTGAGCGTATGCAGGATGCTGTTGTTTTTGTCGAACTTGGGCGTAACGTTGCTGTTCTCGCCGTAGGTGTAGAACTTTGTGCCCATAGTGCCCAGCGTGACGTACATAACGCCGTCGCCTGTATAGCGCACGCCGCTGAGGTCGGGTTTATCCACGACTTTGCCGTCCTTGCTCACAAGTTTGGTTGTGGTGTAGGTGTGATCATGTCCTGCAAACACCATGCTGACGTTGTTTTCGGCAAACAGCGGCACAAGTTGTTGGCGCATGGCGATGACTTCGCCGTCGTAGGAGTGCGATCCGCCGCTGAACAGGCTCTTGTGCATAAGCACAAATCTCCACTTTTTGTTTTGAGCGCTTTGGAGGTCGTCCTTCAGCCATTGCAGTTGTATATCGCCCAAACCTTCGCCGCTCGCGTCGTTGGTGTTGAGCACCGTGAAGTGCGAGTTGCCGTAGTCAAACGAGTAGAACGCGCCGTCGGTGATGTCGGGTTGCAACGCCGCGCCGTCCTTGGAGGGCAGGGTGTAGTTGAAGTACGTGGCAAAGGCATTTTTGCCGTCCTCGTGGTTGCCCGCGGTGAAGAATTGCGACGTGTTTGCAAACAGATCCTCATAGGTGTTGAGCGCCATGCCCCACTGTCTGAAGTTCTTGCCGTTGTCCACCATATCGCCCGCGTTGAGCAAAAAGTCGAAGTTGTTTGTGCGGCTGTCCTTGAGCAGCGCTTCCACAGCCTTATGGCTGTTGTCGTACATGCTTTGGATCATGCCTTGTATGTCCGCGATGGTGAGGAACTCGAAGTCCGTCACGGATTCGTCCGCCGCGGTCGTAAAGGTGTAGCATTCCTCTCCTGCGTTCTGCACCAGCGAGAATGACAGCGGCGTGCCGTTCGACGTGACGTAAACGCCCTCGATGTCGTAGTAGTAGGTGGTGCCCGCTTTGAGGCCGCTCAGCGTGACCGTGGTGACGTTTTTGTAAATAACGCTGTTTTTAGCGGAGGAATCGCGCTGACCCTTGACCGCCGTGATGGGGATCTCGTTGCCGTCCGCGTCCTCGTTGACGATCTCGCCGTGAGTGATGCAGGCGAGGCCGAGGTCGATGAGAGGCACGTAGGCGGGGCGGGTCTGCGTAAGCATGCTGACCGTGATCCCGTTTGTGGTGTCTGAAGCGCGAGAGTCGAGATATTTCGATCCCGCTGTGACGTTTGCCGCGGACGTCGCGACATAAGTCCATTCGCCGTCCTTTTCCGTCTTATACTTAAATCTCGCGTAGATCTCCTCGTCGGTGTAGAACTTGAAGGTGTAGCTGCCCGTGCTGTCCGCCGTGTCAAAATTGGCGGTGAGGCGGGAGGGAACTCTGCCGTTGTCCTGCGTGGCGGGGTTGAACTGAGCGCCCACGGCAGACGGCGTGACCTTTGTGCTGTCGTAGGTCATATTTTGTGTATATCCCGCATACGGCTGCACGATGAAGGGTTGGCTCGCGTCGCACATATCGGCGAGGTCGGGGAACGCGTCTGTCGCGTAGGCGACGACGATCTCGTCCGCAATTCCGCCGAGGCCCACGAGGAAGCTGTCCGTGACGTAACCTGCGAGGGCGTTGTCGATGATCTCAAACAGACCGTCGCCGCTCAGGTTGAAGCCGATGAGGTTTGCAACGATAGGCTTGATCGCGGGCAGCAGGCTGTTCACCAAACCCTCGACGGTGAGGTTGTGCATATCGATAGACGGCGCGACGTAGTTTTCGTCCACCGTGATATCCTGATTCAGCAAAGGCACGACCTCCCTGAACATCTCCGGGAACTCGTCTTTCATGCTGTTGGCGATGAAGTCCGCGTCCTCTTGCGACATATATTTGGGCACAGCGTCGTTGATGTCGATCTTGATTGTGAGCAAGCGCCTGAGCAGCGCGTCGTCGTTCTTATACAGGGGATTGAGCAGCGCGTCAAGCAGATCGCCCGCAAATTTGCCGCTTATCAATTGTTCGTGCGCGTCCTTGAGGGCGGCGGTCATACGCATGCGGTATGTCCTGTTTAGGGGGTTTTTAAAGCGGAAATCCTCGCCTTCCGGGACTTTCACTTCAGCGGGGAAGTTGGCGTTGATATAGTCGTATTCCGCTTGCAGTTCCGCGTCGGTAGTGACAAGTTTGACCTCTGTCCCCGTGGCGTGCGCCATCATAATGAAGCCCGCCATCTCTTTCAGACTCATCTTGCCCGCGTTGTGAGGGTTGACTGAGGTGATGTTGGGGTCGCCAAACTCCATATCCACCAAGTTATTCACGATCGCCAGCAGGTAGTCGAGGATGCCGTCGTAGTTTTCGCCGTCATAGGGGTATTTCCCGTCGGGGTAGAGGTTGTTGACGACGAGGTCGAGCAAATAGTTGACAAATCCGCGCAGCGATCCGTCCTCGCCAAATGTGAAGCCTGTCATAGTTGTGACCAGCCCGCCCACAAAGCCGAGGTCGAGGTTGGCGATCATATTATCCACGGTGTCCAGCAGGCTGTCGACGGTGTCGCCCGACACGAAGTGCGCAAGCACTCTGTCCACGAGGCAGGTGTAGATCTCCTCGCCGATATACTCGTTGTAGTTGCGCGTTTTGAGCCTCTCGTGCTCAACGATATACGCGACGTAATTGGGGTTTGTGGCGATCACATCCTGCCACTTTTCGGGGGTGGGGTCGAGGTTGTATGAGGCAAGCGCTGTTTGATACGCGTCCTCGTTCCACTCTGTGTCTTGGTCGATGTGGATGCTTGCGATCTCTTTCATATCGCCCGTCGCGTGGATCGACGAAGTCATTTGTTCCTTCAGATCGTTTCCTTCGACGTAGCGGTTGAGGGTGACATATCTGCGCGGCGACTCATAGCTGACCATCGAGCCTGTTTCGCTGTCGTAGACAGTCCTGCCTTCCACGTCGGTATACGCCGCAATATCCGAAGAATGCTGGTGCCCCGTAAACACGTACCTGACGCCCATATCCGCAAAGCGTTTTGCGGCGTACTCCCAGTTGTACAGCGTGAAGTCCTTCAAAATATCGTCCTCCACGTCGAAGTGTGGCAGGAGGTTGTGGTGGAACGCGGCGATCAACGTTTTTTGCACGGTGCCATTCTCTTTTGCGGCGGCGTGTTGAGTATTGGCGAAGTTTTCCGCCCAATCAATGACGTTTTCGGTGAGTCTGCCGCCTGTGATATGCGCGTATTTAGCGGCGCGGTACACGGGCTTTCCTGCCGCAAACAGATCTTCCACCGTCTGCGCGTTGGTGATGGGATGTTCAAAGTCTATGGTGTCGTCCACGCCCTCGAAGTACACTTGGCTCTCTTGTTTTACGTCCTTGAGGTAATTGTACTCCTCGCGGCTGACGCGGACGGGTTTGCCCTCGTCGGTCGCCTCGCGGTCGGTGGAGTCAAACATGATGAAACCGTAGTCCTCGTCGTTGCCTGTGATCTCCACGGTGTACGACAGCTTATTCAGCCCGTCGCCCAGCTTGAAGTAGTTTTGCAACTTCTCCGCGCTTGAGGTCGCCGCAACAGCGTCGTTGAGTTCCTGCGCGTAGTAGTTGATCTTGAGGTTTGAGGCATTCTCGGAGTATTGATACTCGCTGACGTATTCCGACGACCAATATTCCGCCGGCAGGTAGTCCGTCAAATTGAGGGTGCCGTTTCTGCCGTCTATGGAGGCGTTGGGGAAGCCCAGCCCCGCAAATATCATTGCGAATTGCGCGGCGGTGACGGTGTCTGCGATCAACTCGCTGCCGTCCTCTTGCGAGTACAGCGCCGCGTCGGTGTTGTAGAGGTCGTGGTTGCCGACCTGCGCCAGCACCTGGAAGTTCTCGTAGCCGGGCACCGTGCTGCGGATCTGGTTTTGCATATAGCGCAGCGCGTTTGCAACGTCGATCAACGCTTCTCTCTCGCCGTTTTTGCACAGGTCGCCCGTCGCGAGGAAGTACATAGGCGCTGTCCCGTCTTTCGCTTTTTGGATGATATCCTTGACCGCGCCGTTCAGGATCACGCCGCTTTCCAGCACCAGCTTGGTGTCGCCCGTCGTGGAGTGATAGAAGTCGCTTGTCTTGTAGTCGGGATCCGTCACATCCTGATAGCAGTACTTAAGCGGAAAGTAGTGGATGTCGCTCATCTGCACGATGGTCAGCGAGTCCGTGGGATTTATTGCGGCATAAGCCACGCCGTTTGTCGCGGCGTATCCCGCGCCCGCCAGCAAGGTGATCGCCAGCAGCACGCACAGGACAAGCGAAACCCGCTTGTTGATGTTTGCTTTCATAATTTCCTCCTGTCGTCCCGCGCGCGAACGCTCGCGATATAGGGACAACTTTATTTTAATGATAAACCATTATATAATATCGCAACAAAAATATCAATATCAATTTTGAGATTTGAGCATTTTTTTCTTTGCGCGATTTGCCATTTTTCGCACTTTGTCAATGGCGAAAAATTTTTTTTTCGGCAGGGAACAACGTCCTCCTCTCACCATCAAAATCTTCAAATTGATTAACAGTTGACCCTGTTTTTACAACTGTCGAACATATCAAAAAAAATTTTTTTCAAAAATGCAAATTTTTTCCTTTTCGGGGTTTAATCCAAACAAATTTCCGCAAATGTATTGACAACTGCTATTGATATTGTTAAAATAATACCGTAAATTAGCCCTGGTATAGTTGCGTCTTGCAGCATATAATGTCAATGACCGATCCATCACAACATCATCTCGCACACAGGGCAGGGCAAATTGCCAAACAGTAGCCTCTTCGGCAACTTTTCGCAAAAGCGCCCTTTTGCTTGAAATTGGGGCTCTCAAAGCACCATTCAAGCCGTGTCTGTATGCAAAAACCACAATATCAACGTCCAAAGCGGGCTTGGTATAAAAATCAAAAAATAAAACGTGTTGCAAACAACACAAAAAAAAGGAGAAAGTTATGAAAAAGAAAGGTTTGATTATTTCAACAGTCGTTATGGTTGTTGTCTTGATCGCAGCCCTCACCACCACAACCTTCGCGTGGTTTAGTACCACTGCAAGCGCCACGATTGATGATCTCGAAATCAACACCAAAGCGGCTACCGGTTTGGATATGTCGATTTATGAAATTCAAGCAAGTAGTGCTGGTTCTGCAATTACTACTCCATTGAGCGGAAATGTCACCTGGAGTACTTCCAAGTGGACCGGCGACCAATCTCAATGGGGTGCCAGTGTGGCATTTGATGAACTGCCTGAGTATATGGCGGCTTCCGGTGATGGACTAAAAATGTTTAAGCTTGGTAAAGAAGATGCTGTAAGCAATAGCGGAGCAGTTGCCACAGGTACAAGTGTTGTTGCGGCTGCTGCAAATACTGACTATTTTGAGGTCAATCTTGCTTTGAGAAACACTACAGAGGAAGCAAAGGAAATAGTCATTAAGAACATTAGCGTAAAAGTAAAAACGGTTGAGGGGAAAGACATAACAGCAGGTATGGCGGCAAGTTTGAGGATTGCACTTTTTGCTAAAACAACGATGCCTACAACCGAAGCCAATTTTGCGTCAACTGATCTTAAAGCAGTGTTCCTTCCGTTCGGCGATATGACATTCCAAGATGGTGCATGGAATCAAGCTTCATTAAGTAACGATGCTACAACATATTTAACTGCTATAGCCGACGATTATAGTTCTGTTTCAAAATCCGAGAGTGGATTTGAAGACTATACTGTTGGAAATGGGAAAGCATCGACAGCACCTGACGAGTGCACAGGCGCGGAAATCCAAATCCTCAAAGAAACAACACCTGCAACTACAGGAAACATACTCTATACAAAATTGGTCATTTGGTTTGAAGGTGAAGATCCTGAGTGCCGCAACCAATTTGCAGGTGGTGGCGCAACCATTGACATTGAATTTGGTTTCAAAGCTGCTGCTTAATTATCCACACGATCAATGCTTATAATTTGGTCACACAAAACATCCCGCTCGATTGGGCGGGATGTTTGTTGATTGTTGGCGGGTGCGGATCATACAAATTTGATTTGCAAAGTCCTGCCAAATGCGGCGGCGATGCGTTGCATGGTTTTCAAAGATGGATTTGCGTTGCCTCTTTCAAGTCTGCTGATGTCGGCTTGCGATATCCCGCATGCTTGAGCAAGTTGTTGTTGAGTCATGCCGGATTCTTTGCGCACGTCAATCATAATTTGCATAAGCTGAAATTCCGGATCAAGCGCCTCATACTCCGCCTTGAATTGTTCGTCTTTGAGTTGATCCTCCAAAAGATCTTCAAATTTTGTCATTTTGTCAAATTTTTCATTGTCGTTTAAATTTTGATTCATTGCCATATCGTCCTCCTTTACTTCTCAGTTTCTATACGTTATGACCAGTCCTATAAATTTTGTGCAATAACAATTATTGCATATCTTTGATGATTTTATTTTCCGTTCAAATAGTCATTCTTATATTTTATTGCCAAGTCCAATTCCTTTTGCGGAGTTTTTTGTGTTTTTTTGATAAATCCATTGGTGATTATAATCCTTTTGCCTACTATGAAAAAGTACAACATTCTTGCCGCATTGTTTCCTTGTTGGATCCGAAGTTCAAATAAGTCGTCTGACAGCTTCTTGGAATATGGCTCGCGCAGATCGGATCCGTTGTGTTTCAGCAACTCAATCGAACGCATTACTTTTGCTCTCATTTTAACGTCAAGTCCAAGTATAAAGTCGATTGCAGGACATGAGCCATCATCTTTTTGATAAAACGCAACCTCAAAATCCATATGTTCAGCACACCTCCTTTATATATTTTGACTATCATAAACCCCGATTTATTTATGATATTCTTGATATATTATATGTGATAAATCCCATATTGTCAAGTGTTTATGCGATAAATCCCATATTTTTTTGATAATTATCATCAATTCTAATACACAAAAAACATCCCGACCAAACGGACGGGATGTTTTTGTGTGACCAAATTATAAGGATTGATTGTGTTGATTAAGCCTCTTTAAAACCAAAGTTAAGGTTAACAGTTGCCTTGCCACCTGCAAATTGTGTAATACAGTCAGGATCTTCACCTTCAAACCAAATGACTATCATAGTATAGAGAACGGTTTTCTCTCCTGTATATGCCGTTGTTCCAATAGCTGTTTCATTCATCGTCGTGTCGGCCGCTGTAAAGTTTGCAGGACCAGTAGATGCATTGTAGTCACCGTAAATTACATTCTCTGCAAATTTGCCTGATGTTGCCAACGCATCATATCTGCCTCCCTCATATGTATCTCCTGAAAATGTCTTGTAACTATTGCTGTCTGCAGCCTCAGTCCATGCTCCTGATGCAGTGCTATAGCTATAATTTGCATAGGGGATATATACCAATTTAAGGTTTTCCGAAGTAAACTTAACTGCGCCTTCTTCAGGGAGTGTGTCAATTGCAAAAACAGCAATACGCATTGAAGCTGCGATGCCTGTATACCCACCAGCATTTGCTTCGACATTTATTGTTATATCTGTTACAACAACAGTATTGGTGTCGCCATCCTGTTTGGCTTTGGTATCATGCAACGCAACATAACCAACAAAATAATCGGAATTGGCAGTTGCTTGTTTCATTGTAACGTCATCCGTCAACTTACCATTATTTGCGATTTTTGCAGATTCGTCAGATACACGCACCATGTGAATTCCATCGCCGGAAACGCCATAACTTGTAAGATTTGCAGCAGTAGTATCAAAAGATATTGACGATCCCCAATTCTCTTCTGCACCTTCCCAATGATTGGTTGACCAAGTGCCTTGACCATGTTTAAAGGTGGTAGACACTGATTCAGCATCAGTAGGATTGTAGTGCGCAATTTCCAAACCTGCAGCAGAGGCAGTTTGCAATTGCAAATCACTTATAGACGCTTGCGCCGTGGTACTAAACCACGCGAAGGTTGTGGTGGTGAGGGCTGCGATCAAGACAACAACCATAACGACTGTTGAAATAATCAAACCTTTCTTTTTCATAACTTTCTCCTTTTTTTTGTGTTGTTTGCAACACGTTTTATTTTTTGATTTTTATACCAAGCCCGCTTTGGACGTTGATATTGTGGTTTTTGCATACAGACACGGCTTGAATGGTGCTTTGAGAGCCCCAATTTCAAGCAAAAGGGCGCTTTTGCGAACAGTTTGGAAAAGACGTTGAAAAATGCGTTTGTTTGTGCAAATCGTTCTGTTTGTCGATGTTAATGTGGAATGGCGGGTGAAAATGTCAACATTAAATGCGAAAAAAGTTTTAGAAAGTTATAAAAAATCTTATACTTTGCCTGTATAACGGAGC
>CANQMD010000032.1 GCA_947624885.1 uncultured Clostridia bacterium
GCGCGAGATGGGAAGGAGTTTTTTTGTTTGCGCAATG
Organism: uncultured Clostridia bacterium; assembly: GCA_947624885.1. GTDB lineage: Bacteria > Bacillota > Clostridia > Christensenellales > CAG-917 > CAG-475. The sequence goes on from CANQMD010000032.1 coordinate 38, forward strand.
AGGCCAAGCAACTATGCGCGTGACGTTTTGGTTTGCGCGATCAAAACCGCTCTCCTACCCGTCCCTCGACGCATGTCGGGAGCGGAGCGTAAATGCGATCCTGCGGCAGATGTGAAAATATTGTTCGCTTGAGGTCACGACAAAGCGCATTTGTTATTGATTTACGGCGGCGGGTGTGGTACAATGTTGTAAATTTGCGTTACGGAGTGCGTATTATGAAAGATCCCGAAGTGTGCACCAGCTGTTCAAAGGAGCCGCAAGGCTATGTCCCGATCGCGCGAGTGATCGAAAGATTGGACGAACTCGCCGCAAAAAACGATTCCGCGGGGATCGAACGCGTGTTGGATTATTGGGAAAAGGAGGCCAAAACGCTCGGCGACGACAGAGGTCTGCTTGTCATTCTCAGCGAGGAGGTCGGGCATTATCGGCGCGAGGGCGACGAGGGTAAAGGCATTTCCGCTTGCGAGCAGGCGCTCGCCCTGCTTGCCGTGGAGGCGGAGATCACCGTCGCCGACGCAACCGTTTATTTGAACATCGCAACGACAATGAAGGCGTTTGGCAGGGCGCAGGAAGCGCTCAAATATTATGAGATCGCGCGAGATGTGTACGAGAGACAACTCCCCGCGGACGATTGGAGGCTTGCGGGCTACCACAACAACTACGCCACTGCGCTTGCGGATCTGGGCAAATTTGACGATGCGCGGGAGCACTATATGAAGGCGCTGGCAATTTTGAAGGCGCAGGACAACATCAACGAAGTCGCCATCACCTACGTCAACCTCGCGAAACTCTGCGACGACGAAAATGCCGCGATGGGCAAGGACGACGACGGCGGCGCGGACGAGTACATCGAGCTCGCTTACGCCGCGCTTATGAGTGCAAACGCCCTGCAAAACGGGCCTCACGCGAGCGTGTGTATGAAGGTCGCCGACGCATGCGGCTATCACGGCTACTTCCTTTACAAAAAGGAACTTGAGGACAGGGCAAGGGCGATCTACCGCTCAAACGGCGGCGATGTGTGAAAAAAGTGATTTTTGCGCAAATTATCCAAATTGGGAGTTTATTGTTCAAATTTGAAATATAAAGCGTGTGTTTTGAAAAATGAAAGGACTAGACGAAGCAAAAAAATTTTATAGGGAAGCCGTTGCGCATATGTTGGAGGAGGAGTTTTCCCCCTATGTTTCGCGCGTCGCGGTGGGGCTTTGCGGGCACGGCTCGGAGTGCTTCGGCTTTGACGACGACATCTCTCGCGATCACGATTTTGAAACGGGGCTTTGCCTTTTTCTCACGCGCGAGGATGAGGCAGCAATAGGATTCAGATTGACCCGCGCCTACAACAGAGTCAAGGCGGAATACGGCGGGACGGCGCTTGCCCACACCAGCGCTATCGGCGCAAACTCGCAGGGGGTGCAGACCATAGGCGATTTTTATAGGCGTTATACTGGGTGCGAGGGCGCTCCCGCTACGCTCAAAGATTGGCTGTACACCGAAAGCGAGTTTCTTGCCGAGGCGACCAACGGCGAGATCTTTCGCGACGATCTGGGCGAATTTTCGAGGATCAGAAAGGACATCCTGAACGGCATGCCCGAGGACGTGCGCCTGAAAAAGTTGGCGGCAAATCTGGTGCGTATGGCGCAGACGGGGCAGTACAACTATCCGCGTTGCCTATCTCACGGCGAGGACGGAGCCGCGATGCTGGCGCTTGCGGAATTTGTCAAGTGCGCGGCGCAGGCGATATTTTTGCTTAATCGCAGGCATTGTCCGTATTTCAAGTGGACGTTCCGTGCGCTCAGAGGGCTGCCAAATCTGTCCGAACTTGCCGCTCCGCTTGAGTTTTTGCTGACCGCCGACAATGACAAACAGGGCAGCAAAGTCAAATCAGAAATCGTGGAGGACATCGCTCACGCCGTGATAAAGGAGTTGGACGCTCAAGATCTCGCGCACCTTGAGGGCAACTATCTTGAGCCGTTCGGCTTTGCGCTGCAAAAGCGGATCAAAAACGCGGAACTGAGAAATATGCACATTTTGGTGGGATAAAAAGTTAGATAAAATATTGGATTTCAATAGGCATATTTTGAACGGCGGTTGCAATTTTTGCAACCGCTGTTTTCACAATCTGTTTTTATCTCCCCACTCGCACATCATGTCCAGAATGGGCATGAGCGACTTTCCGCGCTCGGAGAGGCTGTATTCTACTTTCGGCGGGATCTGCGGATATTCTTTGCGCACGATCAATTTGTCCGCTTCGAGTTCTTTCAGCATTACGCTCAACGTCTTGTAAGAGATCCCCTTGATATAACGCTGCAACTCATTGAAGCGCACCACGGAAAATTCCATGAGCGTGTAGAGAATGGTCATCTTGTATTTTCCGTTGATGAGGGACAATGTGTAAGAAAAACCCGTGTCGGCAAGTTTTTCATTTGAAATGCACCTTTCCATACTTTTTCACCTACACTTTCCAAAAAGTAAGTACCATACATAAATGTGCGTACTTTACATATCTATCATATAATGCTAACATCTGTTTGTCAATAAATTTTAGGAGGCTCGTTATGAGAGCGGCATTGAAAGATTATCAAGATGTGGAAAAAGCGGCGATGAATTTCGTCAAAAGTGTAGCCGAGGGCAACAGCAAATACGCAAAAGAACTTTTCACCGACGAAGCGGTTTTGTTCGGCATCCTCAACGGCGAACTTGAACACGGATCTATAGAGCAGTTTTACAAAAATGTTGACACCGTCGGCGCGGACGAAAATTTCAAGGCGAGAGTGGATGTCATAACCGTGGAAGAAACGCTTGCCGTTGTGCGCGTGTTGGAAGAGGGGTGGGGCGGAAGCATTGATTTTACCGACTACCTTCTCCTTTTGAAACTGAACGGCGAATGGAAATGCGTCGCCAAAGCCTACAACCAAAACTCAAACACAATCAAAAAATGATCTATTGTCCGCAAACGTCCGCCTTATTTGGGCGGACGTTTGATGTTTCGGGTAAAATATTTTACGGTTTGGTCATATGGTTACGGTTTGGCATTTTGCACGCGTTGTTTTGTGTGGCAATGGGTCGATGAGTTTTACTTTTCAAATGTTCGCGTATTGACTTTGGGAGCGGAATTATTTTAAAGTTTTGAGTTGCGCTTTTGCGCGTTTCATGGCGGCGCGCATTATGAAGCCCGTGTATGTGCCGTTGCGAAGATAACAATTCAACTCATGAAACAGGGCGTAAAACGCGCACTTGAGGTCGCATTTTGGGGATACGGGGTATTTTGCCTTGTATGTTTCATACAATTTGAACGCGTTGCCCGTCAGGTTGGAAAGTTGAAAAAGTTCGTACTCCCTGTCCGCGTACATTGAGTCCAGCGGGTCTATAAATCCGACAAGTTCAAACGGCTTTTTTGTCATGATGTTCATCACGTTTGCGTCGCCGTGGATGAGGCACGCCTCCTTGACCTCGTCGCCGAAGATGAGGTCAAAGTTTGCCCACAGCGTCTTTGCCGTATCATAAATGTATTTTTTGAGGCGGCCTTCCGCATACAGCCTTTCCGCGCCCCGCATGATTTTTTGAGCGTAGGGGAAATAAAAGTCCCGCCACGAATCATATTGCGGGTCCAAGATATCGCCGAATTTGGGCGATGTGTGGCTGTGCAACTCAATGAGAGCGTCGCAGACGGCGTTTGCAAAGCGCTGTTTTTGCTTGCGCGGCTTGAAAAGCAGCGCGAAATCTGTGAAAGAATCGTGCCCTTCGATGAGTTCCATTCCGAAACAGTTGATTTCCGCGCCGTCCTTTTTCAGTCGAATGAAGTACACTTCGGGGATCTTGACGGGGCAATACTCGCGCAATATCCTGAGTTCTGCCGCTTCCTTTTCGCACATGCCGTCGCGCAAGCACGCCTTGACGACAAGCGTTTTGCCGTTCACGTTCACTTTGAACGCGCGTCCAAACGAGCCTCCGCCGAGAAATTTGACATAGGTCGGCGCTTTGCCGTAAACATCTTTCACGGCATTTGAAATTTGTGATTTATTTATTTTCATAACGACCTTGATAGGTTTTATTTTGTGAGTTCGGCGGCGAGGAGAAGGTTGTAAAACGGCGCGATGGAGGCAAATTGCTCCGCGAGGTATTGGGGCAGCGCGGGACTCATCAGAAGGTCATAGTCCGTGCTGTCCGCGCTCACGCCTATGTTGGAGCGGCAAAGCAGATTTTTTGCTTCCGGCGGGTAGGAGTCGTATTTTGACGTGGCGATCGTATCTCCGTACACCTCAAACACGGGCGTTTTGGCAAGCGCGTCACGGGCGGCGATATACTCCGTGGAGTTTTGCATGATGAGGCGGCGGAAGTTTTTCATCGCGGACGGCGACGCTTGATAGTAGCCGCATCCAAAGGAGAATTTGTAGGGGGACACCTCAAAATAGAAGCCGGGCAAGCCCTCGTACATCTTTTTGTCGCGAGCGAATATCGCCCAGCAATGATCGCGGTATCTGTAGCCGTCCGTGGCGTAACGCATATCGCGGTAGATGCGCGAGATGCTTCTGTCCACTTTTGGCTCGCAGATGAGTTGGCTGTCGATCGCTTTTAGAGATGGAGTCAGCGCGATCACCAATTCCTTGAACGGCTTGACAAGAAATTCCTCGTAGTCCTGCTTGTGAGCCTTGTACCATTCCGGGGAATTCTCCTTGTGATTGAAATATAAAAAATCAAGCGTGCGTTGTGTGAACATAATTTACATATTTTTGCATAACACCATGTTTATCATGAGAATTTGACAATTTAAACTCGGCGTTTTGAGAAGATCCGCTTCAGATGAACAGCGACACGAGGGTGCTTTCGACAATGTTGCGCATGGCGGCGTAATCTATGTAGGGATGGTGGTCAAACACATATTCGTGCGAGAAAGATTGCACGATGTCCATTGCGAAATGCACGCGCTCGTTGAGGTTGGGCGCGTCTACGCCAAGACTTGCAAGTTTGCTTGCTATTTGCAAAGTTATGTCGTCCTCAAGCTGTATGAAGCGCCCGTTGACTTCCTCGTCGGAGTGGGACATGCTGTGCAGCGCCTCGTGGATGTTCGCGTTGTTTTGATGTATGGCGGTCGCCCTTGTCAGCACCTCGCAGGCAAGCGCGCGCATATCTATTGGCGATGTCAGGCTGTCCATAAGTTCAAGCACGGGGGAAAACGCCTTTTCAACATATATTGACAGCACGTCTAGCAAAATATCGCGCTTGTCCTTGAAGTATCCGTACACAATGCCCGTGGAAACGCCTGCCCGCTTGGCTATCTGCGCCGTGTTGGTGGCGTAGTAGCCCGCTTCGCTGAACAGTTCGTAGCCGGCGCGGACTATCCTGTTTTTCTTTTCGATAGAGCGCTCCTGTTGAGGCTCCCTGATCTCCTTTGCCATGTTTCCTCCAAAACTCTCTTGCCGCAGAGCGCCGTGACGCGCACGTAAAGCCGCGTTGCAATGCGATCGAATCTCCCGCGCCATATTATAAATGGTGTCAACAATATTTACTGTATTATACATTATTTGGAAGGGTTTTGCAATACGAAAATAAAAATATGAAAAAAATTTCAGATTTTTTGTCTTAATCAGTTGACTTGTTTTGCGCGGGGTGCTATTATCATATCGCTAAAACATGAAATAAATTTCATATTCGTCGCATAAGATGATATGAAATGAGGAGAGATTTATGCCGCTTGTTGTTGCGCCGATAGGGAGAGAGCTGAGGATCGTCAGAATTTTGACGGATGAAAAGACAAAAAAGCATCTTGAAAATCTGGGTATCACGATATCCTCAACGATCAGCGTTATTTCGCAAAGCGGAGGGAGCACGATTTGCGTCGTCAAAGACGGCCGCCTCGCTTTGGACAAGAATATTGCGACAAAAATACTTGTGGCATAAAGGAGGAACTATGCTCAAACTGTTCAAAAAGAAAGAGCGTACCCAAGCAAAAACGGACTGCGTCGACGCTGAGTCTCTCGTCACCGTCACGATGTCGCTCGACAAATTTGAAATCGGGCAATCGGGCGAGATCACGTCCATCGGAGGCGACGGCAAGATCAGGAGGAGGCTTTTTGATATGGGCGTTACGCCGGGCGCAGTGGTCTATCTGCGCAAGAGGGCGCCGCTTGGCGACCCCATCGAAGTGACGATCCGCGACTACGAGTTGACTCTCAGAAAGACGGAGGCGGCGGTGGTCATGCTCAGGACAGAGGTGCAAAAAGGCAGTGAGGCGGGGGATCCCTTGAATGCCTCGGAGGTGAAAAATGATTAGATTTGCACTTGCGGGAAATCCAAACTGCGGCAAGACCACGCTGTTCAATTCGCTTACGGGATCGACTGCGCACGTCGGCAACTGGCCGGGCGTTACGGTGGACAAGAGGGACGGCGTTTACAAAAAGTGCGCCGAGCCCATATCCATCGTCGATCTGCCCGGCATTTATTCGCTCTCGCCGTACACTCCCGAAGAGGTGATCTCCAGAAACTACATCCTTGACGAGAAGCCCGATTGCATCATCAACATCGTTGACGCGACAAACCTTGAGCGCAACCTCTATCTGACCACGCAGATCATGGAGATAGACGTGCCCATCGTTATCGCTCTCAACATGATGGATATGGTGGAAAAAAACGGCGACAAGATCGACCCCGCCAAACTCGAGGCGCAGATAGGCTTGCCCGTCGTGGCGATCTCGGCGCTTAAGGAGAAGGGCTTGGACGAACTTATGCAACGCGCATACGAGGTGTGCAAACAGCCGCGCAAGGGCACCACGGTGCTCAGCGACACAAGCCTTATGCACCTCATCCGCGACTGCCAGATAGCGCTTGAAGGTCAAAAAGTTGACAACTCGCTGTTCCACGCGATCAAACTTGTCGAACTTGACGAGATCGAAGTGGCGATGCACCCCGACAGCGCCAAAATGGTGGAGGAGTTCAAACATACGTTCAACGACGACACCTTTGGCAGCGACTTCGAGGCGATAGTTGCGGACAGCAGATACAAATACATATCCAAAAACTATTCCGGAGCGCTTGAGCGCAAAAAGCATGCCGAGGACGGCGCGAGCAAACTGACAGTTTCGGACAAGGTCGACAAAGTGTTGACCCACAAAGTGTGGGGCATTCCGATATTTATCGTGGTGCTGTTTTTGATTTTCCATCTGACATTTTCGGAGGATCTGCTTTGGCTGGGCGCGGGCGGCGTGTTTGACAAGGAAGTTTTCGCCTATGACGCGCATGGAGAGGCGATTTCGCAATTTTTTGACGAGCAAGGCAACGTTTTGGACAGTTTGCTTGACGAAAACGGCGAGCAGATGGAGCTGTTTGACAAGGACGGACGCAAATACGAAACTTTTTATGACGAAGACGGCAACGAGGCGGAACTTGTGATCGACGAGGACGGAGCGCTTGCGGAATTGCATATCCTGCCTTATGCCTACGACGCGAAGAAAAATGGCAAACCGATAAAAACTTTTTATGACGCGAACGGCGTTGCGCTTGAGTCGCTTGTGGATGAAAACGGCGAACTGCTTGAGTTGTACAACGCAAACGGCGAAAAATACGAACATTTTTACAATCTTGACGGCTATGAAGTGAACATCGTCGTCAACGACGAAACAGGCGAGTTTGAGGACGTTGAATTTGTGAGCGGAATAGACGAATATCTGTCCGAGATAAACGCGCATACATTCTTCGGATATGAGGAAGGAGTGTATTCTCCGGGCGTGATACTTCAAAGCGCGCTAACCACGCTCACCGACCTCATCAGCGTCAGCATTGCCGAGGGGCTGAAAACGGCGGCTCCTTGGGTGAGCGGGCTTATCGTGGACGGCATATTCGGCGGCCTGTTTGCGGTGTTGAGTTTTCTGCCGCAGATCCTTCTGCTGTTCCTCTTCTTCTCAATACTTGAGGACAGCGGATATATGGCGCGAGTGGCGTTCATTTTGGACAGGATATTCCGCAGATTCGGCCTGAGCGGCAGAGCGTTTATGCCCATGATCATGGGATTCGGTTGCTCTGTGCCCGCGATGATCAACACGCGCACGCTTGCCGATCAAAACGAGCGCACCTCCACGATACGCGTCATACCATTCTTCAGTTGCGGTGCAAAATTGCCTATTTTGACGGCTATTGCGGGCGGACTTGTGCAGCGCTTCGGGCTGGCAAACGCGGACCTCATCACATATGGTATGTACCTGCTGGGCATAGTCACGGCAATATGCTGTGTGCTGCTCATGCGCAACACTACGATGAAGGGCGAAGTGCCCCCGTTCATCATGGAATTGCCCGCATATCACGCGCCGCAATTCAAAAATCTGATGTTGCACCTGTGGGACAAGACCAAACACTTTGTCAAAAAGGCGTTCACGATCATCCTGCTGTCAACGATATTCATCTGGTTTATCAGCCACTTCAGCTGGAATTGGCAATATCTTGAGGACGCACAGATGAGCGAAAGCATACTTGCGGGGTTGGGAAGCTTAATAAGACCGCTGTTCACTCCGCTGGGATTCGGCAGTCAACTCAGCGCACGCTGGGGTTGGGTGTTTGTGGTCGCCGCGATCACGGGACTCATCGCAAAGGAAAACGTCATTGCTACGTTCGGCACTTTGGCGGCGTGCATATCAAGCGCGTTTGTCGCCGACGAGGCTCTCGAAGGCGTGGACAGCGTGGTGCAGATGATATCCGCAACGGGGATATCCGCCCCCGCGCTCATAGCGTTCATAGCCTTCAACATGCTCACGATCCCCTGTTTCGCCGCGGTCGCGACGGCAAAGGCGGAATCGCCAAGCAAGAGTTCGTTCAGGTGGACGCTGGTGTTTTGGGTGGTTACGTCCTACGTTGTGTCCGCGATGATCTACATCATCGGCAGTTGGTGGAGGACGGTGTTCATCTTTGCGGCGATATGGGCGGCGATCATTGCGCTCATAGTGCTGAACAACAAGGGCAAGATCGACATCAAAAAATTTACGGATACGCTCAAGGAAAAGTTGTCCTTCAAGCGTAAAAAGGCGTGAATATGGGACCTGTTGAGATCACGGTCATAGTGCTTGTTGCGGCGTTTGTGGCAACAATGGCGATCGTCATGATCGTCAGAAAGGCAAAGGGGAAGCCCTCGCTCGGCTCGGATTGCGGATGCTGTCCGTACAGCGCGAACTGTCACGGCGATTGCTGCCACAAAGCGCAAAGTGCGGAAAAGCAAGACGACAACGTCGACGATATGGATACTTCCGACAAGGAGGCGCGCTCGCATGACGAGCGACGCGCAAATTGACGATCCCGCGGGGCAACTCCCGCATAAATCTCTCTCTTTTAGCAAACGAAAGGCGCAGATCATCTGCGCTTTTCGTTTTTGCGAAAGCAGAATTATATTTTGAGCGCAACGCCTTCATGACATAAAATACGCTCATATGCGCGGGCGCGATAAAAAACTTTTGAAAAAATGCTTTTTTTTTCGCGAAATGTTTGATAGTATAATATAAAAGCAATAATGTGTGGGGGCGCTTCGCCCCTGTAGGAGAGTATATGAACGAGGCTATTGTTGCAAACATCGCAAAGTATGCAAAGATGCTGTTTGACAAAAAGTATATCGAAAGCGGATACATCGCCGTCAAGGAAGCCGACGGCATATGCATCACCACAGCCACCGCTCAATTTGCCGACATCAAAGCCGACGACGTGGTCTTTGTCAACGACAAAAACATCGAATCGTTTGAGGGCAATTTCCGCGCGGCGGCGGTCATTCTGTTTTGCGCCGTGAGGCAGGACAAAAATTTGAGTGCGGCGGCGATCGTCGACAGCGACAGCATTCTCAAATATTCCTCAAAGCGCCTTCCGCTCAAACCCATTTTGGACGACCTTGCGCAAGTGTGCGGCGTCAGCATAAAGTGCGCCTCAAAAAACGTCGCCGCGGAAGTCGTCACATCGCTGACGGGGTTGCGCAACTGTTGCTTCTTGCCCGACGCGGGCGCGGTGGTCACGGGGCGCACGCTTGACGAAGTGTTCACCGCAACCCTCGTGTTGGACAAGGCTTGCAATGCGGAACTCCTTGCGGAAGGCAAGGGCGGCACGCAAAATCTCGGCAAAGTGCAGGCTCTGCTTGAGCACGTGGTTTACAAACTCAAATATTCAAAAAAGAATCAGCAACAGCAAAAGCAGGAGGAACTTGCCGAAACGGCGAACGTCGAACAGCAAAAGCCCGCGCAGGAAACTGAGGAGCAGCCAAAGGAAGCGACGGATCAGCCGCAGGAGGAGCAGGAAAAGCCCGCTCAGACAAAGTCGGGTGATGAACAGCCAAAGGCGGAGCCTCAGTCGGAGGCAAGCGCAGATCAGCCTTCCGCCGCAGACCAAAAGCCGCAACGGCCGAGCGCGATCGTGACGGATCAGGAAAAGGCGATCGCTCAGGCGATCAAGGACGCGGGGACAACCATGCTTGACGAAAACCTTGTGCAGGGCACGTGGGGCAACATCGCCGTCAAACTTGACGGGCAATATATGCTTGCAACTCCGTCGGGGATAGACTATGTTTTGTTGAAGCCGCAACAGATCGCAAAAGTGGATATGAAAACGCTTGAGTGGACGGGTACGGACAAAGCAACAAGCGAAAAGGGCATACACGCCGCGCTACTTGCGCAAGACGGCATAAACGCCACGATACATTCGCATCCGTTCTATGGTTGCATACTTGCCGCGATGAACAGACCGTTGCCCGTTCCCGCCGAATATATGGAACTCCTCGGCGAGGAGATCCCCTGCGCAAAGGCGGCGCTGCCGGGCACAAAAGGGCTCATCAAAAACGTTTTGGAAGCGATCGGCGACGCGCCCGCATGTTTCCTTGCGCATCACGGAGTCATTGTCAGGGGCAAGGATCTTGCGTCCGCGCTTGAGATATGCAGAGCGCTTGAAAAGGCTTGCGAAGCGTATCTGACCGCAAAGTAATATCCGAGCGCTTCAAAATATACAAATCAAAAAAACGCCCCCGATCCGTCAATTACGGAAGGAGGGCGTTGTTTTTTGATGTTTCAGATTTTTCTTGGTTTTTCTTTGCGCAAGCGCACGTCCAATTTTTCAAACACGTCTTCCATTTTGTCGCCCACTTTGTTTTTAAGCACGCGACAACCGAATATCATGGCGAGATAGATTGGCAACAGTATTGCGCAGATGGTGAGGATCGCTTTGCCCATATCCCAAGTGAGGTCCTTGGTCAGATTGAAGAAGTTGATGAAAAAGTCGCCGGGGAAGGGCACGACGTAAACGCCGACAAATATAACGATCATCAGCACGTAGGTCGCAAAGTGCAGCCAGGTGAAGGGCAGGCTGACTTTTGCAAGCAGCATGAAACCCACAAAAGTGATCACAATGACAAACATCGACGTTGCCTGCGCCGCGTCAAGCGCAGTCAGGAAGTGGTTGTTGCAAATTATCACCGCCGCTGCCGCCAGCACGACGGTGAGCCCTGCGGGGAAGGCGTTTTGCAGCACCTTTGGCAAAAAGTGCCCCTGCACTCGGTCGGTGTTTGGCTCAAGCGCCAGCACGATAGACGGCATGCCTATCGTCACGCCGCCCATAAGGGTGAGGTTGGACGGCGCAAACGGCAACTCGTTTGGTACGCACAAAAACAGCAGCGCAAGCAGAGTGTTGTAGATGGTTTTCATCAGATACAGCGCCGCGCTGCGCTCGAGGTTGTTGATGGAGCGCCTGCCTTCCGCAACCACTTTGGGCATAGAGGCAAAGTTGCTGTCAAGCAGGACAAGCGAGCTGACGTTTTTTGCCGCGTCGGAGCCTGAGGCCATCGCAATGGAGCAGTCCGCGGCTTTGAGCGCAAGCACGTCGTTTACGCCGTCGCCCGTCATTGCCACGGTGTGTCCCGCGGCTTTGAGTGCGTTGACAAGCAACAATTTCTGGTCGGGCAGCACTCTTCCGAAGATAGTGTATTTTGTTGCCGCGGCGATCACCTCTTCGTCGGTTTTGAGGGTGGACATATCAATGATATTGTCGCAATTTTCAAGCCCCGCGCGCATTGCCACGGCGCGGACTGTCGCGGGATTGTCGCCCGAGATTATCTTGACTTCAACGCCCTCCTCTTTGAAAAAGCGCAATGTGTCGGGAGCCTGCTCCCTTATGGTGTCGGTGATGAGCACAAACGCGATCGGCTCAAGCCCTTCGGGAAGCGCTGTTTTGACAAAATCCGCACTTGACGCTGCTAAAAGCATAACTCTAAACCCTTTTTCCGCCATTTCGGTGGTTTTGGCTTTGATGTCCGCGGGCATATTGTCGGCAAGCACAAATTCGGGAGCGCCAAGCACATAGCTTGTTTGTCCCACGCGTGCGCCGCTCCATTTGCGCTGGGATGAAAATGGGATCTTTGCGGACGCTTCGCAGTCGGGCTGAAGGTCTTTCACGTATGCTCTCAGAGCGTTTGCCGTGGCGTTGTCGTCGTCAAGGGCGCTCATGATGTTTTTGATTTTCTGTTTGACGGAGTCCACGCTTTCCTGCGCGAGGGGGATGATCTCGTTCACATCCATGGTGCCCTCGGTGATTGTGCCCGTCTTGTCAAGGCACAGCACGTCGACGCGGGCGAGCGTTTCAACACAGTAGAGGTCCTGCGCCAGCGTTTTGCGTTTTGACAGGCGTATCACGCTCACGCAAAAGACGGTGGAGGCAAGCGCCACAAGTCCGCTTGGGATCATGCCAACCACCGTGCCAACCGTGGTCACGATGTAGCTTTGCGCGGACAGTCCGTCGGGATTTTGAAGGAAGTATTTGACAAAAAACAGCGCCAGCCCCACGGGGACTATGACGATCGCCATGACTTTGACGACAAACATCAACGAGCGCCATATTTCGGAATTCGGCTTTTTGAAGTACTTTGCGCCCGCGCTTATTTTGGCGGCGAAGTTGTCAAGCCCGATATGCTCGACTTGCGCCTTCGCTTTGCCCGACACGACAAAGCTACCTGACATGATCCTGTCGCCGGGCTGTTTGAGGATCGCGTCCGGCTCGCCCGTGATGAGGCTTTCGTTGACCTCGATCGAGCCTTCGCGCACCACTGCGTCCGCGCATATCTGACTGCCCGCGGACAGAACGGTTATGTCGTCAAGCAGGATATCCTTCACGGCGATCTCCTGTTCCTTGCCGTCGCGCAGGACAATGGCTTTCGGCGCGGAAATGAGGGACAGCTTGTCGATAGTGCGCTTTGCTCGCATCTCCTGAAAGATGCCGATCGCCGTGTTGAAAAGGATGAGGATCATAAAACCGAATTGGCCAAGCGCGTTTATGATGTTGCCTTTCCAATCCACGCAGAAGCATAGCATGACCGCCAGCGCGATAAACACAAAGTTGAAAAAAGTCAGGATGTTTTCGCGCAAGATCTGCGCCACGCTCTTTGTTTTGACCTCCTGATCGCCGTTGACCTTGCCCTCGGCTATGCGCGACGCGACTTGCTCGCTTGAAAGCCCCGTTTGCGGATCGGTGCAAAAGGCGGGGGAGTCGGTTTCGGTTTGCGCCCACTTTTCGGCTTCGTCAGCCTGTTCGGATATTGCCGAGGGCGGAATGACCTCCCTCAACTCGTTGTCACGATCGGAATTTGATTGCATTTCCATCGTTTATCCTCGTTAGAATACTATATAATATGTTTTATCTTACCATATACCGAAAAATTATGCAATGATTTGGGGCAATGTTCTATTTGTCGCGCGGCTGACATACATTTTGCGTATGAAGAAGAAAATAGCGATTGTGTTGGCAATAGTTGCGATCATTGCAAGCGCGGCGGCGTTGACGGCATGCAACAGACGGCAGGATACGGCGGCTCCGTCGGATATTTCGCGCATAACCGAAAGTTATTACGCGGGGGAAAGCGATCTGTTTGCGGTCAGCGTGGAAAGCGGACGGCGCGAAAAGATGTTCATCGCCGACGGCAAAGTCACGGACGTAGTTCCCTTTACGGAATTGAAGATAATTCCGTTGAAAAGCGGCAATATCGACAGCATAAACTTTGTGTTGAGCGCGGGCGAGGACGCTTTGTCGGGCACGTTGACGGACTCGTCGCACGGCGAGTTTAAGGACTTGATTTCGCTGGACTTTATCCCCGAAAAGATCTCCGTTACCGCGGGTGAACAGACGTCGGAGATAGAACTTTGCAACGTGCTTGAGGGCGCGATCACCTCCGAACAGGCTCTTGACATTGCCCGCGAGGCGTTCAAGGACAAACTCGAAGCCGAAAAGGCGGACGGCATTACCCGCGAAGTCTACATCAAGTTGATCACGGGCGACCGCGAAAATTACTACTATTACGTGTCCTTTATAGGCAACGGCGTAAACTACATCGCAGCGCTCATCTCGCCCCAAGGAGAGATCGCGTCAAAGCGCTCCTGACAACCTCCGCACTCCCCGCATATGGTTGCAGACTAAAATGCGAATATAAGCGGGAGCAAATAAAGAACACTCACAACACTTTTCTCTGCGCTTTGAAAACGACAATAAAGGCGAGAGAAGTATGAAAAGCGAGAGTGTTATGACGAGGGAAAAAGGGATAGCATAGCCAAAAGGAGTGTACGGGATGAAGAGCGAGGAAGAGCCATTCGACGCGTTGTCCAAAGTCCTTTTGTACATGACGGAAAGGCGGAAGGATATGATGAGGAAATAAAAGGGATAACCGAGCCAAAAGGGGTGTACGGGATGAAGAGCGAGGAAGA
>CANQMD010000033.1 GCA_947624885.1 uncultured Clostridia bacterium
CGTACGCAACGTGAAGAAAATTGGCTTTGACGCAGTATTTGGGCAAATAGCGCCGTTTTTTGGTTTATTTGCTTATGACAATGGCCAAATCATACAACTTCTGGTCAAACTCTTTGGGCAAGCGCAGCGCCTCAATGACGGTGGTGTCATAGATATCCCCGCCGCGAACGCCAACGACGCGCCCGGACTGACCGCATTCGATGAGGTCGACGGCGCGTTGCGCCATGCGCGAGGCAAGCACGCGATCCGACATTGTGGGGTTTCCGCCGCGTTGCATATATCCAAGCGCCATATGGTTGACGCGACGGCCCGTTTCCGCGGCGACTTTTTCAAGCAACGCGTCCTTAAGGTGGTTTTGTCCTTCCGCGAGCAGAATGATCGTGGAGGTTTTGCCCTTGTCGAAGCCGCGTTTGACGCTCTTTGCGATCTCGTCCACGTCGGCGGGCGCTTCGGGCACAATGACGTATTCCGCGCCTCCCGCGACGGCGGAGTTGAGGGCGATATTGCCGCTCATTCTGCCCATGACCTCCAGGATCATGATGCGGTCGTGCGAGGTGATGGTGTCGCGCAGTTTGAGTATCGCGTCAATGACGGTGTTGCACGCGGTGTCAAATCCTATCGTGAAATCGGTATAACCCATATCGTTGTCGATCGTACCGGGGATGCCGATGACCTTGAGGTCGGTGTTGACGTGCATATCCTGCACTCCGCGGAACGACCCGTCGCCGCCAATGACGATGAGGTTTTCGATCCCCTTATTCAGCAGGTTATCCACGCCCTTTTTCATGATCTCGATGTCCTTAAACTCCGGGCATCTTGACGAGCGCAGGATAGTTCCGCCCGCGTGCACGCAGTTAGACACCGATCCATACGGCATAGGGATGATCTCGTCGTTCAAAAGACCCGTATATCCGTGGCGCACGCCAAACGTTTCGTAGCCCATATATTGCCCATAGCGCACCACAGTACGGATGCAAGCGTTCATACCCGACGCGTCGCCGCCCGATGTCAGCACCGCCAGCTTTTTGGTTTTTGAAGGAATTGCCATATTTATGCCTCCCAAATTTTATTCGTATATATTGTAAGCCCTATCGGCATCAAAATTCAAACATTTTTTCGGATATTTCTCAATTAGCTGATTTTTTGACGTACTTCACGCGTCCTTTCCCCAGCAACTCGGACAATCTCAGCACAAGTTCGTCCGACGCGTTCACCTTTTGCGGAAACGCAAACATCTTTGCCGACTGTTTTATCTGCGCGTGGCAGGGGGTAGATCCCGGATACAGCGCCAGCACCTCGCTCACCATATCCTTCTGCATAGCGGTTTCGATCAGGACATACAGCACGCCGTCGCTGTCGTTGTCCTCTCGTTTATCCGCGCCGCTCGTCTGCTTCCACAGTTCCACCCTGTCGATATTGATCTTCGGCTCGCTCTCGTCGCTCAGATCCACCTTGCCGTACACTTTGATGGGCGAGTCGCCCTCTATCAGATCGCCGTACTTCTCGTATGAACGGGAGTACATACTGAACGCGATGGATCCCATCATATCTTCCAGCCTGCCCACGGCGAATTTCTGTTGTTTTTTTGTAAGTTTGCGCTCTGCCGATGCCACTATACAGCCAAACACGACGGGTTTTTGGTGCAGACTCTCGTCCACCGCCATTTCCACGTTGCCGTTTTCGTCCGCCTGTTCCACGTACAGCATGCCCGTATCGAAGTTGAACTCCCGCCTGTCGTCCTTATAATCGTCCAGCGGGTGCCCCGTGATGTACATGCCCAACACTTCCTTCTCGTAGGAGAGTCGCTGCGCCTTGCCGTATTCGCCCACTTCGGAGTACGGGATCTCGCTGTCCTCGATGAGGTCGTCAAACAGCGACAGTTGCCCCGTCGACTTATGTTTCATATCCACAGCCACGGTGTCCATAATGCGCTCGTATGACGCCATCAACGTCGCTCTCGACTTGCCGAAGCAGTCAAGCGCCCCGCCCTTTATCAAACTTTCCAGCATGCGCTTGTTTATCTGCCCGTTGCAGCGGGTAAGCAGGTCGCGGATGTCCTTAAATTCGCCGCCTCTCTCCCTCTCTTCAAGGATAAATTCCATCGCAGCCTCGCCGACGTTCTTTATGCCCATAAGTCCGTATCGCACGTCGTTTCCGTCGATAGAGAACAGTTTTTGTGAGCGGTTTATATCCGGCGACAGCACTTTCACGCCCGTGCGACGCAGATAATTCATATAGTGTTTCACCTCGTCCGCGTTCGTGATGCGGTTGTTGACGACAGCCACGATAAAGTGCACCGGGTAGTACAACTTGAGATACGCCGTCTGATATGTAAGATACGTATACGCCGCGGCGTGCGACTTGTTGAACGCGTATGAAGCGAACTTCATGATCTGGTCAAACAGTTTGTTCGCGATATCCTCGCTTATTCCGTTTGCCACCGCGCCGGGGATCTTCTTCTTGGTCTTATCGTCCTCAAGCACGCCTCCCTCGAGGAAGATCTTGCGCTGCTCCTCAAGCACGTGCAGTTTCTTTTTAGACACGGCGCGACGCAGAATGTCCGCGCCTCCAAACGAGTATCCGCACAGTTTTTGCGCGATCTGCATGACCTGTTCCTGATACACTATGCAGCCGTAGGTGTTTTCAAGTATGCTCTTGAGTTGCGGATGCAGATACGTGACGGATTCCGGGTGCCGCTTCCCCTCCACAAACTTATCAATAAACTGCATAGGGCCGGGGCGGAACATGGATATACCCGCTATCACGTCCTCAAGGCAGTCCGGTTGCAGCTGCGCCATAAATCTTTTCATTCCCCCGGATTCAAGCTGGAACACCGCCTCGCAATCTCCCGACGCGATCAGTTCGTACACTTTGTGGTCCTCATATCCCAGCTTGTGGAAGTCCAACTCCACGCCCTTATCCTTTTTGATGAGTTTTAGCGCCTCGTCGATATCCGTCAGCGTTTTCAGCCCCAAAAAGTCCATCTTCAGCAATCCCAGCGCCTCGACGACGTTCTTGTCGAACTGCGTGGTGATCACGGGGCCGTTTCTTGACAACGCGCAGTAGTTGATTATCGGCTCCTTGCATATGACCACGCCCGCCGCGTGCATCGAGGTCTGCCTCGGCATGCCTTCGAGTTTGATCGCCATATCTATGACTTGTTTTGCCAAGCCGCCCGCGTCGTATATCCTTTTGAAATCCTCGCTGTAGCACGCCGAGCCTGCCGTCAGCACCTGTTGCAGCATGACTTTTCCCGTAGGGATCTCCTTCACCCACGCCGCCGCCTCGTTGTAAGGCACGTCCATGACCCTCGCCACGTCCTTCACGACCGCCTTCGCGCTCATAGTGGAGTACGCGATTATCTGCGACACTCTGTCCGCGCCGTACTTGCGTATGCAGTAGTCGATCACTTCCTGCCTTCTCACGTAGCAAAAGTCCACGTCAAAGTCGGGCATACTCACGCGCTCCTCGCTCAAAAAACGCTCAAACAGCAGCTGGTATCTCAGGGGATCTATGTCCGTTATGCCTATGCTGTACGCCACGATACTCCCGCAGCCGCTGCCTCTTCCCGGCCCGACGGGGATGCCCATGACCTGCGCCGCGTGCACATAGTCCCAAACGATCAAAAAGTACCCGTCAAATCCGCAGCGATGAATGACTCCAAGTTCGTATTCCAGCCTCGATCTTATCTCGTCCGTCAGTTCGCCGTACTTACGCGCCGCGCCCTCCCATGCGAGGTCGTGCAGATATTGCGCTTCGTCCCTGTCGCCCATCTCGTCGTTGGTGTAAGTCGGGATGATGGATTTATGTTTCACCACAAAGTAGTCGCCGTCCACCTTATCCGCGATCTCGCGCGTAGTGGCGATCGCCTCCGGGCACCAACTGAACAGTTCCGCCATCTCGTCGCCCGATTTGAGATAGTATTCTTCCTCTCCGAAGCGCGCGGAATTTGTCTTGTCGTCGGATTTTTTACAGCCCAAGGTGATGCACATCATGGTGTCCTGCATATCCGCGTCCTCTTTGTTGATGTAGTGCACGTCGTTTGTCGCGACAACTTTGACCCCTATCTCCTTGGCGATCCTGCACAGCGGATTGAGGACTATCTTGTCCTCCTCCATGCCGTGGTCCTGCAATTCGATATAAAAGTCGCCCTCCTCAAACAGGTCGCGCATTTTGATCGCGTAGTTTTTTGCCTCCTCGTATCTTCCCTGAAGGATCAGCCTCGGCACCTTCCCCGCGAGGCAAGCGGACAGGCAGATTATGCCCTCGCTGTGCCCCTTGATATGTTCAAGATCTATGCGCGGTCGCACGTAAAATCCGTCCGTAAACGCCAGCGAACTCAAATACATCAGGTTTTTATATCCCGTTTCGTTTTTCGCAAGCAAAATGAGGTGATATCTCTCCTTCATGACCTCCGCGGTCTTTGCGTACATGTCGTCCGCAACGTAAAATTCCTGCCCTATTATCGGCTTGATCCCCGCCTGCCTCATCGTGGTGACAAAGGTGTGCGCGCCGTACATATTGCCGTGATCCGTGATCGCCACCGCGTCCATACCCAAACTTTTCAGCGCGTCCGCAAGCGGATACACCGTCTTGGTCTTGTTGGGATCGGGTTTGGACGGGTCGTTCTCGTCGTGCCCGTCGGGGTCTATCACTTGTTGAACAAGCCTGACCGCGCCGTCAAGCAAGCTGTATTCCGTATGCAGATGCAAATGTACAAAATCCGTCATTTCAAAAATTTCTCCCCGCGGCGCCTGCCGCTCTTGATATATATTGCCGTCAGATCTCGTCGCAATTCGTCGACAGTTCCACAAGTTTTCTCAGCCTGTGATTCAGGCAGCTTTTGCTTATTCCCAAAATTTCCGCAAGTTCCTGCATCGTCGCTTCGGGATATTCCATTCTCGCGTCCGCCGTCTGTTTAAGCGCGTCGCTCAATCCCTCAAACATGCCTTCCGTGCTCTTCAGCCTCGCCACCGCGAGGATCTGTTTTGCGGAAGCCGTGACCGTCTTGTCGTAGTTCGCCGTTTCGCAAATTATCGCGCGATTGAAGTCGTTTGCGCTCTCCCTGTCGTCGATTATCCCCTTAAGTTTCAACGCGCTGTCGTTCAGTCCCAGCTTGATCAATATGTCCAGGATCTCGTCCTTATCTTTCACGTACACCAGCAGGTGTTCCCCTCTCTCGCTCAGCTTGGAGTTTATTCTCAGATCGCTCAGCAACTCCATCACGTCCTCGGCGTACAGTTCGTCCTCAAGTTGCAATTCAAAGTGATATCCGCTCTTTCCTCCGTCCGGCACGTACACGCTGCCCACGGCGAGCGTCAGCCCCTTGAAGTACGCCAGCTTGCAGCACTCCTTCCTCAAAATATCCTGCGGCGTTTCCTCCACAAAACTCGAAAACCCGCTCTCGTCACCTCTCATAAGTTCAAGATCCACCAGCGCCTGTTTGCTGAATCCCGCGGGCACGCGCACCGTCGCGCCCTTCTTGTCAAGCAAAAGTTCAAACTCCGACGGGTACAGTTTTTTCAACAACCCGATGATCGCAAGCGCCTTTTCGGAGTCCTCCGCCGCTATGCTCAAATTCAACCTTCCGCGCGAGATGGTCACGCTACCCTTCGTCTTCGCCACCGCCGACAAAAACGCCTTCACGCAACAAAGATCGCAAGGCAACGCGCTCAATATTTCGTTTTTTACGTCGTCCTTAAAGCTCATTCTTCCACCCCGACTTATCCTTAAACGCGGGCATATTCCCGTCCACTCCGTACACTCTGTCAAGCGGCACGTTGTGCTCCGTCAAAAATTTTCCCACTTTTTCAAATTTTCCAAGTCTATCCTTCCTGTGCGCGTCGCTGCCCACGACAAATTTTGCGCCCGCGTCTATCATCGCCCCGATATTATCTGCAAACCCGTTCGCGTCCAAAATATGTTTTTCATTCAGTTCGACGTACACGTCGCGTTTTGCGCACTCCTCCGCGACCCTCGCGTAGTCCACGGGGCAGCGATGTCCAAGATGCGCCACAATATCCACGGGGTATCTCTCCAGCGTTTTCAAAAATATGCGCGTGTTGAATTCCTTCAGTTTTTGCCGTTCTCTCTCGCTCAAAAATCCGTTCACAAGCAAAAACTTACGCGAGCAGGGCTTGAACATCAACGCCACAAACCTATGAAATCCCACCGTCAGCACGTCCGCCTTCGCAATTATGCCGTCGGGCACGTCGATGGTCCCCTCGTCGTCAACGATATTCGCCTCTATTCCCTGATATATCTTCACGCCTTCAACGCCGTCTATCTCTTCGCGTTGCGCCCTGAATTTCTCTTCCGTCTGATGGCAAAACAGGCTCGAAAAACTGTGATCCGACACCGCTATCGCCCGCATATCCATTCTGCAAGCCTCTTGGGCAAGTTCGCGCACGCTGTCATGCCCGTCGCTCGCCTTGGTATGAAGATGAAAATCCCCGTCAAATCTCATATTTCGTCGCTTCCTTCCGTACAGTACAGATTATTATAGCATTTATATATTGTCCTTGCAAGTCCAATTCGACCCTCAAAACCAAAAGATTTTTTCCGTCGCGCGTATTATCTTTCGCGCGTCCTTCTCTTTCGTCCGCCACAAATTCTCCGCCCGCCGCACTTCCCCGCGCCGCCCATATCCTCTCTTGATCGCGTTCCGTCCTTTCTTAAGTCAGTCATATCAACATTTATGCGATTTATGCGCCTCGCGTACAGCGTGCGGATACCAGCGCACATCTTCAACTTGCATTATCACTCTAACAGCGCATTATCACTCAAGCAGCACAAATTCCCTCTCAAGCCGCAGACCGAATTTTTCGTACACCATTTCCTCCGCAAGCCTCGCCAGCGCCAAAAAGTCGCCCGCCGTCGCGCCCCCTTCGTTGACTATGAAGTTCGCGTGCAATTGCGATATCCTCGCCCCTCCCTGCTTTCTTCCTTTAAGTCCGCACGCCTCTATCAACGCGCCCGCCGGCAGCACGCAAATTCCCCCTGCGCACATCTTCGCCGCCGCGGCAAGCCCCGCCTCTCTCGCCCTATCCTCACTTGTCGCAACGTTCTTAAAAACGCTTCCGCACGACGGTTTTCTCGGCTGTTTCGCGGCGCGGAATTTCAAAAATCTTTCCCTTCTTTCAAGGCTTTCTTCCTCGCTCATTTTCCTCAATTTCACCGCCCCTCCCAAGATGATCCCCGACGGTCCCTTTCTATATTCAAAATTCGGTTTTATCTCTTCAACTTGCAAATTCCCGCCTTTATCCGTCAAAATACGCGCGTAAACTGCCAAATCTGCAATTTGTTCCCCAAACGCTCCCGCGTTCATTCTCAACGCGCCGCCCAACGTCGCGGGCACCCCTTCCAAAAATTCCGCTCCTCCCAAGCCTCTGCGCCTCGCCTCCCTCAAGAGTTTGGCGACCGTCGCTCCCGCCTCAAACGCCGCAACGTCCCCTTCAAACCTCAGCGCGTTCATCTTCCTCGTGCACACTATGGGCGTATCTATCTCCCCGTCCGCAATTATCACATTCGATCCCCCGCCCATCACAAACGGATCTCTCCCCTCGCTTTGCAACTTCCGCACTATTTCGGCAAACTCCTCTTCATTCTCAGGCATAAACGCCGTCGCCCAACCGCCGCCCTTAAACGTAGTCAGTTCTCTCGCCTCAAATCTCTCTCCCGACGCTTCCTTCACATCCATACCACATTTTATTCTTCCCCGCCCAAATATATCGCGCCTTTCCCAATCTACCCTTTTTTTCGCACAAAAAAACCGGCCCTTCTCGGTCGGCTTCACACAAACATATTTCAGTCCTTATTGTCGGGATCTGCAAATTCGTCCGCAAACCCCTCGTCCCGATTTCCGTCCGCCAGCGCGGCGAGGATCTCCTCCGCCTTTTTGACGGATATCCCGTCCACCGACGCGATCTCCTCTGCGGATCTATGTTTGATCTGTTCTGCGCTCCCAAATGTTTTTAGCAATTTTGCGCAAGTTTTGGGACCCACGCCGGGGATATTTCTGAGCACGCTCTCGCTCATATGTTTACTGCGCAGGTTTCTATGGAAGGTGATGGCAAACCTATGCGCCTCGTCGCGCACGCGTTGAAGCAGTTGCAGCGCCACGCTGTCCTTTGGCAGAATGACGGGGACTGTCGGTTGCCTTCCCAAAAACACTTCCTCTTCGCGTTTGGCAAGCGACAATATCTCGATATCCTGTCTGCCCGCGATCGCCTGCGCCTCTTTCGCGTAGGCAAGTTGCCCCTTTCCGCCGTCTATCAACAGCAGATCCGGGACGGACGCAAAACTCTCGTCCTCGCTAGTGGACAGTTCGTTAAGTCGTCTGACCAGCACCTCTCTCATGCACGCGAAGTCGTTGTTCCCCTCTACGGTTTTGATCTTAAATTTGCGGTAGTGTCCCTTTTTAGGCTCCCCTCCCTCAAACACGACCATGCTCGCGACCTTATCCGTGCCCGAAATATGCGAAATATCGTATGCCTCTATGCGGTTTGGCAGCGTCCTCAGCCCCAAAATCTCGCCCAACTGTTTCACCGCGCCCACGGTGCGCAGCTGTTTACGCTCCTCCTGCGTCCCGAATTTTGTCATCGCGTCGTAGGCGTTTGAGTGCGCAAGTTCAAGCAGTTGTTTTCTCACGCCCTGTTTAGGCTCTATCACCCTCACCGTATGCGAACACAGCGCGCACACCGCCTTTTCCAGCGACGCCATATCCTCCACGCCGTCCGTGATCACCTCGTCCGCGAGAGGGGGATTGTTTGCGTAGTATTGATATATATACGAGGCGATATCGTCGTCCGCGCAATCCGCGACAAAATTCTCTCCGCCCACAAGTTTTCCGCCTCGCACCACCAGCATACCGATCGCGCTGACTATCCCGTTGCTTTCAAACGCAAAGATATCCAGATCGAAGTCCTTCGGCAGAGCGCTCACCTGTTTGCGCACAAGTTTATCCAGCGCTTTCAGCTTATTTTTATACGCCAGCGCCACCTCGAAGTTTTCCTCTTCCGCAAACGCCAACATACGTTCTTTCAGCACGCGTTCCACTTCCCTGTCGTTGCCCTTCAAAAATTCGATCACCTTTTTCATCTCCGCGCGGTACTCCTCTTTTGAGGCGTTGCCGGTGCATGGAGCCAGGCATCTACCCAGGTGCGCGTTTAGGCAGGGGCGGGACGGTTTTGACAGATCCCTCCTGCATTCTCTCACCTTAAACGCCGTGTGAATGAGGTCAAAGATGTCCTTGATATTGACGGATTGCATATACGGTCCAAAATATTTTGCGCCGTCGTTCTTCAACTTTCTCACCAATTCTATGCGCGGAAAGTCCTCTTTCATATCTATTCTGAGAAATGGGTACGCCTTGTCGTCCTTCAGCAGGATGTTATATCTCGGGCAGTGCTTTTTTATGAGGTTATTCTCCGTCAGCAGCGCGTCCACTTCGCTCGCGCAGATGATATATCTGAAGTCCGCCACGTGTTCCAGCATCGCCGCCACTTTTGCGGTGCGCGTCGCCAGATTGACAAAATAGGATCTCAACCTGTTTTTGAGATTCTTCGCTTTTCCCACGTAAATGATCTCGCCCGCCTCGTCCATCATGAGGTACACGCCGGGATCGTTGGGCACGTCCTTCAGTTTCGCTTTGAAATCTATCATATCCGCAATTCCCGCACTATTTTCCACCTTTCGCAGATCTTTCTTTCGTCGCCGCGCACGCCCCGCGCTACGGCAACGCAAATTCATTATGTTATGCGGCAACGCAAATTCCTTCTGCGCTACGGCAACGTAAGTTCCCCCGCGTTACGACCGTTAAGTTTATTCATGCTCTATGACCGCGCGAGTTCCTTCACAAGGTGCGAAAGCCTCACAAAGTCGTCCAGCGACAGCGCCTCGCCTCTCACCTGCGGATCAAGTCCCGCCGCCGCAACAAGTTCCGTCGCCTGCGCTTTCGCGTATCCAAACGCCGCTGCCAGATTGTTTGCCAGCGTCTTTCTGCGCATGGCAAACGCGCTTCTCACAAGTTTATGCACAAGTTCCCTGTCCTCGCCCTCCAGCTTGGATCTGTCCATTTCGATATGCACCACCGCGCTATCCACGTTCGGCGACGGAAAAAACATCTTTCTGCTCACGATCCTTGTGATATTGGCGTTTCCCGCCATCTGCACCGCCAGCGTGATAGACGAGTAATCCGCTTCTCCCACCTTTGCTACTATCCTGTCCGCGACCTCTTTTTGCACCATGACGGTCAGGCTTTTGACGGGTAGCTCGCTCTCCACAAATTTCATGATCAGCGGAGTCGTGATATAGTACGGCAAATTCGCGACCAATCTGAATTCCTCGCCCGTGATCTCAGCAATTTCCTCTTCTCTCATTTTCAGAACGTCTTTAAAGATCACTTCCGCGTTTTCCACGCCCTTGAGGGACAGATCCAGCACGGGCGCAAGCGACGCGTCCACCTCAAACGAGATCACTCTTTTCGCGGTTTCCGCCAGCGCTCTTGTCAGGGTGCCTGCGCCTGTGCCTATTTCCACGGCGAGTTCGTCGCTTTGCACGCCGCTGTCCTTGACAATCCCCGCCAGCAGATTTTTATCCGTCAAAAAATTCTGACCCAGCCCCTTGTGAAAGCGGAATCCCGTCGCGGCGATGATATCCCTGATTGAAGTTTGCCCGTTATTTTCCGTCATATGAATAGTTTTTGTTTTTTCTCGCACACTAATCTCGTGCAAAAGATAAACTCCGTACAGTATTCGTTGGGTGCGCCTGTTGGCGCATTCAACATTTTGCGCTCATTTTTCAATATTCGGAGTCCTCGTATATCGTTTCGCGCACTCTGAAATGCGCTCCCGTCGACTCCGCCAGCGCTCTGCACGCCTCGATCTCCTCTTCTCCGATGAAGTCCACGACGGACATAGTCGTGTCTATTCCCGCCGCCACGCAGCCTTTCGCAAAGTCCAACATCGCAAAAAACGCCGCCTCGCCGTACTTACTGCGGCAGATCTCCTGATACACTTCCGGCGTAGACGCGTTCAGCGATATGGACGCGCAATCGATATACGGCGCGATGAGTTTCGGCACGTCGTCGCGCTTGTTTATCAACCCGCCCAGCCCGTTTGTATTTATGCGCAGCCTGCAACCCTTGCTCTTCAGGTATGGGCCTATCTGCGAGATCAAAGACAGATTGCACATCGGCTCGCCAAATCCGCAAAACACGATCTCCTTATATTTTTTGATCGGAAACAGCGACAGATCGTCAATAAGTTCCTGATAGGTCGGCTCTTTCAACAGCCACAAGTCGCTTCCCGCCACTCCCTTTTTTACGTTGCGAATGCAAAACTCGCAATGGTTTGGGCAGCGGTTTGTGATGTTCAGATACAGGCTATCGCCAAATTCGTACACGTAGTTGTTTGTCATATTGATATATCCTTTTTTTGCTCTATTTTCGCACAACGGCAACTTTATCTGTCAATTTATGCGGTCAAAAAGCCTTTTTACGTTGTTTGTCACCATCTCTTCAAGTCCGCCGCGCTCCATATTCAATTCCTGCGCCGCCTTGTCGTAGACGTATGTTATCAACTTCGGCTCGTTCGTCTTTCCTCTGAACGGAGTCGGAGCCATATACGGGCAATCCGTTTCAAACGCCAGCCTGTCGCGCGGCACGACCTTCAGCGCCTCGATATTGCGGCGAGCGTTTCCAAAAGTGATCGCGCCGCCAAACGCGAAGTACGCGTCAAGTCGCGAAAAGTCCCTCACCATCTCCGCGGAGCCGGAGTAGCAGTGCAGCAACACGCCGTTTGTCAGATACGCGCTCATCTCAAACAGCGTCCTCTTCGCCTCCTCGTAAGCGTCGCGCACGTGCAGGATTATCGGCAGACCCAGCGCCTGCGCAAGTTCGATCTGCTCGCAAAACGCGCCCTTCTGTATCGCCCGCGGCGAGTTTTCGTAGTGAAAATCCAGCCCTATTTCGCCGATTGCCACCACCTTTTTCGACGAGGACAATTCGGCAAGTCTGTCGTACTTGTCATAGTCCGCCGTAACCGAGTCGTGCGGATGTATGCCTATTGCGGCGTACAGCGGCGCAAATTTTTCCGCGAGTTCCACCGCCTTTTCGCTTGACGGCATGTCGTAGCCCACGCAGATCGCTTTCTCGATGCCGTCGTCGGCAAATTGCGAGATTATTCTTTCGGCTTCCGGCAGCAACTTTTCGTCGTTCAAATGGCAATGCGTATCTATCATCATCTCACAGTCGCTCCGTCCGGCA
Organism: uncultured Clostridia bacterium; assembly: GCA_947624885.1. Taxonomy (GTDB): domain Bacteria; phylum Bacillota; class Clostridia; order Christensenellales; family CAG-917; genus CAG-475. The sequence goes on from CANQMD010000033.1 coordinate 12,266, forward strand.
CGCGGTTTTCGGGCGTGATCAAAGTCACTTCCTCGCTTCCGTCGTCGTTGAGGTAGCACGCGCACAGCAGCATACCTTGGCTTTCTATGCCTCTCAGCTTCGCCGCTTTGAGGTTTGTCACGACGATCACTCTCTTGCCCACAATTTCTTCGGGCTTATAATATTTTGCGATCCCGCTTACGATGGTGCGGGTTTCGTCGCCTATTTTCACGGCAAGTTTCAGCAATTTATCCGCTTTTTCCACCTTTTCCGCGGCCAAGATCGTGCCCACCCTCAGTTGCACTTTGGCAAATTCGTCGATCCCTATCTCGCTTGGTTGCAGGGTATTTTCGGGTTTTTCCTCTCGCGGCGGATTTTTGTCCTGTTTGCCTTTTTTCTCCTCTTTGGCGGGGATTTTCTCCTCCTGCGGGTCAAACGCGCTCTCGTCCGGGATGATCTTTTGCTTCAACAACTCCGCCTTGACCTTTTCGGGATCGAGTCTGACAAACAGATATTGCGCGTTCTCCTCCGTTTTGACGACGCCGATATTGGGGGCGGCAAGCGCGTCGAAGTCCAACAATTCGCAGCCGCACAATTTCACTGCTTTAGCTGCGGTTTCGGGCATAAACGGATACAGCGCGGACGAGCACACCACGATCGCCTCGATCAAGTTGTGCAACACTCTCTGCAACCTATCTTTTTTGCTCTCGTCCTTTGCCAGCACCCACGGAGCGGTTTCGTCTATATACTTATTCGCGCGGCGCAGCGCGGCAAAGATATCTTCCAGCGCGTCCGCCGCCCTATATTCGTCCATATCCGCAAACGCCTTATCTCTCAGCCCGCGTATCTGTTTCAGCAGTTCGAGGTCGACATTCTCCTCGCCCTCGCCCAAGCCGACCACGCCGCCGAAATACTTGTTTGCCATGGCGACGGTGCGTTGCACCAGATTTCCGTACACGTTGACAAGTTCGCTGTTGATGATATCCACCGCCATTTTCCAGCTTATCACGCCGTCGTTTTCAAAAGGCATCTGCGACAGCATGCAATATCTTGTAGCGTCCACTCCAAACACCTTTGCCATATCGTCCGCGTAAATGACGTTGCCCTTTGACTTCGACATTTTTCCGCCGTTCTGCAACAGCCACGGATGCCCGTACACCTGTTTTGGCAGGGGCAGACCCAGCGCCATGAGGAATATCGGCCAGTATATCACGTGAAATCTCACGATATCCTTCCCTATCACATGCAGATCCGCGGGCCATTGCTCCCCAAATTCGGCGTTGTTTTCGCCCATACGGAATCCCGCGCCCGTGATATAATTTGTCAGCGCGTCCAGCCACACGTACACGACGTGCCTCGAGTCAAAGTCCACGGGGATCCCCCACCTGAACGACGTTCGCGACACGCACAGATCCTGCAGTCCGGGTTTCAAAAAGTTGTTTATCATCTCGTTTTTGCGCGAAACGGGCGTGATGAAATCGGGATGCTCGTCAAAGTACTTCATCAGCGCGTCTGCATACTTGCTCATTCTGAAAAAGTAGGCTTCTTCCTCCGCCATTTTGACTTCTCTTCCGCAGTCCGGACACTTGCCGTCCACCAGCTGACTTTCCGTCCAAAATGACTCGCACGGCGTGCAGTACCACCCCTTGTAGGTGCCCTTGTAGATGTCGCCCTGCTCGTACAGTTTTCTGAATATCTTCTGCACCTGCTCCTCGTGATACGCGTCCGTCGTGCGCACAAAGCGGTCAAACGACGTGTTCATCAAGCGCCATATGCGTTCTATCTCGCCCGCCACATCGTCCACAAACTGTTTTGGCGTAGTACCTTTTTCCGCGGCTTTAAGTTCGATCTTTTCGCCGTGCTCATCCGTTCCCGTCTGAAACACCACGTCGTAGCCCTCCAGTCGCTTTGCTCTCGCGATCGCGTCCGCCAGCACGATCTCGTAGGTGTTCCCCACGTGCGGCTTTCCCGACGTATACGTAATCGCCGTTGTCAAATAAAACTTTTTCTTGTCCATATTCGCCTCACAACATTTATGCAACAATAATATTTTTTGTCTGTATTATTATTTATGGTTATTATCTCACCCGACAAATAGTACTCGACATTTTCCTTTCCGTCAAGCCCCTGATGAATTTTGCATTTATTTTCCCTTACTCCCCCTTTCCATGCCTTGCCCGTACACCCTGTCATTCCGAGCGCAGTCGAAGAATCCCCTTGTCCAAGCGTTTCCCGTCCCCGCTGTCATGTTGAGCGAAGTCGAAACATCCCC
>CANQMD010000034.1 GCA_947624885.1 uncultured Clostridia bacterium
ATTCTGGGTTTCGCTCAGGTGGCCGCCGGGAATCTTGCCGATCGCGTACATTTTCTCTTCGTAATCCACGCTGAGGGGGAAGAAATCCATGCCCTCGCGAGGTGCCTTGCTCATGGTCGCGTTGACCATGACCACGGTGTCGCCGCAGCGGACCACGCACGAGCCGTTTGCCTGCGAGCAATATGCGCCCGTTTCAACAATGAGCTCTCTGCCGCCGACTGTTGTCTTGAAAATTTGTCTTTCCATATATATCTCCTATTCTCTGGGGATTCCGTCATCCCCTGTTATTTTTGGATGGAAGCGCATGCCGTCGGCATACGCTGATAAAAAATCGGGTGCGGGAAAAACCGCACCCAATTTTCTTCACTTTCTGAGTCCGAGCGAGCTGACTATTGTGCGATATCTCTCGATGTCAACGTCTTTGAGATAGTTGAGCAGGCTCTTTCTGTGTCCGACCATCATGAGCAGACCTCTGCGGCTGTGATGATCCTTTTTGTGCACTTTCAGATGCTCCGTCAGTTCCTTGATGCGCTCGGTGAGCAGCGCGATCTGCACTTCGGGCGAGCCGGTGTCGCCCTCGCTGCGCGCATACCTTGCGATGATTTCTTGCTTGAGTTCCTTATCCATAGATCAACCTCCTTCGCTGGATAAATCTTATTCGCTTGCAACCAAGTAAGGACTCGGAGTGTTTGACCAAACCTCGTCGCAAGTACGGTTGATATCTTAACACAATCAAACTGAATTGTAAACAAATTGAACGCGGTTTATAAAGTTTTTTTGAAATAAGTTGATTTTATTGATTTAATAGTATAAGTCGGCAAAGATAAAGAGAGGCGACGAAAGAATGTTGCGTCGCCTCACCTTTAAAAACGTTCGGATCTTTCCTTTAGAATGGTGATTTTGCAATCAAGCCTTATGCTTTCTTGCGACGCCCTCCGAATAATAGGCAAGTTCCACGCGATACTCTCTGCAATCATGCATATATTCCTTGTATGCCGCAAGTTGCTTCTTATATAGTTGCTCTTGCTCGCGTATTTGGGAAAGATATTCCTGATATTCCGCAGCCTTTTTGAGTTTCCTTGCGCCCAAAACTTGCTCAGTATATTTATTTGATGTAATCAGCATTCTAATTGCAAATATCCATAAAACAAAGAAATATACTATTCCTGTGCAAGGCAACATAAAGTATATGAACCCTACAAGTGCCGAATATGCATGCTCTTCTGCAATCGAATACACCTTTGGAACGTTGATCAATTTTATGATTGCTTCTCTTGTAGTAAGTGCAGGATCCTCAAATGAAATATGCCAAATTGCATCTCTGATGTAATATATACACGAACTATATGAAGTGTGGTACCCTAAAGTTTTGTCGGGAAATTCATAAAATTTAGTTATCCCCGCAGGTATAGCTTGCAATTTTTTTTCAAGCTCGGCATATTGCTCTTTCGTTATGATTCGATCCTCATATTTTTCCGTCCAAATTTTAATTTTACTATCGTCATCTTTCACCTCTGATGTTACAAGTTTTCCACATGCAGCATCAAAAATACTGGCGAACTTACTAGTTAAATCAAAAGCAAAATATTCGTTCAATGCGTCGATCGCCTCCAAAATCGGCTTGACATTCTTTTCATATCCTTTGACTACATCCTCAAGACCATCAGCGGATGCAATATACAATAGTGCGTCCACATCATCATTATAACCCAAATCGGTAGCATTGAAATCCCAATAATTTTGTCTATGCAATATAAAGTCAACAATTTGTTCGTCGGACATATCGGTTATTTTTTTCAATTCTTTATAACCTAACATATAAACCGTCACATCAGAAGGCGCTTCGTTCATCTCATTCTCGCCGCTGTTCTCGAGTTCCCACATACTCATACTAAAGCGAACACTATCATATTGGTTATCACTACTTATCTCCTCAACCCAGTATAAATTATTATTATCGACATCGGTTTTGAAAAACTCATACGGACTTGTAATATGAAATACCGGTACAAGAATCAGCAGTGCAACAGTTGAGCCTACAACCATAAAAGGCGCAATAATGTTGGCTATTTTTATGGACGCTCTTTGGCAAACTTTCCAAAAATCTTTTGACTTGGTGGTAGCATAATAAATTATTGCAATTATTCCGCCTATGACGCCCAAAAACAAGAGCATAACCAAATAAGCGACAGTTTCCCTGCGTTTAATATGCTTTACTATCTTCTTTTTTTCTTCCTCGGATTCTTCAACGGCAATATCTTTGTAAGTTGGAGCTTTTGATTTTTGAGGTTTTTGGGGTTTCTCGACCATTAAAGGCTCAAGTTGCTCAACAAGGCTTGCGCGTTCAGCCGCTCTCGCCGCTTCGTACTCGACGGGAGCATTTGTCCATATGAGAGAGATGAGTTTGCGACCGAAAAACGATACGCCCATCAACAATCCAAACAGCAGCGAGAAGAAAATGATACATATCGGCGCCGCGCCCGGCTCGGACAAGCCAAATTCGTCCCCCGCATTTGCGCACAGTATGCAACCCAGTACGAAAATGACAAACAACAGCACAACGCTTGCTATGTCAAATATGCTCTTAAGTTTGAAAGCGCGGTCGCCAACCTTTATCTTTTTTGCCGTAAGCGGGACATAGAGCGCAAACGCAAGCCCTATCGCCGCAACGACCACCGCCAAAGCGCCAAACGCCACAAGCGCGGCGCATATGCCCTGCATTGACGCGCCACCCTCTTCGCCAAAGTCAAAATCATCATCCGCAGACAAGGCAAATTCCTCTTCCCAACTGTCTGCGGACTCTTCCTCTCCTCCTGAAACATAAGAGTACACAGAGTCTGACGCTCCGCCGAACTCCTCGGCGAGTTCGCTCTTGGTGACGGGACCTGCAAAGCAAACCAACATCAACACCGCGAACACAGCAAAGATAATTGAGAATATCTTTGGCATAAACGCATACAGCTTGCCGATGATCGGCGGAACTTTCGCCCTGCTTTCGGGCGCAGACGACGGATTGCTTGACTTTGGCGCACCGCCAACCGGCTCGCCGCAATTGGGACAGAATTTGCCTTCAAATTCATGCCCGCATTTTGAACATTTCATTGCATTATCTCCTTTTCGATCATATCTGAGTACAATCTGCTTGTACTTTTTACATAATTGTACAAGTTATTTGTACTCTTGTCAATGATTTGGGTGTGAGAATGAAAAAAAATATTATAGGACAAAATATCAAATTATTAAGGCGCTCATTGGGGCTTACGCAGGGGGAACTTGCAGCAAAACTGTGCGGCAAAAAGAGCCTCGTCAGCAATTACGAAAACGGGTACTCCGTGCCGGATATATTTACTCTTGTTCAGCTTGCGGATATCTTTGACGTAACGCTTGACGAACTTGTCGGGCGCGACAAGTGACAACTTTTGTGTTTTATTGGATAAATCAAACGATCTATTTCCAGAATTCGGATTGACGGGAAAGCATGAGGTCGATGTTTTTGATGTACTCAAGCGGCTCCTTGTAGTTGGCGCAACGGGTGATGAGATTTTTGTCCGCCTCCCATTTTTTGGAGATGGCGTTTGCGCCTCCCGCGATGATAGAGGTGTCCTCCTCCATGATGTCGATGTTGTAGAGGCACTCGTTGCCCGGCAAGGAATAGCCGACGTTTTCAAGGTTGCCGCTGGTGTACTTTTGACGATACATATAGTACGGTCTGTAGCCCGCCGCGGACAGTTTGTCATAGGCATAATCCACCATTTTTGAGGCAAGTTCAAAGCCCGCGCCCTCAAACCCCTCGTTTTTGAGGCGGCTGCCCTTTTTCATATACAGCGTATGCACGGTGATGTTTTCGGGAGCGAGCGCACACGCAATATCCACGCTTCGTTTGAAATCCTCAAAAGCTTCCCCCGGAAGCATCGCGATGAGATCCATATTGACCGTCATCTTGCCTTTGACAAGCGCAAACGCGTTGTAGATATCCCTTGCCCTGTGCTTTCTGCCGATGAGTTCAAGCGTCGCGTCGTTGAAGGTCTGCGGATTGACGGAGATCCTGTTCACGTCGTGCGAAAGCAACATCTCTATCATGTCGCGATCGATAGTGTCGGGTCTACCCGCCTCCACGGTGAATTCGGGAGCGGTGGGACAATGCGACAGGATTTTATCCAGATTTTGCACGCCTATCGACGTGGGCGTTCCCCCGCCTATGTATACCGCGCGAACATTTATGCCCTTGGATGAAATCAGATCGTTGATCTGCTTGAGTTCGCGCGACAAACACTCCACATACGGGTCCACAAGTTTTTTCTGCTTGTCAAGCGGCAAACTCACAAAGGAGCAGTACGCGCAACGCGTGGGACAGAATGGAATGAACACAAACACGTCCATATCCGCCTCGCTCTTGTTGCGAAGGGGTTTTTGCACGTCAACGATGCGCTCGATAAGTTCCACCTTGCGCTCGCTCACGTCGTAATCCTCAACAAAAACTCGCCTTGCGCTCTTGCCGTAGATATCGGGCGCGGCGCTGATCTCCGCATACAGCTTTGTGGGACGGATCCCCGTAAGGCAGCCATACGGCAGTCTGATACCCGTAAGAAATGAAAGCGAGTTGTAGATCGCCATTTTCAAAAAACGTTTTTCCTCGCGCTTGCGCAAAAGATCGCCGTCCGCCTTGATCGGATAAACAAAACTCTTTGCAAAATTTTCAAACTTGTCAGACCTTACCGTCACGCAAAAAGCGCCGGGGGAGCGAGAGTAACTCACGTCAAGCGCGAGGTCCGAGTCCAAACGGCTGTCAAAAAGGCGTATGAGTTCCATCAAATCGCCCGCATATTCCTGGTTGCAACAAGTGAAATGGATCATAAAAAATCAGCACCAAGTTTGTTGGTATGTATCAAAACGCACTACGTCTGTGCATTTTTGCAATTTTTGCGGCGGAAATCGGGGTTTGACTAATCCGCGTTTTCTCCTCCGTCCGCGTCCTTCTCATCATATTGAATGCCTGCGTCGTCAACGGTTTTGCCGTCGTCAGCCCCGCTTTCGCCGTCGTCAACGTCGGTCAAAATGGGATTGTTGCGCCTTTCAAATTCAAGCGTGGTCGGCTCGCCGTGACCCGGAAGCAGAACGTAGTTGCCCGGAAGATCAAAAAGCTTCACTGCGCTCTGCTTGAGCGTCGCAAAGTCGCCGTCGTACAGATCCGTCCTGCCATAGGTGCAAAAAAACAGCGTGTCACCCGTGAAAATTTTGTCCTTGAGCCTGTAACATACGCCGTCTTTGGAGTGTCCCGGCGTGTAAATAACGTCGAGGTCAAGCCCCGCGATCGTCAATTTTTCGCCGCCGTCAAGCAGCACGTCGGGCGTGAACGGCTCGACCTTCACCCCCATATACTTGCCGAGATTTTTGTTGCCCGAAATGTATGCGACCCCTTCCCTGTGCATGAATATCTTGGGCGAGTCCTCCTCATACATCTGTCTGAGTTTTGCAACTCCCGCGATATGGTCGAAGTGCGCGTGCGTGATGAGTATCGCCTCAAGCCTCGCCCGCAGCGCGTCCAACTTGAATTTGACGCTCGACACGCAATCCGTATCTCCGGGATCAACAACAAACGCCTTGCCGCCCTCTCCGACGACAATGTAGGTGTTTGTGTGCATGACCGAACTGTACTCGTGATAAAGCTGCATGTTCCCCTCTTTTTTCTGTTTGTTATGCACAAAACCGCTCGCTCAACAGGCATATATCAGCGTTTTATGCTGATGACGCCTTCAAGCGCGGACAGCTTGCGCACAAGATCTTCAAGTTCGCTTGTCTTTTTGATGCGGACGGTCAGCGTGATGTCGCCCGTGTCGCGCTTGTCGTGCACGCGCACGTTTGCCGCGACGATCTCCATATGCATATTGGACACCGTTGTGGTCACAAGCGCAAGCAACCCGCCCTTGTTTTCGCAATATATGGTGATGGTGGAATTGAAACTCTCGTTGCCGTCGATGTCCCAGCTGACGTTGATGAGGCGCTCGTCCTCCATTCCCTTGATGTTGGGACAATCCGCCCTGTGCACGGACACGCCTCTGCCCCTTGAAATGTAGCCGATGATGGGATCGCCGGGCACGGGTGAACAGCATTGCGCCATCCTCACGGTGAAATTGGCGTTGCCGTTGACAAGTATGCCGCTCTTGGAGTGCTGACGAGGTTTGTTTGCGTCATTTTTTGAGGGGATCGCGCTGTCGTTCAGCGAAGTTGCGGGAGGCTCCGCCCTGAAACTCTCTATGATCTTGCTGAGCACCTGATTTGTGGTGAGCCCGCCGTAGCCGACTTCCGCATACAGATCCTCCTCGCTGCCTATCCCGTGTCGCGAAAGTATGGCGTGCAAGGCTTCGGGGGTGAATATCTCGCCCAGATTGTATCCGCGGCGCTTCGCTTCCCTTTCGAGCATATCCTTGCCGCGAGCGATATTTTCGTCCCTGCGCTCCTTTTTGAAGAAGGCGCGGATCTTTGAACGCGCGTTGGCGCTCCTCACAAACTTCAGCCAATCCAGACTTGGTCCCTTTGACGAGTTTGCCGTGATGATCTCGACAATGTCGCCCGTGCGCAACTTCGTGTTGAGAGGCACCATCTTTTTGTTTATCTTTGCGCCGACGCACTTGTTGCCTATCTGCGAGTGTATTTTGTACGCGAGGTCTACGGGCGTTGATCCTATCGGCAGGCCGTGCACGTCGCCCTTGGGCGTAAACACGAACACCTCGTCGTCAAAGACGTTGATTTTGATTGCGTCCATAAATTCTTTTGCGCCGTCGATATCTTTTTGCGCGTCCATGACCTCTCTGAGCCATCTTACTTTGTTGTCGAGTTCGCTGTCGTTGCCCGTTGTGCCCTCTTTATATTTCCAATGCGCGGCAACGCCGTATTCCGCAATGCGATGCATCTCGTACGTCCTGATCTGGATCTCGAACGTTTCGTTGTAAGGCGTGACCACGGTTGTGTGAAGCGAACGATAATAATTCGCTTTGGGCATGGCGATATAATCTTTGAATCTGCCCGGCAAAGGCTTCCACATGGTGTGGATCTCGCCAAGCATTGTGTAGCAGTCCTTGATGGTGTCGACGATGATGCGCACCGCAAGCAGATCGTATATCTGATCAATGTCGATATCGTTCTTTTTCATCTTGCGATATACGCTGTAAAAATGTTTGGGGCGACCGTTGACCTCGCCGTGTATGTCCATCTCTTTGAGTTTGTCCTGTATCTGCGAGATGATCGTGTCAAGCTGACTTTGCCTTTCACTGCGGCACTTTGCGACTCTTTCGCTGATATATTTGTACTCCTCCGGCATGAGATATTTCATGCTCAGATCCTCAAGTTCGCACTTGAAGAACGATATCCCCAACCTGCCCGCAAGCGGCGCGTAGATGTCAATGGTTTCCCTGGATATGCGCTGTTGCTTTTCGGGAGGAGTGCAGCCCAACGTGCGCATGTTGTGAAGCCTGTCCGCAAGTTTGATGATGATCACCCTGAGGTCTTTTGCCATCGCGACGAAAAATTTGCGGAAATTTTCCGCTTGAGCCTCTTCGCGATTGACAAATTGAAGTTTGTCGAGTTTTGTCACGCCTTGAACAAGTTCGAGGATCTCGTCGCCAAACAGCTCCTTGATCTCTTCGGGTGTGTGAGGGGTGTCCTCAAGCACGTCATGCAAAAATGCGGCGATCACGGTGGAACTGTCAAAGCCGTAGTCCGCCAAAATCTCCGCAACGGCGCAAGGGTGCACAAAATAGTCCTCGCCCGAAATGCGTTTCTGCCCTTCGTGCGCGGCCTTGGCAAAATCGTATGCCCGCTTTATGTCGGCATATTTATCCGGGTAGATTTTTCTGAGTTTTACAAGTAGTTCTTCCATATTTTTCCGTATCCTGCCGCGCCGCTGAACGCTTTGACGGCATATGTTTGATTTACAGCCACGCGCACGCGCGTTACTATATTGTTATATTTTAGACCAAACCTTTGCATAAATCAATAGGCTTTTTTCAATTTATGGCCGATTTTTATGACAAATATTGCGATACGCCGCCGAACGGTCAAGTTTGACGGGCTTGTTGATCACCGTAAGTTGCCCTCTGTCCGAAACGCTCACAAGCCCCAACTGCTCAAAGACGCGCATAGCGATGAAAAATGTCTGTTCGCTCATCTTGTAGCGCGAGCATATGGCAAGATAAAGTTTTTTCATCGTGCCCGCCCTGTCAAGCCTCTTTGCCTGCGCCGCAAGTTCGCGATATATCCCGCGCAAAGTTTCGTCGCTGACGCAAGGAGCGTTGACGGTGAGCCCGTCCAGCGCATAGCACTTGGCGCTGTCGGAAATGTGCGCAATGTATCCCGCCGAAAGCGGATCCCCCGCGATCACGACGTTGGTGTAAAAGCCAAATTCAAAAACGCTGCACGGGCAGACGATCACAGCGTTTTCGGGATTGAGCGACGGCATTCCGCCCACATATATGGGCAGATCCGCAACTTTGGGACACTCCTCGCGCAGACGTTCGAGATCCGATCTGCAAAAGCACACTATCAGCGTGCCGAACGGTTTTTTGAGCAATTTGGCAATGCCCGCGGAAGTGATGCCTTCCGCCTGAGGACTGCCCTCCCAATCAAGTTCGTGCACGTTCAAACACCCCGCGTCGCCGTCGGACAAAGTCAACTCGCTCAACCTGAAAGTGCGGACGAGCGCCTGCGCTCTGACGTTGTTCTGAAATACGTTCAGCCCCAAAGTGACCTCGATGTCTAGTTTGCCGGAATTGAATTGCAATGCTTCCGAAAAGCGCGAAAATCCCAGAATGTCAAGATTTTTGCCCGCATATTTGACATGTTGCGAAAATCCTATCCTCTCAAAATCAAAATTCCCGTCCTTGATGAGAAACGTGGGCTTTGGATTGCGGTAGCCCGTCGGCTCCATCAACTCAAGTTCCTTGGCGAAGGACAAAAAATCTATGTCGTCCGTGAGTTGCATCTCGCACGCGACGGGCGGAATGAAATCGGACAGGCTGTGCTCGGCAAGTATGCGCGAATTGGCTTCCCTCCTGAAGTCTTCAAAGCTGTCGAGTTTCATGCTTATGCCCGCGGCTTGCGCATGCCCGCCAAACGACGTGTAATATTCGCTCAGACCGCTGAAAAGTTCAAATATGTTGACGCAAGGGACGCTTCGAGCGCTCCCCTTGAGTTCGTCACCGTTTTTTGCGAACAGCACGGCGGGACGCTTGAATTCCTCCACCAGCCTCGCCGCCGCGATGCCAAGGATGCCCGCCTCCCAATTTTCGCTGTAAAGCGCGATGATTCCCATATTGTTGAAATCCGCGCCCTTGAGCATCTGTTTTGCCTCTTCAACGGTGACCTCGCACATGTCCTGCCGCTTGCTGTTGTCCCTGTCGAGTTCCTCGGAGAGCGTTTTCAGCATAAAGTAGTCGCTCTCCAAAAACAGCCCTACCACCTTCAGCGCGGATCCAAGTCTGCCCGCTGCGTTCATGCGCGGGGCAAGTTTAAACATAATATCCTGCGAGGTGATATTGTCGCTGCCGATGAGCAGTTTGACGCCCTTTCGCGGATCTGCGATCAGCTTTTTCAACCCGAAATACGCGATTATGCGATTGTCCTCCTGCAGAGGAACGATGTCGGCGATGGTCGCGATCGCGGCAATGTCCAGATATTTTTTCGCTTCCTGTTGATCTGACAGCGCTTCGACAAGTTTGAGCGCAACGCCCGCCCCGCACAGTTCAAAAAATCCCTTCCTCTCCACTTTGGGATCCACGACAAGACATGACGGCAATGTGTCCTGCGGCTCGTGATGGTCTGTCACGATCACGTCAACGCCCTGCGCTTTGATATATTCCACTTCATTCACGGCAGTCACGCCGCAGTCGACGGTGATCACCAAAGACGGCTTTTTGGACGCAAACATCCTTTCCAACGCGCTTATGCTCATGCCGTAGCCGTCGCGATTGCGATCGGGGATGAAATACCAGACGTCCGCCTTATCTCGCAGATACAACATCAAAATGGAGATAGCGCATATGCCGTCGCAGTCGTAATCGCCGTAGATGAGGATCTTTTCGTTGTGGGCGATCGCTCTTTTGACACGTTCCGCCGCCTCGCGCATGCCCGCGATCTCAAAAGGAGAACTCAATTTGTCAAGCGAAGGGTGCAGATAGTCCCCTATCTGCTTTTCATTCATGCCGCGCGAAAGCAACAGCCCCAAAAACCGTTCCGAAATTTTCAACGATTTTGCAAGTTGTTTTTGTTCTGCAGTGAGGTTTACGTTTGAATTTTTGACGGTATATTCCATAGTTCCCTTCCGTTCGGACAAATTGAGATATTCTTGTCAAAGTATAAAATACGCCCCTACAGTGAGTCGCTGTAAGGGCGCAAATAGTGTTACTTCTTTTTGAAAGTCGTGTTTTTCTTTGAATACTTGTAAATGGGTTTTTTGGGTGCGGGCTTTTCGGCGTCGACCGTCTTTGTGCTTTGCGGCTTTGCAAACGCGGTGTCCGTCTTTGAAGCGGATGCAGGCGCAAGCACTTGTTCCTCGCCCTCGTCGTCCTTTTTGTCGTAGGTCACGGCGTGACGATTTGCGTGCTTTTCTCTCGTTTTGTCAAACGACTCCGACATTGCCGCCCAAAGAGGAGTCGCGAGGCACACCGACGAATAGAAACCGGCGATCAAACCGAGGATGATCGGCACGCAGAACTCTCTTATGGATTCGCTGCCAAGGATCGCAAGGAACACAACCGTCACCATTGTGGTGAGTGTGGTGTAGACCGAACGCGTCATGGTTTCGCGCACGGCGGTGTCGCCAATGCCCTTATAGTCGATGTTTTTTGTGCCTTTCAGCGGCTTGATGTACTCGCGGCAACGGTCAAAGATGATGATTGTATTGTTGATAGAGTACGCAATGATCGTGATCATCGCGGCGACATAAGAACTGTTAATCTGCACTCTGCAAATGACCGTGAGCGCAAACATGACCACAACGTCGTGAATGAGCGCGATGATAGCGGCAAAACCGCTCATCAGTGTGAATCTGATTATGATGTAGATCAGAATGAGCGCGACGGAAACCGCAAGCGCTATGCCCGCCTTTGACAACAGATCCTGCGCGGCGGTCGCGCCGATGGATTGATAGGTGACGTTGCCCTCCAAATCCGGATACAGCGCGTCGACAGCGGCGACGATCTCTTTGTTCAGCTTGTCGATCTGCTCGTCGTCGGACGAAACGTTTTTGTATCTGAACTCAATGGAAGATCTTTCGACATTGTTTGCGATTTGCTGTTGATGATAGCTTACCACAACTCCGTGCTTTTGGATCTCCTCTATGATGCGGTCGCTGTGTTGCTGATAGTTGTCCACCGCTTCCTGTCCCAGCGTGACCGTAATGACGGAGCCGCCCTCAAAGTCGATGCCGATGCCGACCGCGTCGGTGTAGCTGCCGCCGACCGTGCCAAGCGCAATGACGATGATCACCGCAATAAGCACAACCGCAAACGGTGCCAAGGCAAACCACTTTGCATTTTTGCTGACGCTGAAGGTGTTGAGCAAATTTTTGAAATTCTTTTTCATGTCACTTCACCTCCACAGCGGATTTTTGATCGACAGGCACAGCGGGTGCCTCCTCCGCCTCTTCGGCATACTTAAGTCCGTAGAATCCGGGATGAGAACTGTTGAGAGGCACAAAACACTTGAGGAGGAGCCTTGTCACGACAAGCGACGTGAACATCGAAAGAATGATACCGATGAACAGCGTCACGGCAAATCCAACGATTGCCGAGGAGCCCAAGATCCACAGCACCACCGCGCCGATGAGAGTCGTGATGTTGCCGTCGATGATCGCGGCGGTAGAATTTTTGAAACCGTCTTTGATGGAGGTCTGGATAGTTCTGGATTTGTTGGATCGGTACAACTGCTTGATCCTTTCAAATATAATGACGTTCGCGTCGACCGCCATACCTATCGAAAGCAGGATACCTGCGATACCGGGCAAAGTCAATTGCACCCACGGGAGCACGGCGCAGAACCAAAGCAACAACACGATGTACACGCACAGCGCCAGATCTGCGGCGAGGCCAAGCCCGCGATAGACAATGCCGAGGAACAGGAAGATCAAGCCAACGCCGATAGCGCCCGCAATGAGCGCGATCCTCACTGCGTCCTGCCCCAAAGTGGGCGAGATGTTGCGCTCCTCAAGCACTTTGAGCGTAACGCCAAGGCTGCCCGACTGAATCTGCGTTGCAAAGTCGTACGCCTCCTGATAGGTGTAGCCGCCGCTCCTCGTTATGATGGCTTGTCCGTTGGTGATCTGCGAGTTGACGGTGACGGTGCTGATGTATGTCGTGCCGTTGTAGATGTATATCTGTTGATTGAGATAATCCTGCGTCATTTGAGCAAACGCTTTGGTGCCCTCTGAGTTGAATCTCAATCCTACGGCGTATTGCTGGCTGTCATCGAAAGTGACAAACGCGCTTGAGATGTGATCTCTGCCGATGATTATCGGATCTGCCGTGTCACTGTTCTCGCCCTTGAAATAAATGGCGGCAGGTCTGCCGATAAGGTTGAGCACGCGCTCCGGGTCTTCAACATCGGGAACCTCAACGCGAATGGTCTGTTCGCCGTTGCTGTTTGTGCCCTTGGTGACCGTGGACTCGGTGTAGCCCTTGCTTACAAGCAGGCTTTGCAGCGAATTGATTGTGCCGTTGATACGTCCGTCAAGATCTTCAAGACCGTCGTTTTCAACGCCGAACACTGCCGAAACGCCACCCGACATATCAAGGCCGAGTTTGATGGTTTTGGCAAATCCGTTGTAGTCATAGACCGTGCCGGCTATCGGGAATGAAACCACCGCGAAAACCGCCATCAGAATGATGAACACGCTCACAACGGAAAGTATGACTATAGATTTCTTTTTGTTCACAGGAATGGACCTCCATACAGTAAAACAAAGATATTATAATAACAAAAGATTATTAAGTCAACAAAATAAAACTATCCAATTGAAATTTTTATTTAAATTTGCGGCATTTTTGGGTTGGAGAGCATATTTTCCTCCATGCGCTCATAACTTTTGGTATGGAAAAATCGACTGACTTAAAGGGAAATATCCTGGACGTGATCAAATCTGTGCTGCTGGCGGTGCTGATATCGCTTGGGCTTATATTGATTTTCGCTATCGTGATCAAATTTGCGTCTTTGCCATCGACCGTCATAATGCCCGTCAACATAGCGATCAAGCTGATCTCTGTGCTTGTCGGCACGCTCATCGGCTTCAAAACGGCTGAAAACGGCTTGATAAAGGGCGCTGTCACGGGATTGATCTATATGCTGTTCACATTTTTCATATTTGCGGCGCTCAGCGGATTCAAGGACGTAAAATTCAGCTGGATAGACCTCATCACTCTTCCCATAGCGGGCGCAATATCCGGCATAATCGCCGTCAATATACGTCACAAAAAGTGATACTGCCCTTTCAAACCTCCAAGCGCACATCGGGCACGGCAGTCACTGTTGTGGATGCCCGTTGCAAATGTTTGATCTTCGCAATAAAGATCTCCGTTTGCAGATCGATGCGTGAAGCGCAAATCAAAGCGTTGTCGCGCTTTGTATGCAAAAAAGCTACCCTTGCGAGTAGCTTTTTCAGCATTCTAAACAAACGGAATGATCACTCCTCAGCGGGATCCTCTGCTTTGGGAGCCTCTTGAGGATCT
>CANQMD010000035.1 GCA_947624885.1 uncultured Clostridia bacterium
AGCAAAAGCAGTCGCGTCGTTGCGATTTTGTCCATTGTGTTTTTGATACTGTTCGCTTACTTCATCATGGCGCCCGTTGGAGAACTGATAAAAATCCCACTCCTTGCCCCTGCACTGCGGCTTTGCGACGGTGCGGTCGTACTCGAACAGGTTGTGCCTTGCCCACGCGCCTTTGACGAGCAGATTGCCCTTTTCGTCAAGCAACTTGGTGGGTGAGGTCACCTCGATCTGTTGGCGCTCGCCTTTGAACTCTTTGAAACCCACATAGGTCTTTTTGCATTCTTTTGCCATAATTTTCCTCCAAAACGGCTTTTATCCGCCTTATATAATAATATATTTTAAACCATAGCGGCTTAAAATTCAATAGTGGCAACAAATTTTCCGACGCAAGTGCAAAAACTATGCAAAAAAAATATCCCTCCGCGAAACTCTGCGCCGCGAAAGGGACAAAATTGCGTCAATGGCAACGGGTCAACGGTAGATGTAGAGGTCGAGGTCGTGCTCGACGCCGGAAAGATACAAAAACTTGATGATGTCGTTGTCGAGCGAAAGAATGGGCGTGGGATCCTCGCTGCTTGCGCAAAGTTCCGGAATTATCTCAAGAACAAAACTGACGCGGTAGAGGTCGCAGACGCGCTTGATCTCCTCCTCCTTGCCAAAGAAGGGCGCGAGCGTGACGCGCAACATGTTGTTTACGTCAACGTCGTAGTCGAGGTTGTATTGGGTGCGATATCCGTAGGGATCCTTAAACCAAACGTTGCCGAAAGCGAGCACAAGATCGTCGCGCAATCCCTTTGGCTCCACAACGTCCGCGTGCCGAACTCTCAAATAGGTTTTCAGCGTGTGCGTCATAGCCATCCACTCCTTATTTTTTCGGTCAGCGCAAAGGCGGATCTGTCAAAAGTAAGCATTTTTTGGGGGAATGTCAACTGCGCCAAAAACACGGCGATGAACACCACAAGACAACCCGAAAGCTGCAATATCGTGTGGTGCTCCTTGAGGATGAGCGTGCCTGCCAATATGCCGACGATGGACTCAAGACTCATGATGAGCGTGGCGATGGCGGGGTCTGAATGCTTTTGCCCTATCGTCTGCAAAGTGAAGCCTATGCCCGCGGATATCACGCCAAGATAAAACAGCGAAAACATGCTGTCGTGGATCTGCGCGATTGTGGGAAACTCCGTCAACGCCATCGCGGGGACGCCGAGAAGCGCGCATACGAAAAACTGCACGAAGGTGAGTTTGAGGGGGTCGGCGTTGGCGCAATAGAGGTCAATAAAGCAGATCTGCATCGCCAAAAGCACGGCGCAGACAAGAAGGAGCGCGTCGCCTATGCCTACGGACAGGTCGCCCGTGGAACACAGCATGAAAAATCCTACGATGGCAAGCAGAATGGCGTAACAGCAGATGATCGTGGGTTTTTTGCCCATAAGCAAGCCCAAGAGCGGAACAAACACGATGTACATCGCGGTGATGAAACTTGCCTTGCCGACTGTGGTGTACGCCAAGCCGTACTGCTGAAGGTTGGTGGCGACAAAGAGCGCGACGCCCGCAAGTGCGCCGCCTATGATCGAGTCCTTGTTCCACCCCACGACCGGCTTGCCGAGTTTTTTTGCGATGGGTCGCCATACGATGATCACAAGTGCCAATATCAACGCCGCCTGCACAAATCTCAGGCAGTTGAAAGCGACGTACCCTATCGTGTCCAGCGCCATGCTTTGGGGAATAAAGGCAAATCCCCAAATGAGGGCGCACAAAAACAGAATCCCGCTGCCTAAAAATGAATTTTTGCGTTGTTCAAGCATCTTTCACCGTTTAGCGATTATTTTGCCGATAAGCGAGTCTGTCCCGCGAGAAAACTCAGGCGGGACGGACGCGAATGTTTGAGATGGGGATCACGCCCCGAATACCGCGAGCAGGAAGCCCGCCGCAACCGCGGAGCCTATTACGCCTGCAACGTTGGGCCCCATGGCGTGCATCAACAGATAGTTGCCCTTGTTGTACTGAAGCCCCACCGTGTTGCTGACCCTCGCCGCCATTGGCACTGCGGATACGCCCGCCGAGCCGATGAGAGGATTGATCTTGCCCTTGGAAATGACGTACAGCAGTTTGCCGATGAGCAAGCCGCATATCGTGGCGAGCACAAATCCCGCAAGACCAAGCACGATGATGAGCAACGTCTTTGTGGTGAGAAATACCGACCCTACCGCCGTCGCGCCCACGGATATTCCGAGGAAAAGCGTGACGATGTTCATCAGCGCGTTCTGCGCCGTGTCGGACAACCTCTCGGTCACGCCGCACTCCTTGAGCAGGTTGCCAAACATAAGGCTTCCAAGCAGAGGAGCGACGGAGGGCAGAAGCAACGACACGATAATTGTGACAAGTATGGGGAAGATGATCTTCTCTTTTTTGCTGACCTTTCTGGTGGTGGTCATGACCGCCATGCGCTCCTTTTTGGTGGTGAGCAACTTCATAAACGGGGGCTGCAACAGCGGGATGAGCGCCATGTAGCTGTACGCCGCGACCGCTATCGGCGCGAGCAATTGCGGAGCGAGCGTCTTTGTGAGGAAGATCGCCGTGGGGCCGTCCGCGCCCGCGATGATGGATATGGACGCCGCCTCGCCACCCGTGAACATGCCCGTCGCCGCCGCAAGGATGAGCACAAGATATATGCCGCCCTGCGCCGCCGCGCCGAGGATCAATGAGCTGGGACGGGAGAGCATGGGACCAAAGTCCGTCATTGCGCCAACGCCCATGAAGATCAGACAGGGATATACTCCCGTCTTGACCCCTATGTACAATATGTCGAGCAATCCGCCATGGCGCAAAATATCGACATAATCAATGTTTTCCACCGTCCACCACTCGCTGTGGAACATTCCGCTTCCCGGCAGGTTTGTAAGCAACATGCCAAACGCAATGCCAACAAGAAGCAGAGGCTCGAACTTCTTTTTGATGCCCAAATACAGGAAGAACAGCGCGACGATTATCATCACTATCGACTGCCAACCGCTGTCGCCGCCGAAGAGATGAAATCCGCTGTCATTCCACAGATTTTTGAGAATTTCGCCGATGTTCATATGCTACCTCAGAGAACTTCGATGAGCGGTGTGCCCGTTTCGACAGTCGCGCCCTTTTGCACGTAGATCTGCCCGATTTTACCGTCCTTGGGGGCGACGATCTCGTTTTCCATCTTCATCGCCTCGAGGATGATGAGCACTTCGCCCTTTTTCACGCTCTGCCCGCTTGCGACCTTGACCGCGTTGATATTGCCGGGCATGGGAGCGTTGATCGCCGCCGCGCTGCCCGCCGCCGAAGGCGCGGGTTGAGGCGCGCTTGCCGCCGCTTGAGGCGCGGCGGGTGCTGGCGCAACAGCGGGTTGCGCCTGAGGTTGCGCCGCGTCAAACTCGGACTGAATGACCGCTTCGCCCTTTTCGACTTCCACTTCATATATTTTGCCGTTCAAACTGACTCTGTACAACATAAATTTAGTCCTCCACTCTCTTTATGGATTTGAAACGCAACTCGTTGAGAGGCGTATTCAAGCTGTCCGCGACTATCGCCATGATCATCGCCGCGTCGCGCTCCTCGCAATTGATGAGCGTGAGTTCGCCGCATGTGCCCTTTGCAAGCTGCGGGGGTTGCTCGTCGGAGGGTTGCGGCTTTTTCCAAAACATAAGTTTCGCCTTGAAGGAGGAGATCTTCTCGCCCCATTCGGGATGTTCCTCCTGCAATTTGGCGCTGCCGTCGAAAATTTTGCCCACAAGCGACACTATAAGCATAAGCGCGATGAGCACCAAAAACACTATTGCTATGCCTATAAGCGCGAGCAACAGCGCGTCGACGACGTTGAGAGGAGATTCCTTGTCAAGAATTGCGCCAAGAATGTATCCGCTCATAGTTTAGTCCTCCACGGGAGTTATTGTGTATTTGACGACCTTTTCCTCTTTCGCCTTGCGGGCGGCGAAATACTTTTCCGCCACCTGCGGGAAAAGGATGTAACTCAAAACGTCCTCGTCGCACTTTGCCGTGCCAGCAAGTTCCGCCTTGGTCTTGTCAAAGACAGGCTCCAGCGTGTCGGCATATCTGCCCTCGATGGGCTTTTCGTCGCCAAGCACCTTTTTGAGGACTTCCGGGTCGATGGGCGCGGGCGCGGTGCCGTATTCGCCGCGGCAGTACGCCTTGACTTCCTTGGATACGTTCTTGTACCTCTCGCCCGCAAGCACGTTGTTTGTCGCCTGAACGCCTACCATCTGGCTCATGGGCGTGACAAGCGGCGGGTAGCCGAGATCCGCCCTGACCTTGGGCGTTTCGACAAGCACTTCCTCAAAACGATCCATTGCGTTTTGCGCCTTGAGCTGGCTGACCAAGTTGGAAAGCATTCCGCCCGGAACTTTGTAGGTCAGCGCGTCGGTGTCGGTCGCCATCATCTTGGGATTGAGAGTGCCGTCCTTGATATAACCGTCGCGAATGGGTTTGAAGAAATCGTTGACCTGCTTGAGCACAGCGTCGTCAAGCCCCGTCTGATATCCAAGCTGCTTGAGCGCGTGGTTGATGGTTTCCGTTGCGGGCTGGCTTGTACCGCCTGAGAAACAGGACGTGGCTGTGTCGATGATGTCAACGCCCGCCTCGACCGCCTTCATGTAGGTCATATACGCCATGCCCGTCGTGCAGTGCGTGTGCAGGACGACGGGGATCTTCACCTCCGCCTTTATCGCGCCGATGAGTTCGTACGCTTCGGCGGGAGTCATAACGCCCGCCATGTCCTTGACGCAGATGGTCGCAACGCCCATGTCCTCCATCTGCTTTGCCTGCTTGGCAAATTTTTCAAGCGTGTGCACGGGGGATTGAGTGTAACTCAAAGTGCCGCTCACCGTCGCGCCTGCCTTGAGCGCCGCCGTGGTTGCGACTTCGATGTTGCGCAGATCGTTGAGCGCGTCGAAAATGCGGATGATGTCTATGCCGTTTTCAACGGACTTTTGCACGAACATCTTGACAACTTCGTCGGGATAATGCTTGTAGCCCAACAAATTTTGCCCGCGCAACAACATCTGCAACTTGGTGTGCGGCATGTTCGCTCGAAGATCGCGCAGCCTCTTCCACGGATCCTCGTCGAGATACCTCAGGCATACGTCAAAAACCGCGCCGCCCCAGCACTCCACAGAATAATACCCCGCCTTGTCCATCGTCGGCAGGATATCCGCAAATTTGGAGTACGGCAGGCGCGTCGCGATCAAAGATTGGTTTGCATCGCGCAATACCGTTTCCGTAAACAAAACCTTTTTGGAATTTGCGTTGGTTTGAGTCATTGTTTGTATACTCCTCCAAAAATTTCATTTAGCCTATTATAACATTTTTCGCAAGCCGCTACAACTGCTTGAACAAACAATTTCAAATTAATTTTGATACACAATTATATATATGTCGCATATGTCGCGCCGCGTTCGCCGCCGGATTTTACGTAAAACCAAAAAAGACGGACGACCATCGCCCGTCTTTTTTTTTGCCGAAAACGTTGGGAGCAAAAACTCACTTGAAGTATCTGTCAAGCAAGCCCTTCAGCGCCTTGCCGTGGCGAGCCTCATCGCGAGCCATCTCGTGCACGGTGTCGTGAATTGCGTCAAGCCCCTCCTCCTTGGCGCGTTTGGCAAGTTTGGTTTTGCCGTCGGTCGCGCCGTTTTCGGCGGAAACTCTCGCCTCAAGATTCGCCTTGGTGGAAGGAGAAACAAGTTCGCCGAGCAGTTCGCAGAATTTTGCGGCGTGCTCCGCCTCCTCCCATGCTGCCTTTTCCCAATAGAGGCCTATCTCGGGATAGCCCTCGCGATGGGCAGCCCTTGCCATTGCGAGATACATGCCGACCTCGGTGCACTCGCCCTCAAAATTTGCCTTGAGCCCCTCGTAGATGTCCTGAGGGATGGAGCCCTTTTTGCCAACGCCGATCACATGCTCCGCCGCCCAGCCGAGTTCGTTTTCCTCTACCTTTTTGAGAGCCGCCTTGCAGATGGGGCAAGCCGCGGGAGGATTTTCACCTTCATACACATAGCCGCAAACGGGACACACATACTTTGCCATAAAATAATCTCCTTGAAATTTGTATTTTTTGCGCTGTCGCGTAAAATCAATTTTGTTGGGCGGAGCAACTTTCGCATATCCCTTGAAAGGTCACCGTCGCGCCCGTCAGTCTGTGAGCGCTGCCCTTGTCCGCCGCGCCCAACACCTTGTCAACGTCAAGCGGAACGTCGTACACCTTGCCGCACTTTTCGCAAACAAGATGCGCATGGGCGCTCAACGTCTTGTCAAAGCGGGAGGGAATGACGGGGATCTCCACGACTTCGCCGTCCTCAACAAGTTCGTGAAGGACGCGATACACCGTGCCAAGACTGATCGTGGGCAACTCCCTGCGAGCGGACAAATACACGCTTTCCGCAGTGGGATGATCGCAGGACGCAAGCACGACGCGCCGAACGAGTTGCTTTTGAACAGTGTTTCGCTTTAAACCCATAGCCGCTCCTATTGATAATCATTTTTATTTTAACATTTGCGGCGAAAATGTCAATAGCGGCGGCAAAAATTTTTTGAAATTTTCCGCAACATGCAAAAACGGCGTTTTAACATGCAAAAATGACAAGTTAAACGCGCGTTTTGAGAATTCTGTTTTGAAAATCGACAACGATTTGAAACGTCACAATCCCAATGTATCGGAGATGTCCTTGTAAAGGTCGGATGCCAAAACTTCATCCGAGGTCATGCCCGTCGCGCCCTTGTCGGGGACGGGGGAAAACTGCAAAAGGTCGTCTATGCTCGCGCCGAACGCGGAAAGGTCGTTGAGGACGTAAACGTTGCCGTCAAAGTTGAGCACAAGCGATCCTCCCGACTGATAGGAATTTGCCTCGTAAACATGCTGCCCGCAGACTCCGACGACGTTGCCGAATGTGGAGCATCCGCTTTGCGCGCCCATAAATACGCTGTTGGTCACGCCGCCGCCGAAATACACCTTTTGGGTGACGACGTCGCCCTGCTCGTCGCGAATGTTGTTGTCAAAGCCGCGCTCCATGACGTAGCCGCCTATCCCGCCAGCGTAGCACTTGCCCTGCCCCGAAGTCGCTAGGATAGCAGACGCGCTGAGGCAATGATCCGCCGTGCCGAGATAGACGTACAGATTTTGATCGACGACCTCGCTGCGGCCGAATATCCCGCCGACGTATGCCTCGTCCGCGTCGGCATGGATGTTGCCCGAAGAATAGCAATATGAGATTTGCCCGTAAGATCTTGCCACAATGCCGCCGCATATCGCCGCGCCCGCGCTTGTCGCGGATATGTCGCCGAGATTTTTGCAGCGCTCGACTATGCCGCCGTTTTCGATGACTACGCCTCCCAATACCGTGGACCAATCGGGGTCGGAGGCGGTTTGAGTGAGGTTGGCGCTGTTGACGATGTCGGACAAAGTGTTGCCGTTGGCGTAGCACGCGCCGCCTATGTCAAAAAAGTCCGCGCCGATGTCGCCCGTAATGGAACAGTTGCGCACTATGCCCGTGTTTATGCCCGCGATCCCGCCGAAGGACGCGTTGGCGCTGAGTTCGCCCTCAAGCGTGAAATTTGAAAAGTTGACGCTGCAATTTTGCAAAACGCCGTTTATGCGAGTGATGCCCGCGCTGGCGTAGGTGTTGTTGGCGACGATCCCGCCGAAAACGACTCCGTCCTCGTTCTGTTGTTCGTCCGCGATCGCCGTGACTTTGCCCGTAACGTTGACGGTTACGCCGTCGAATGTCCCGTAATTGGTGAGCGCGACGAACGCGCCGTCGTCAAATACTTGCACGTCTGCAACAACGTTGACCGTAACGTTGGTGAGTTTGGCAAGGTTGTTGCATGTTTCAAAAATGGGGGTGCCGCTTGTTTGAACGGTTATATCCGTGAGCGAGCCGCTGCATACCCCAAGACTTGCGTCCTTGCCGAATATCAGCTTTTTGCCGCCGCCCGTTATGGAACAGTTCATCTTGTCGACTGTGAAGCCGTCGGGGATGTAGATATCCTTTTTGAGGGTGTAGGAGTTGCGCGAGGCAAAGTCGATGTGCTCTAGTTTTGTGACCTCGCCCGCCGCGAGATTGGGAAGCATAGGGACGGTGACTGAGGGCACGGCGACGATGATTGCGAGCGCCAGCAATATGCCGATCGAAGCGAGCGCGACGCGCAACTTCTCCTTGCGCTTGAGGGGACGACGGTCAAGAACGATGGTGTTGCCCTTGAAGGTCACGTTGAGCGAATATTTGATGTCGTAGATGGATCTGAGGCGCTTGCGCACCGCCTCGGAGGGGCGAACGAGAGGATAAAGTTTTTTGACCTTGCGGGTGCTGTCGAGGATGAGGAGCATCTCAAGAGGGGTCACGACCTCGTTGAAATACAGGCGGAGGCACTTGCCCGCCTTTTGCGAAAACAGCGGAGAGATGCACGCCGGCTCGTCGAGAGACTCCCACACGGAAATCTGACAAAACGCTCGTTCGTAAGCGGAGATGAGCTTGCGCGAGCCGAACAGATAGCACAAAGAGAGCACGGGAAATCTGCCCAGACGGTAACTTCCGAGCCGATACTTATCCGCCATGGCTTTGAATGAAGGCAGATCGTCGTTTTTGATCGCGTCAAGCAATTTTGCTGCGTCGGGCTGTTGCATATCCCCTCGTTAAGACTGTTTGCGTTTGATCTTGACCTTTCTGTCCGCCGCCCACTTGTCAAACGCTTCAAAAATGTACTGTTGGTTGACCGCGCTGCCCTCCACCGCAGTCCTCAAAAGAGCGGTGGTTTGCGCAAACATGTCCGCAAGCGCGGCGATGTCGCCGTTTTGGCGCGTCACGATCGCCTTGAGTTCCTCGTTTTCCTTGCGGATCGCCTCGATCTTGTCGGCGTTTTGCTTCATGACGGTCGCGATGTCCTTGTTGATGAAGTCGCTGATCTTTTCGATGTTGACGTTGTAGCGGTCAAGCGATTTTTGCAGATCCTTGAGGTTGTAGGAGGACTTTTTTTCCTCGATGAGCGAGTCGATGCGCTCTATCTGGCGACGCGCGTTGTTTTCGGTTTCCTCAAGCGCCTCCACCTTTTGCGTAAGCCCCGAAAATGCCTCCGCCATGGCGTTGACCGCCTGCGAATACTTTTCGCCCGCCTGCGCGTACTCCTCTATCCTGCGATTGAGCTCCTGCCCGCTCTTTGCCTGCGCGCTGAGCGCCGCGTGCACCTTCTCAAGTTTGCCGAGAGGATCGCCCGAAAGACTTTTGGAAAGCGCGGAAAGATCCTCTTTGATGTCCGCGTAGGTCTTGCTGACCTCAACGAGGCTCTGCTGCAACGGCGCGAGCAGATCGCGATAGGCGACAAAACTGTCGATCAATTGGTTGATGGAATTTTCGTTCATGGCTTTTTCCTCATTTCCGCGCTTGCCCGTCCCAGGGCGGAGAAAATTTGTTCGCGGTCTTTGTTTAATGTTTCAAGAATTATATTTTTTGCCGCTTCGTTGTCCTCGACAAGAGGATAGAAGCGCACGATCGAGGGGTCGAGGGCGCTGCCTCCGCCCTCAAGACATGCGTCCATGAGCGCGAGAAGAGCCTCGTCGCCGGATCGCACAAACAGTTCGCGAGCCTCGTCGATGTGGCCTCCGCGCCAAAACTCCACGCCCGCCTCTCTGTAGTTGCCGTATCGCAAAAAGCGCTCGTGCACGGAGATGTACGCCATTTGCTTTGCCCTGAGTTCGTCCGAGGACAGCCTGTCCGCCGCCGCGCGGGCGTTGTCGTACTGCTCAAGCTGACAGAACTTTTGTATCCTGTCCGTAAACTCGCCGTCGTCGATCTCCAGCTTGCCCGCTACGTCGCGCAGAAACGCGAGCGCCCTGTCGCGACTCATGCGCTCGAAACACTCGTCAAACAGCGGATCGAAAAACTTGGGATAGTCGCTTTCCGCCACAAGCAGATTTTGCTTGGCGCGGGATATGCCGACGTAAAACAGGTTGAAATAATAGCGGAAAACGGAATTTTCGTCCGCGGTCTTGCGGTTGAGCGTCATGGCGTGAAGATAGCGCCACTTGTCGATGTTGTCGCTGAGCACATCCAAAAGCACCACGGAGGGGCGCTCAAGCCCCTTCGCCTCCGCCACGGTGAGCACCTCCGCGCCGCGAACGACGCGCTTGAGTTGATCCTTTTTGCGCTTGGAGCCTACGATCAGGGTGAGATTTTCAAACCTCTTCTCCCTGAGCGCGGTCGCGATATTTTTGTCCTTGACAAACGCCGCCTTGCCCTCTATTGAGGAGGGGACGCTTTCGCCTTTGAGCACAAAACTGTGCGTGCCGAAACGGCTGATGTTCATGTCGCTGAGTTTTTCCGCTATCCTCTCGATGAGCGCGGTGCTGCGATAGTTGTGTCTGAGTTCGCTGACTCCCGTCACGTCGCCGTACATAAGTCGCTTGAGATAGCCGAAATTGAAGTACGCGGGGTTGATCATCTGCAGCGCGTCGCCCACGCAGAACAGTTTGCGGCAGAGCGTTTTGATGAGGCATAGGTTGACCTGAGTGAAGTCCTGCACCTCGTCGATGACTCCCACGGAATACGCGGGGGCGGAAAGCGTTTTGAGGAGCGCACGGCTCATGGAATTGTTGTCGTACATGCCGTTTTTGGCAAGAAAATCCGCATAATCGAGCGCGACGGAATAGATGGTTTCGCACTCGCGGGGAGTGAAGGAGTCGCTGCGGGAGGCGATGTAGTCCTCCTTGGACATCATCTCGCGGGGGTCGGAAAGCTCGTACTTGCCGAAGATCATGCCGTAGATCTCCTTGTAGACGATCTCGGCGGAGATGTTTTTGATCTTGTCCAACGCGCCCGAAAGGCGGGAGCCTCTGCCCTCTAGATATTCGCCCAAAAACTCGTCCTCACCCGCAACTTTGGCGCGATCGAACTCAAACTGCCGCGCGTAAAGGTCCTCTATCAGCATATAGTCGACCTTCTCCCTCAAAAAAGCGGCGACCCTTTTGAGCGCGGACAACAATTCGCCGTCCTCCTCCACAGTGAACAGAATGCCCAACTTGTTTTCGATCGCCTTTTTGTGGTCGTCGTCAAGAAACACAACATTGCCCGCCTCGAACGCCGAGATGAGATCCTCTATGTTTTTGCAAAATAACTCCACCTTGCCGCGCGTTTCGTTGAGAAGTCCGTGTGAAAAAGTGGTGTACAGCACTCTGCCGCGATAGTTGCGACAGGCGCAATACACTATCTTTTCCACACACACGTTGGTCTTGCCGCTGCCCGCCACGCCCTGCACGAGCATGTTGGAATCCTCGGTGGCGACGATCTTGCGCTGGTTGTCGTTGAGTCGCGGAAAGTTGACGATCCCGTCCGCGCCGGACACGAGATAAAGCCGAAGTTTGTCCTCGTCGGCGATCCTGTCGTCCGCGGGACGCATGATGAGGGGAATGACCGCGTTGGAGGAGAGATAATCCCTCAATCCTCTGTCCACGCCGTCGCCGTGATCTGCGGCGATGAATTTGTAAAACAGAATGTCATTGTCGTCGGGAGAGGCGCTTTTGCCGCATACGAAAACGGTGTAACGCCCGTCCTCGGTCTGCACGGAACAGCACTCGTCTTTGAATGTCAGCCCGCTTTTGAAGATCCCCTCCGCCACGCGCGAAATGAACGCGTCGACCCCCAGGATCCTGCGCGTCATGGAGATGAATGCCTCCGTTTTGTATGCAGTTCGTTGGGACGAGAGGGCGATCTTGCCCGCGTCCGCCGTGAATGTTGCCGTCATAGCGCCAAAAGTGAGTTGAGGTACGCCGCGACGTCCGCAAGCGGAAACTCCGCATGCGAATACGCCTTGAGCCTAGCGTCCGTCATTGTGGACGACGCATAATCAAATGATATGGCGGATCTTTTGCAAAACTGCTCGCGCACGTCCGCCTCGACGCGAGCCTTTTCCTGCGCTTCGCGCGCCTCGCGCAAGCGCCTTTTCAACGTTTCGACAGCGCGTTTTTTGTTGCCAAGCTGGCTGCGCTCGTCCTGACACGCCGCCACCATGCCCGTGGGAATGTGCGTCACCCTTACGGCGGTTTCAACCTTGTTGACGTTCTGCCCGCCCGCGCCGCCGGAATGGAAAAGATCTATCCTGAGATCCTTGTCGGAGATCTCCTCCTCCCTGCCCGCGGGGACGACGGCAAAGCACAACTCCTCCGCCTTCGCGCCCGCAACGTACACCTTGTGCGCCCCCGAAAGCGGCGACAACTTTGCCAAAACGTCCTCTCCCTCCGCAAAAAACGAGATCTCGCGGATATAGCCCGCCGCCGCGTTTTTGACGCTTTCGCCCTCTATCTTCGCGCCGCCGTCAAGCAGATAATTTTTGAGGAGATCGAAAAGCTGAGCGCCGAAAAGAGAGGAATGTGCGGTGAGTTTGAATCTGCAATACGCCCGCTCCTCAACGTGCTTGAGCCCGAGAATGTCCGAAAGCGAGGAGCACAACTCCGCCTGCCGCCGCTTGAGGGAGGAAATTTCCGCATAGACCTCGCGACGATCGCGCTCTGAGGTCGCCTCCTTCAAAAGCGAGAGCGCCGCTTGCTCGTCGTCAAGCGCACGGATAAGAGCGGAAAGTTTGTCCTTGATGGGCTTCAGCCTGTTGTACTGCGACAAGACGGACAGGTATTGCGCCTTGTCCGCCTGCACTTCGGGGTACTGCAAAAGTTCCTCGGCTTGGTCGTACTGCTCCGCCGCCTTGTCCGCCGCGCGGATTATGTCGCCGTAAATGCCATACATACACATGAGTATAACATATATTGCGCGCGTTGTCAAAACTTCGCCGCGCCTCCCGCCAGTCTTAAATCGCCTGTTGAAAGTTATTTGCTAAATTTGAGGCGCGCACGCGCACAAAGGCGCACGCGAAGGGTTGATTTTGGCAAAATAAAGTGATAAAATCGTTTGCATGAAAAAGAATAATGAGCGCCCGGACAAAATTTGCGTCCGAGGCGGAAGAGTGCACAACCTCAAAAATATCGACGCGGATATCCCCCTCAACCAAATTGTGGGCATTGCGGGAGTGTCGGGATCGGGCAAATCCTCGCTCGCACTGGGGATATTGTACGCCGAAGGATCGCGAAGATACCTCGAATCGCTGTCCACCTACACGCGCAGGCGCATGACGCAGGCGGAAAAGGCGCAGGTGGACGACGTGCTGTACGTGC
>CANQMD010000036.1 GCA_947624885.1 uncultured Clostridia bacterium
CCAATATTCCAACTCGCCGCAGGGCGGCTATTATCCCCCTCAAAACGGCTATTATCCTCCCGACGGCAACTACGATCCCCGCAGTGGTTACGATCCCCGTGGCGGAAGCGATCCCCGTGGCAACTATGGCCCTCGCGGAGGCTATGATCCCCGCGGTGGCAACGACCCTCGCATGGATCGCGACGTCCGCGGCTACGACGATCCCAACCGCCGCTGACCCTCTTTCTCTCTATCTTGATCTATCCCATATTGCTCTTTACTCCCATTTCTTCTTCTCTTGCCAACAAAAAAAGCGGGCAACAGCCCGCCGCACCCGATATTCGCATATGATTTTTCAGGAACGCTCGCCTTCGCCGATCCCCACCACCGAGTCCACGGGCAGCGTAAAGGCGATGCCCTGTCCGGGGGTATTCAGTCCCACTTTGTCGTACAACTCTTTCAGCACGGCGGCCTTGATCTCCGCCGGCACGAGGATCATCACCAATTCCTTATTCGGCTCTATGACGATGCCAAACGCCTTTTCCGCGTCCTTATTTGCGGTGCCGTTGGCGTGCAACACCGTACCGCCCTTTGCGCCCACTGCGCGAGCCGCGTCCATAACCGCCTCCGAAAATCCCTCGTTCACCACGCACATGATCAACTCGTGCTCAAACTTATTCATTTTTTCTCCTCCTTAAGCGTTCTATGGTCGTTGCTCAAAAAGCCGTACGCCGCCACGCCGATCATACTTGCCAGCGGCACGGTATACGCCACGCCCTTGCCGTTTTTGATGGTGCGGAACTTCTCCGCCAGCGCGTTCATGATATCCTCCGCCCTGTCCTCTCTTATTATGCTGAAAATCGCCGTTCTGGCGGAGTCCTCAAGCCCCAGCATACTTATCATCTGAGCGCTTGCTGTCCCATGCGCCATGATCAACAGCTGCATATTAACGTCAAACGACTGTATCAAGTCCAGATAGAAATCCCCCTTTGCGCGGTTGACGACGGTGATCAACAGTTTCAGTCTGCCGCTCTCCACCCTGCTTGATTTGACGCCCAAAGCATTTTTTTTGTTTTTATCCTGTTGTTGCATAGTCCCTCACAAAAATTCGATGATCTGCGCGTCGTCCGCGGACGTGATGCGGCGCATAGCGCGTTGATCTCGCACTCTCGCGGCAAAAATCGACCTGAATCCAAGCAATTGTATGGTGATCAACGGAGTCATCGCGACCATAGCCACCACGCCGAACGCCGCCTGCATGACCTCCGCCTCGCCCCTCAGCGCCGTGCACGCGCCTATCGCGAACGGCAGGATGAAACTTGCCGTCAGCGGCCCGCTCGCAACGCCGCCGGAGTCAAACGCGATCGCTGTGTACAGTTTTGGCACAAACAGCGACAGCCCCAGCGAAATTATGTATCCCGGGATCAGATAGTACAGCAGCGAAAATCCGTATATTATCCTTATCACGGACAGCCCGATCGACAGTCCTACGCCAATTGACAGCGCGATCATCATCGCCCTTTTTGACACCGACCCGCCCGTGATCTGTTCCACCTGCTTATTCAGCACATGCACGGCGGGCTCCGCCAGCACCACCACAAACCCCAGCGCAAAGCCAAACGCGATCAGCGCGGGCTTGTTGAGTTTTGCCAGCGCCTGCCCCAGCTTGAAACCTATTGGCATAAACCCGACCTGCGCCGCCGTAAAAAACGCCACCAGTCCCACAAAAGTGTACGCTATGCCAATTGCGATCCTCGCGATCTTGCGTTTTGGCAGTTTAAGCAGCGTGACCTGCAAGATCACAAAGCAAATTGAGATCAACCCAAGCGCGATCGCCACGTCCGACGCAGTGCCGCCTATCTCTCTGCCAAGTTCGCCCGCTCCGCTCACCACGGAGTAGTCCGGCAACTCGTAGCTCAAGCCGCCCTTGCCCGCCAGCATAAGCGCCAACACGGCAAGCATAGGTCCGATCGAGCACAGCGCGATCAACCCAAAGCTGTTTGCCCTTGCTCTTGCGCCGCCCACCGCCGCGGACACGCCCACGCCCAGCGCCATGATAAACGGCACCGTGATCGGCCCCGTCGTCACGCCTCCGGAATCGAACACCAGCGGCAGCGTTTCGCCCCTGCCCATTTCAAACAGCAGCGCCACCATGGCGAACATCGCGAAGTAGAAAAATATCAAAATTGCGGTTATATTCTTTTTGAACACGACTTTCAGCACGGCGAACACCAAAAACACTCCCACGCCAACACCCACCGTGACGATCAACACCGCGGGATTGACGATGGCGCTCACCTGCTTTGCCAGCACGGACAGATCTGGCTCCGCGACAGTCACCAGCAACCCCATGACAAAGCACACGGCGACAAGCAGAGGCAGGTTGCGCGTCTTTGTCAAGCCGGATCCCATCTGCTCGCCCATAGGAGTCATAGCCAGATCCGCGCCGATGTTGAACAGCCCGATCCCCAGGATCAGCACGGCTATACACGCGGCAAATATGCCCGCCTCTTTGGGGGTCACGTCCACGATAGGAGTCATGCACAGCACAAACACGATCGCGGAAACTGGCAGCACCGAAGCCACCGCCTCCCGCAACTTCAAAAGCATACTTTTCCCAAACAAAAGCATCTCAGGCGAAAACGCCGCGTCCTTCGATCTCGCCCTTTTATTTTTGCTCTTTCGCTCGCTTTCCGACGAGGCATTCTCCTCGTTTTTCATCTCCGCGGGCTGTTTGGGATCGCTGTTTTGGATTTCAAAGTCGTTGTTGTCAGGCATATCCGTAGGTCGTCCGTCGCGAATTTTTCCTTCGCGACGCGCAAAGTAATGTTTTTTGAATATATAGTAGTATGCCATACATAAACTTTCTTGTCAAACTGCTGCAAACAACAAAAAATACAAAAACTGTAAATTCTTCTTCCGCATTTTGCCAAACGGATATTTTAATAAATAAAATATCTCAAATCGCTTGACTTTTGCCAACAAAATTTTTATCTTTGACTTGTCTGAAAAAAGGGGTAACTTTATGCAGGATAATATCAAAACAAATTCTCCCGACGAGGGCGCTCGCCCCGATTCGGATCAAACCGTTCCCGACGGGCAACCATCCCCCGCGCCTATCGACGCGGCGCAAACGGGCGACGGCGCTCCCATATCTTCAGCGGGATCAACGCCCTCCGACGCGTCCGCTGCCGAGCCCGCAAGCGAGCCTCAAAGCGTAGGCTCCCCTCAACCTCAAAGCGAGAATACGGCGGATCCGCCTCAGGACGACGCTCTTTTGCAAACCATGAGTTCCCACAACGCGCTTGGCAAACTTTTCAAAAGGAAGGACGAGGTCGCCGCGGATTCGCTTACGCTCGATCCTCCCCACAAACTCGATCTCAGCAAGGAGCGCGTGCTCAAGGAAGTCAAATTTTTCGCATTGCTGGTGTTCATGTCCTTTTTGAGGGCGACTTTCAACTACGTATTCATTCTTCCCAACGGCTTTGCTCCGGGCGGCGTAGGCGGCATTTCCACCATACTTTACAACGCCATTCTCCCCTCAAACCCGCACCTTGCAAACACGGTATTTGAGCCGGGTCTTACCACATTTATCATGAACGTGCCTTTGCTCATCACGGCGTTTTTTGTGCTTAACAAGCGATTCACATTCAACACTTTCTGCGTGATAGGCTGCTATTCGGGCATCACCTCTCTTTACAGTTACACTCACTTTCCCCAATATCTTGCCAACGGCGACACGGGTCTGCAGATCATCGCGGCGATGGTGGGCGGCTCCATCACGGGGCTATGCCTTGGCGTAATGCTTCGTTACAACATGAGCATGGGCGGCACGGACATCATCGGCAAGATCATTCACAAGCACAACCCGCAAGCGGGCGCCAATTGGTGGATCATGCTCTGCGACGGCATCATCGCCACGTCGTCCTGCGTGCTGGGCATTCTCAAACTCCGCGGCCAAAGTGTAGACGCGACCACGGCGCTCACGGGCATACTCAGCCCCATACTCTTCTCTTTCCTGTCGTTGGCGATGTGCTCTATTGTTGCGGACGTGGTGCAATCGGGTTTCCAAAGTTCGCTGGTATTCACCATCATCACCGACAAGCCCAATGAGATTGGCGAAAAGATCGCCACCAAACTGCACCGCGGAGTCACGATCTCCAAAGCCGTCGGTTACTACACCGGCGTCGAGCACGAAGTTTTGGTGTGCGTCGTCAGCAAAAAGCAAATCAAGGTCGTCAAGGACATCGTCGCCTCCGCCGACCCCATGGCGTTCACTTACATCACCAAAGCCAGAGAGGTCGCAGGCAAAGGCTTCCACGCCGGCAGCTGATTCCCGCCACAAAAAACCGCGGCGCTCGCCGCGATTTTTTATTTTCCCCACTCAACAGCGCTATCTCTCAACTATCAATAGCACACCACATTCGCTCCTTCCGGTATTCTCAAATCGTACCCGCTAATCTTTTTGGGCAGTCTTATCTCTTTCAAGCCCGACCCACTAAAAATACCATACTCCACCGTTTGCACACTCGCAGGTATTGTTATGCTTGTCAACCGGCTGCAATCACTAAATGCATATTTCTCTATGCTCGTCACGCCTTCCAAAATTTCCACAGTTGTCAAATGATCGCACTCGTGAAAAGCATGTTCACCAATGCTCGTCACGCTTTTGGGGATTTTTATTGTTTTCAACCTCGAGCAACCGCAAAACGCATATTCCCCAATGTACGTCACTCCGTCCGGTATATCCACTGTACTCACCAAGTCCAATTTGGCAAATGCAAAATCGCCTATGCTTTTGACTCCCATTGGGATCGTGATATGACTTTTGTTGCACACCGCCACCAATTTGCCTGTCGCAATTTCGATCAGGCAATCGTTCTCGCTTTTGTAGCGTTTGTTATCCGCCGCCACTTCTATACTTGTCAATTCACGGCAAGCATGGAAAGGATTCCTCCCTTCGATGGCAATCACGCTTGCGGGGATATATATCGATTTCAAATTGCACCATGCAAATGCCCCATCTTGAAGATATTCCACACTGTTTGGGATCTCTATAACTGTCAAACTGGCGCAACCCGAGAATGTACTGCTGCAGATTTCCATCACGCTATCAGGAATTTTTATAGATGTCAAGGCCGCACAAGCACTGAATGCGCCAGCGCCTATTGCTCTCACGCTGTTCGGGATGTTTATTGTTTTCAATTCGTAGCAACAATGGAACGCATTTCCTCTAATCATTCTCACTCCGTCCGGTATTGTCACCGCCGTCACGGCAGTTCCATTAAACGCCTCGTTCGCGATCTCGGTTATTCCTTTCGGAATCTTCACTTCTCCGCCCGATCCCTTATACTTCACCAACGTCGTCCCTTGGATATTAAGGTCTGCTTTGTTGTAATTGTCCAAAGTCGGGTAGTTTTCTGCCTCTTCTCTTACTCTCTTCAATAATTCCTCTGCTAACGCTCTTGCCTCTGCCACTTCCTCGTTTGTTCGTGCGCTCGCCGCCTCGTTTGCGCATTTTCTCGACTCCGCCGCCTCGCATGCGCGCCCGCTTGCCGCCTCGCTCGTGCTTTTTGCGCCCTCGTTCTCCTCGCACACCACGGGTATATCCTCCTCAGGATACTCAGGCGCTGACTCCGGAAACATCGTTTCCAGCACCGTTCTCGCCCTTTCGCTGCCCAAATTTGCCGCCTGCGCAAATTTTTCGATCGCCTCATTGCTATCGCCGCTCATCAGCAATCTCTTTGCTTCTTCAAACAATTGTTCTGCCCTGTTCATATCTTATCTCCGTACAAAATGTTATTAGGTCGCGTTTTCCGCGTTGATTTCGCTTACAATTCTTCCTTTCTCACCTGAAACATGCCGTCTTTCATCATATATTGATCAAATTTCGTCACGTCCTTGCACTTGCGTTCGCGCATAGGTTTTGCTGGTATCCCGCCCACAAGCGTAAATTCGGGCACATCCTTTGTGACGATCGCGCCAGTCGCGACGATAGCGCCCTTCCCCAAATGCACGCCGGGCAAAATTGTCGCGGCGGTATACACCTTTGCATACGCCCCTATCTCGACCGCCGCGTAAGTCCTTTGCATATGGTCCTCCTCGCTGTGCGAGTGCGTAAATATCTTGGCGTACTCCGTCAGCATGGCGAAGTCGCCAAACTTTACGCCCCCTTTGGAGTCGATATAGCAGCCCGCGTTCCACGACACGTTGTCGCCCACCTCGATCATATGGCCGTAGTTGAATCTGCAACTCTCGTTCGCCACAAATCCGTCGCCGCAGCGCTTGAACAATTTTTTTGCGATCATCTGCCTCAGCGGCACGGCAAACGCGCAATTGATCCCCAGCGGATATCTATCCAGGCACTCCCACAGTATGTGCAGATTGCGCTGTTCCTCCGTGTATGGAGCCTCGTCCGACAGCGGCATAGTGTCGCCCCACAGCACAAATGTTTCAAGCGCCTCTCTCATATTTTCCGCCTTGTTGCAACTCACGATCTCCAACGCTCTTGCGGCTCTTTCGCAGTTCAGCCCGTCGTCGATCAACGTTTTCAATTTCTCAAGTTTGCTCTCGATCAAATTCATATTTCACCTCTTTTTGCAATCATATCCCCGTCTTTTATGCAGATCTCTTCGCCCGCCCCGCGCGACTCTCTTCCGCGCCAAACTTTCACATCGCCTCAAAAACATAGCGCGTGCGCGAGCGATACGTTTCTCCTCCGCGCAGGATCTTCTGTTCAAAATCCGCGATATCGCCCTGCGTTTCCATGCAAAACGCGGCGTACTTGTCATATTTTTGTCCCTTTTTCCCCGCAAATCCGTCCAAAAAGTTCCCCGTATAAAATTGCATTGCGGGCATATCCGTAAACACGCTCATCTTTATCCCCGTCTTGTGCGAAAACGCCGTCGCCCTCGCCCTTGACGCGTCCGCTCCCGCGGCGAAATTATAGCTGAAATCATATCCCCCGTTCGCGATCTCCATCAACTCGCCGCCCTTTCCGATGTATTCGCCAAGGCGGCGCGGGGAGGCAAAACAAAACGCTGCGTTTTCCGCTTTTGTCAGATCTGCTCTTTCGCCCGTAGGTATGAGGCTCCCGTCCACAACAGCAAGCGAATCCGCGTCAACAAATATCTCGTGATCCAACACGCTCTTCCCGTCGCCGTCCAGGTTGAAGTAGGCGTGATTTGTCAATGCGCACAGCGTGTTGCGATCCGCCATCGCCTCATAGTCTATCGTCAGCGCCCCGTCCTGCAACGCAAACGTCACTTTCACCTCGAGTTTGCCCGGGTAGCCCTCCTCTCCGTCCGCGGACGTATACAAAAACTCCGCGCTGTTCTTTGCAGTCTGCACGCCCTTCCACACTCTCTTGTCAAACCCGACGTTTCCTCCGTGCAGATGGTTTATGCCGTTGTCGTTCAGCGCCAATTCATACGCCTTTCCGTCCAACTCGAAGCGCCCCTTTCCTATCCTGTTCGCCACTCTGCCTATCGTCGCACCAAAGTACGTCCCATGGTCGTTCACATATTCTTCCGCGGTGTCAAAACCCGCCAGCACATCCACCGACTTTCCGTTTCTGTCAGGCACGCAAAGCGACATCAACCTTGCCCCAAAATCGCACACTTCGGCGCACATTCCGTCTTTGCCCTCAAGCCGAAACACTTTGAATTTTTGTTGCATAATTCCTCCATATCCGCAGTTTATCCGCACACATTCGGCGTTTAAACTTCGGTTTTTGCAATTTTATCAAACACGCACACCGTTTCTATCTCCGCCGTTTGAGCAAACATATCAAAAGGTTGCACGTCCTTCAAATCATAACTTTCAAGCAATATCGCCGCGTCACGCGCAAGCGTTTGAGGATTGCATGACACATAAACTATCCTTTCAAATCCCGCCTCTATCGCCGCTTGCA
This sequence comes from uncultured Clostridia bacterium, assembly GCA_947624885.1. Lineage (GTDB taxonomy): Bacteria > Bacillota > Clostridia > Christensenellales > CAG-917 > CAG-475. The sequence goes on from CANQMD010000036.1 coordinate 7,892, forward strand.
GCACTCTTCTGTCGCAGCCCTTGCGAGGTGGATCCAACACCAGCGCTTCTTTCGCTCCCGCTTTGCGGTTTTGCATAAACTCCGTCGCGTCCGCGCACACGCACTCCACTCTGTCCTCAAGTTTCAGCCTTCGTGCAAGATCTCTCGCGTCTTTAGTGGCGGACGGCTCTATTTCCACCGCGCATATTTTCGCTCTCGGCAATCTCAGCGCAAGTTGCGCTGTCAACAGTCCTATGCCGGAGTACAGCTCCACCACCTCGCCGTCAAAGTCCTCCAGTGCTTCCGCCACGCGGTCGTATATCTTGTCCATGATCTCGGCGTTGACCTGCAAAAAGGATTTGGGCGACGCTTCCGCGTCAAATTTTCCCAAATTCTGCCTTCTGTTCTCGCCGTAAACAAGTTTCACCTCGTCGCCGAATATGACGTTGGTATTTTTTTTGTTTGGCGACGCAAAAATGCAAAACTCCTCAAACTTTTCCTTCAACAGCGCGACAAGTCTATCCTTGTGCGGGATCTCGTCGCCGTTTATGACCAACGTGAGGCACAGCGAGTCGAGGTTTCTTGCGACGGCATGCCTCAGCAGACCCTTACCCGTATTCTCGTCGTACACGGAAATTTTGCATTCGTTCGCCCAATCTGTCAGCGCCCCGATCAAATCTCCGGACCATTCTCCGCACACGGGGCACCATTTGACGGGCACGACCTTATGCGATCTTCTCTCAAAAAATCCCAGGCTCACGCGCCCGCTTTTTTGGTTGTACGCAAACGGAGCCGCAAACTTATTTCGGTATGCGAGCGCCTTGCCCGCGATGGGGATCGGCACGTCCGCATGCGCCCCCGCTATCTTTTGCAGCGCGTTTTGCACCGTATATCGTTTGAGCAGCAGCTGGTATTCCGCGCTCATATGTTGCAAGTCGCAGCCTCCGCACCTGCCAAAGTACGGGCATACGGGCTTGACCCTGTCCTCGGAAGGTATCACCACCTCGACAAGTTCGCCAAACGCGCAGTCCTTTTTGACAAAAGTGACCTTTGCCCTCACCATTTCGCCCTTGATGGCAAACGGAACAAACACGGGGAATCTGTCAATTTTCATCACTCCTTCCCCGCCGCTCGCAAAGTCAAACACCACTCCTTCCAGCACGTCGCCAATTTTTATGTCCGGCACGGCACACCCTCCTTCAGCGCCCGCTTATATTGCGTAAAAAACGTTCTCACTCTTTCCCTGTTTGCGGCAAGCGCTTCGCCGTCCTTTCCCGCGAGCGCAAGCCTGTCCGCATACCACTCGTACAATTTCAGCGCGTCGCGGCGAGCGGGCTTTTTGGGGAAGCGCAACAGATAGCAATGTCCCCCGTTCAAGATATTTTTGCCCACATAGTACGCGTTTTCCACTCCCAGCGAGTCAAGTTTTTGCGCCATACGTTTCGCCTCTCCCGCGCACAGCATATCAAACCCGCCGCCGTTGTTGTATGCGGGCGGAAAGTCCTCCGTGATGAAGTCGTACGGCTCTATCTTATCGGCGTACTTCCACTTTTTGAAAGCGGAGCGCGAGCGCGTATCCGACACATATCGCGCGATGAGAGTATGCGTAAACGGGATGCGGAACATCACCTTAAAGCTGAAAAATCCGCTCACAAAGATCACCGCCGCAGGTTTTGTCGCGAGGGCGGGGACAGGCATTTCCTCTCTGAACGCGTCGTTGGTTGCGGCGACGGCGAGTTCCGCCGTCAGATGTCCGCCGCTGCTATCCCCCGTGACCGTGATATTGTTTGGATCCACGCCGTATTCCTCCGCGTGTTCCGCCACAAAATTGAACGCGTCAATGCAATCCGCAAGATTGTACGGAAAGAAGCATTGCGACGGGCAAAGTCTATGGTCGATCACAAACACCGTCGCGCCCAGCGCCGCGAAGCATTTTGCGTAGCCCGCGCGTCTTTTGCGGTTGTGGATCATCCAGCCGCCGCCGGGGATATCCAGCACCGCCGCCCCCGCGACGGGATTTGACGGCACGTACACATCCATTTTGAGTTCCAATCCGTCCGCGATTTTGTACGTCACGTCCTCGATCACCTTTATGTCGTCAAACGGCGTGCGCGAATTCGGCTCGCTTCTCGCCTCCTCCACCACGTCAAACACATCCGCCATCAGCGGGCGGTAAAACATTTTATGCTCTTCAAAAAACGCCTTCTTTTTGGCTTTATATTCTCTCTTTTCTTCCTTATTCACAATTTCCCTCCTGTCAAGCGACCCGCCTCCGCATTTTTGCCGCCCTTTTCCGCGCTCGTTTGCGTCCGCGCTCTTCATCATTCCTTGCCCTCGCAATTTTCATGCGGACAAAATTCGACTTATTTCGCGCGACGTTTTGATCGCTCCTTTTTTGCATATAAATTACGGCGGCAGAGCCGCCGTAACGTCGTTGTCAATCAAGCGTAGCGTACACTTTCTTGAGTTTTGCAAATCGCGGCAGTCCGTCCTCAAGCGGAGCCTTCGCGTCGCCCTGGATCAAAGGCAGCGCATACTCGATGAACTCGTCGCTGACGTACGATCCGTCCGCCGTGATCCAATCCAGCGGCACTTTCTTTTCGGTATTCGCGGCAAGTTCAAGCGGCATAAGCACGTTCTTGCACACGTAGTTTCCCTTCTCGTCGGTGGCTCTCTCAAAAATGACCATCTTGTCGGTTTCGCCCGCGCACGCGCTCTTGACCGCAAACGCGCCCGCGTTGAACGCCTCTTCCACGTCCGTCTTTGACGCGCGGTGAGCGCCGCAACGTTGCATAAGGCTGAGTTCTATCGGGCGCACCTTCACGCCCAGCCTCTCCTTGACCACGCTTGCCAGCACCTGCGCCAGTCCGCCGAGTTGAGCGTGACCAAACGTATCGTTTGCGGAAGCCTGCGCCTCTGCGACGTACCTACCGTCTGCAAACTTCAGACCTTCCGAAACCGCCACAATGCACTTATTGTCGTTCTTCTCGCACACGTTCTTCACCGACGCGAGGAACTTATCCATATCAAACGGCACTTCGGGCAGATAGATGAGGTCCGCGCCAAGTCCCTTATATCCCGCCAACGCCGCGGCGGCGGTCAGCCAGCCCGCGTTTCTGCCCATGATCTCCATGATGCACACGCAGCCGAAGTTGTACACTTTCGCGTCGAGGTTGCACTCCATGATGGTGTTCGCGATGTATTTTGCGGCGCTTGCGTAGCCGGGGCAGTGATCCGTGCCAAACAGGTCGTTATCAATGGTTTTTGGCACTCCTATGACGTTGCAGTCATACCCCACGGATTGCAGGTATTTGCTTATCTTGTTGCAGGTGTCCATCGAGTCGTTTCCGCCGTTATAGAAGAAGTAGCGGATATTGTACTTCTCAAACACTTCCAAAATACGTTTGTAGTCGGTGTCGTCAACGTCCGCGTCCTTCAGTTTGTATCTTGCCGAGCCAAGGGCAGACGACGGCGTATATTTCAACAGTTCGATCTCTTTGGGATCCTCTTTGGAGATGTCAAAAAACTTTTCTCCCAAAATGCCCACAATGCCGTGTTCCGCGCCGTAAACCGCCGTGATATTGCCCTGCTTGAGCGCCTCCGTAAAAACGCCCGCCGCGCTGCTGTTGATTACGGAAGTCGGTCCGCCCGACTGTCCAAACATACATGCACCCTTCAAATTTTTCATATTAAACTCCTTGTCGGCTTTCGCCAAAATTGTCGAACGCACATCCGCGCCCATTCCCGCAATATAATAATATATTTTATATAAAATTACAAGCGCTTACAAAAATTATTCCAAACACACTCAAAAAACCCATCTCACAAAGTATGGCAAATAAGCGTTTTCCCGCCTGCCTATGTCAATGAATACCCCGCTCTGTTTCTCGCCCCAAAGGCTCCTTTCTTCCACTCAAGGCTCCCTTTAGATTTACCCCACAAAATTCGACAAGCTCATTTTGCGGGGACCCCGATGTGGGGAGCTGGCACCTTCAGGTGCCTGAGGAGATTGCCCCCCATTCCCCCCTGTCATGTTGAGCGCAGTCAAAGAATCCCCTAGTAATTCTCAGATACGCCTTTGGCTTATATTTCCTGTTATGTTGAGCGCAGTCGAAACATCCCCCCTTTGCAAAGGCACTCCTCCCGTTCCTCGCCACAAAAAGGCTCCCTTTAGTAAGGGGAGCTGTCCGCCGAATATCGGCGGACTGAGGGGATTGTCGCGGGCATCAGCCCGCGCCCCAAGCACAAAAATCGCCGAGCCATGACGAGCGTCTTGCACTTCTTCTTGCCTAAAATTTATAATCACCAAAGTGTGCCCGAGCAAGAATGGGGTCCCCGCAAAATTACAACGTGATTTTTTGGGGTAATGTCGCGGAGCAGCTTCAAAATTGCGGTGCGCCCTTAACGCTTTCCTCAGAAAGCCGTCGGGCACTGAGCAATTCTCTCGTGTCATTCTGAGCGTAGTCGAAGAATCCCCATTGCAGAGGCACGGCGCAAGTTCATCGTTACAAAACAAGCGGGCGACAGCCCGCGCCCCAAGCACAAAAATCGCCGAGCCATGACGAGCGTATTGCACTTCTACCTGTCATTCTTTCACGCGAGGAATCTGCGACCAGCGATTTTCGTGCGCGGAGTAGCGCAGAAATTGCGGTGGGCTTTCGTGCCGAATTGCTGTCGCAATTAGGCAAAGCCCTGAGCAATTCCAAGCGGACTGAGGGGATTGTCCCCCATTCCCTCGTGTCATTCTGAGCGCAGTCGAAGAATCCCCTTTACAGAGGCACGGCGCAAGTTCCTCGTTACAAAACAAGCGGGCGACGGCCCGCGCCCCCAAGCACAAAAATCGCCGAGCCATGACGAGCGTCTTGCACTTCTGCCTGTCATTCTTTCACGCGAGGAATCTGCGACCAGCGATTTTTGTGCGCGGAGTAGCGATAAAATTGCGGTGCGCCCTCAACACTTTCCACAGAAAGCCGTCGGGCGCTGAGCAATTTTGAGCGTGTCATGTTGAGCGCAGTCGAAACATCCCCTTTGCAAAGGCACATC
>CANQMD010000037.1 GCA_947624885.1 uncultured Clostridia bacterium
TCCACTTATTTATTTTCATTTGGGGACGGGGCTCAATTACCCCATAAAATTCGTGATACAATCGGACACGTTTTTTCACAATCCTCCTCTCAAGGCGCCCTTTAGTAAGGGGAGCTGTCCGCCGAATATCGGCGGACTGAGGGGATTGTCGTGGACTATTCCCGCGCCCACAAAGCGCACAAAAAAACACCCCGCAAAATCACGTCGCGACTTTACGGGGCGTTGTTTTCAGCCGTCGATCTCGCTGTACACGCTCAGGATAGCGCACGTGGCGGCGTACAGTTGCACCAGCGCCCTCAGCCCTTGATCTGGCGATTCGTACAATTTGAACAGCGTGCCGCCCTTTGTCAGGATCATTCCTATTCTCATCGCGCTGTAGCAACGGTCGTCGAGTTCGATCTTTGTGATGATCGACTTGTCTTTTGTGATGTCAAAAGTCAGCACGTAGCTGTTGAGGCTGCCGCGTCTTAACCTCGGCAAAAAGCGTTGGCGGTTTGGCAGAGTGAGTTCTGTCGTCAGCTTTATATCCGCCATCAGCGCGTCTTTCTCATTCTCGTTGTCGTCCTTCGCCTCGTCGTCCTCGACCGCCAGCCCAAAGAAGTTGTCTATCGCCTGCTTTTTGCATTCCGGCTCCATAGGCGCGGGAGCCAGCTTTGGCGTATATCTCCAATACATCGCGGAGTGTATTCGCTGATTGTCCTTGCAATAGTACCCCGTGTCCTCTTCGTCGTCGTCCAACATCTCATCCTCGTCGTCGTATTTTCCGTCCTCATCGTCCTCTTCATCGTCAACGGAAAAATCGTCGTCATTGTCGTTGTCATTGTCGTCGTCTGAAAAGAAATCGAAGTCGTCGTTGTCGCTCTCATCCTCGTCAGGGTCCTCAAAATCCTCGTCGTCCGTATCCTCGTCGTCCTCATCGGGATCCTCACTATCGTCGTCCTCGTCGTTTTCGTCGTCCGAGTCGTCCTCATCGGGATCCTCTTCGGTTTTTTTTCTCTTTTCCTCCAGCAGTTGCCTTTCCCTCTTTATTTTTTCAAACAGTTCTTCCAGAGGGCTTTTGGTTTTTTGGGGCTCCTCTTTGACAACTGTAGGTTTGGCGATGGGTGCGCTCTCCTGCCGTTCCTGATACGGATCGTACAGCACTTGATAGTTGATCCCGCCGGCGTATCTTATCCAGCCTTTATTTTCCATTGTGGAAACAGCCTCCGTCGCCTGCGCATAGGATATGCCCAGTTCCTTTTGCAGCAGCGGGACGGAGATCTCCGAATGTTCCGCGAGGACGCTCTTGATTTGTTTACCCAGCACTATCAACACCAACCCCTCCTTGACTTTGCTTCGAACACATAGCGATATTTGGGATCATACGGATCGACGGACGCGTGATATCCGCTCGCGTCATACAGGTCGTACAAGTTCATTTCGGGGGTCTTGTAGTATCTTTCCAGCTTTGTCAGCATGACGTAGCCCGTATTTGCCTCGGTGATCACGCACTCGCCCTCTTCTAGGTGCGCCAGCCTGCTCATGGGCATCAGAGGGATAGTTTCCAGCTGGTAGTTATCGATATACTCGTTTTTGCCGTTGACGGCGCTCATAGGCGAGATCCTTGTGATTTTTCCGCACTCTTTTGAAAACGCCTCCAGCGTATCCACGTTGTTGCTTCCCATAAAGATATGCAGGTTGAGGTTGTCCTTGATGATCTCCGCGGTGTTTTTGCCGTACACGCCCTCAAGTTGCGCGTAGCTTTGTATGACCAGCGTAAAAAAGATATTTCTGCCTCTGCACGCGCTTATGACGGTTTCAAAGTCCATCATTTTGGGGAAGTTGCCAAACTCGTCAAGTATGAAGTACCACGGATCGGGCAGCATGCCTCTGTTGTGCTTGTTCGCCTCCTTTATGAGGAAGATATACAAGTTTTGCACAAACAGCGATATGAGGGTATAGCTTGTTTTCACCTCGTCGCGGTAGTTGATAAAGATCGCCACGGGTCCGTCCAGCAAGTCCTCGAAGTCAAAGGAGTTGCACCTGGTGATGGTGCTCACCGCCGCCTCCTTAAAGACGTTCATATGCGAGTTGAAGTCGCTCATAAATCCCGCTCTCGTCACGTTGGCATTCAGCATCAGCGTATTCGACGCGTAATACATCGCTTTTGAGGATCTGTCCCTGTTGGATATGTAGCCGTGATCGTTGTCCGACGACCCGCCCGCCAGCATATTTGATATGCTCAACAGCGTTTCAAACGAAAAGGTGTCCTCCGTGACGAGGTCTTTGGCTATGCACGTTTCGGGACGGCTGTCCTCCAGCATGCCCCACATAAACGCTTTCAGCACGTCTTTCGCGCCCGCGTCCCACATCTTATCGTTCACCGCGCCGGATTCCACAATCAAAATATTCGCCAGCGTATCCACGTCGCACGCCACGTCCTGCAGCACGATCTGTTTGCGCTGTTCGAGGTCGCGATCCAGCTTTCTCTGATCGTTGTACACCCTGCCCATAAACTTATTGCGCGGACCGTCGGGAGTGTCCACCACCTCCACCTCTTCCGCCACGTTGAACGCCTTTTGATATTTGCGGAAAATAGGAGTCAGCGGGTTCCAGCACTCGCTCTTCAGGCTATCTCTGAAGTCCAACAGCAAAATTTTGTAGCCCGCCGCCTTCAGATCGTTGCCGCAGTTCGCCAGGATCTCCCCCTTGGGGTCCGAGATTACCAGATTTGTTTTCGCGTTACGCGACGGCAGATTTTTGATGTAGGGTATGACAAACTGGCTCGTCTTGCCCAATCCAGTCCCCGCCACGATCACGGAGTGATTGTCCTGGTTTGAAAATATCTGCCTCATTTTGCCGTTGACGCGGTAATTTGCTTTCAGCACTCCAACTGCGTCCGATTTCTGCCCGTCGTTCCACACAAGTCCGGGCATCCCCTTAAAATCGTCCTTGTAGGAATAAAATCCCATGTTGTCATAATCTTTGATCAATTCGTTCTGTTTCATTCTTTCTCCTCCTTTCCATATATATCCCCGACGTCGCGTCGGCTCGCCTGCGCACCCCCTCTCTCGCGAAGTTCCGCGCCGTTGCGTTCTTTTCTCACATTGCTCTTTTTCACATTTCCCTCCTTTCGCACCTCTTCCCTCGGCAGCCTTTCCCGCCGGTTTGTCCCTGCCTATACGCCTTTGCGAGCCCTACAGCCCGCCCTTTTGAGATCTGTTGCGCATGTCTTTTTTAGATATTGTCTGTATTTTATATTATAATTACTATTTTGACAATTAATTTGCAAGCAACCTTTTTCTCCTTCGTTTCCCGCCTCTTGCGCGTTTCCTTCCTCAGCAAAAAGGCCGTCGGAACTCCGACAGCCTTTGATCGTATGCAAGCAACATTCGCTCAGCGCTTTGAAAACTGAGGAGCTTTACGCGCTTTGTGCAGACCGTATTTTTTGCGCTCTTTTGCTCTGGGGTCGCGGGTGAGGTAGCCTTCCTTTTTGAGGGTGGCGCGGTAAGCCTCAGCGTCCGCAACGCACAGTGCGCGAGCAATGCCGTGACGGATCGCGCCCGCCTGTCCGGTATATCCGCCGCCCTTGACGTTGACAAACACGTCAAACTTGCCTTTGGTGTCGGTTGCGACAAGGGGCTGATTGACGATGAGTTTCATCGTGTCCTGGGGGAAATACTCTTCCAACGAACGTTTGTTGATGGTGATGCTGCCCTCGCCGGGGATGAGGCGCACTCTTGCGATAGCGGTCTTTCTTCTGCCGGTGCCGAGATATTGAACTTTCTTTGCTTTTTTAGTAGCCATAATTCACCTCACTCAGTTGAGTTTGAGCTCCACGGGCTTTTGCGCCGCATGGTCGTGCTCGCTGCCGACATAGACGCGCAGCTTTTTGAGCATCTTTGCGCCGAGGCTGTTTTTGGGCAGCATGCCCTTGACCGCCTTATAGACCGCAAAGTCGGGCTTTTCCGCCATGAGCTTCTTGTACTGAACGGACTTGAGCCCACCGATGTAGCCTGTGTGATAGCGATAGTATTTGTCCTCCAGCTTTTTGCCTGTAAGGACGACCTTTTCGCAGTTGATTATAATAACATGATCGCCGCAGTCGACGTTGGGAGTATATTCGGGCTTATTTTTGCCTTTGAGTATCGCCGCGACCTGTGATGCCAGACGACCCAGCACCATATCCGTTGCGTCCACGATATACCACTTGCTCTCAACCTCACCGGGCTTTGCCATGTAAGACTTGTTGTTTTTTGCCATAGCTGACAAATCATTAGCCATATCAGCCAACCTCCGATTTGATTTGATCTCCGATCCGACTGTCCGTCCGAGAGGGGCTAGTTCCCAAACTTTCACCCATTTCGAAAATATGCTTGATAATAATATAAAAATTATCTCAATAAGTCAAGCATTTTGCGCCTGTTTTTATGATTTTTCCCTTTCGCGCCCTTCGATTTTGAGTCGACTTGTGTGCTATTTTGCCTCGTCACACAATATCTTGAGGTCCGTGCGCTTTCCCGCTATCCTCATTTCGCGCTCGCCGTCCTCAAAGCGTCCCCTATCGAGCGTCAACTTGATCTCTTTCACGGGGCAGTCCTCGCTCATCTTAACGCTCAGCGCATATCCGCCGTCCGTCCGCCGCATGTCAAACTTCACGCTTCCCCTCTCGCACCAAAGCGTATATTCGCCCTCGCCCGCAAACACTCTCGCCTCTATGCTTTCAAAACTCATGTCGTTGCCCTTTCTTTGCGGCAGCATTGGGATGGCGGATCCGTCCTTGACAAACACGGGGTAGTTTTGCAGTTCGCACTCGATGTCGTACTCCCTTCCGCCCTCGTAGCGTTCCGAGGTGAAAAAGTTCGTCCATCCGCCCTTGGGCAGCCACACCCGCATTTTTGCGACGCCTTTTCTGCCCTTTTTCGTGACGGGGCACACCAGCGCCCTCTCCCCAAAGAAGTACTGATTTCTATATTTTTTGCCGTATGATCTCGCGTCGTCGTCATAGTAGTACATCGGCGAGATCAGCGGGATCCCCTCCTCGTGCGTCCTGACGTTCGCGCTATACAGGTATGGTAGCAGTCTATGCCTCAGCCTCATGAAGTCCTCCGCGATCTGTTCCACTTTGGGGTACAGCCACGGCTCCTTGCTTTTGCCCATATTGTTTGAATGTAGGCGGTTGATGGGCGAAAACACGCCGAATTGCAGCCATCTCAGATACAGTTCGTTGTCGCCTCTGCCAAGGAGATGTCCTCCGATATCGTGCGACCACCAGGTATAACCCGCGTTTGACGCAAGCGCCGTGAAGTACGGCTGAAAGCGTAAACTCTTCCAGCACACCACGGTATCGCCGGAAAATCCCAGCGGATATCTGTGCGAGCCAAGCCCCGCGTATCTCGACAGGATCATGCCCTTTTTTCCGTCGCGGCAGTTGTCCGCAAAGTGGTAGTGATTCAACAGCCACAGCGGATCCAGCCCCTGCATTTTGGATTTTGTGCCCTGTTGCCAGTCTATCCACCAAAAATCCACGCCGTCCCTCTCGTAGGGGTGGTGCAGGATCTCGAAGTAAGCCTTCAAAAACTTCTCGTCCGTGAGGTCAAACTCCACCGTCTTTTTGGTCGCGGGATCTATGCCGCACGCCGTCGCCATCTCAGGGTACATATCCTCAAAATAGCGCACGCCGTCGCGTGGGTGCAAATTCATAGTGACGGCAAGCCCTCTGTCCTTCAGGTTTTTGAGAAAGGCTTTGGGATCGGGGAACAGCGACTTTTCAAAGGAGTAACCCGTCCAGCCTCTGCCCTGCATACTGTGAAACTCCGCGTCCTTGGGCACGCTGCCCACCCTGTGCCAATCCATATCTATCGTCGCGACGGTAAGCGGAACGTCTTTGCTTTCAAACTTATCCATGAGCGCCAGATATTCGTCCGCGCTGTAGCGGTGGTATCTCGACCACCAATTTGACAGCGCGTACATGGGCAACACGGGCGGATATCCCGTCAGCGCAAAGTATTCCTTCAGCCCTCCCAAAAAGTCGTCGCCGAACGCCAGTATATATTTGTCCTCGCCCTTCTCTCTCGGTTTGACGCTGCCGTCCTCCTCAAGCAGAAACGACTTTGAGTCGTCAAGTTCGCTCACTCCGTTCGAAGCAAATATGCCCTTTCTGATATGTCCAAAGCAAAAGTGATCTTTCTTTTCTTTTTTGCCTTTCCAACTTCCCAGCACTCCGAAAGTGCCGTCCAGCGTCCTCGCCGTACCGCCCAGATTCTCTTTGTTCGAAGCAACCGCAACCTTTGTCCCATTGCGCAGGGCGGAGGCAAATTCCACCTTGACTTCAAGCGTTTGCACGTTCACAACAAACTTCACGCATTTTGTCACAACATACGCTTCATCGCCTGATTTTGATATGTTAAACTGCGGATTTGCAAAATCTCTGCAAAAAACGGTTTGCGTTCGCAAGTCCGTAAACGCGCCCTTTTCCAGCCTGAGTATCCTGTCAGAGATCACGCTGAATCTCACCCTGTCTATCTCAAAAACCTTGTCCTCGCCGCACGGTGCGCTTTTGCACTCAAAAACACTCATTTCTTCGACCCCCTGTCGTTTATGCTTTTATTTTAGCAAACCTCCTCCCTCCTGTCAATGCCCGCCAAAACCTGTTCTCTCCCGTTTTTCTTTCTTTCCGCGCTGTTCTTTGTCCCCCGCCTCCGCCCGTGCCGTACGTATTCTAAAGAAAAATTAAGCCATATCGACCCGTTTTCAAGCACATATTAAGATTATAAAATTTGACACATATCGCATTTTTTAGTATAATTATGCAACAACGTCCCGATTTGGACGTTTGTCGGGGAATATGAAGGAAGCGCTTCTCAAAATCAAAAACATACTTTCTCAAGCCGTTCAATCCGATTGGTTTATTGTGCTCAACGCGCTGATCGTCGTTTTGGGCTGGTCGCTGAAGGTGTGGGTACCCATGCTATGCGTTATGGCGGCGATCAACATTGTCCCGCTGTTTTTCGACAGGCACGTGAAGCATCTGTTCAACCTGTTGATGATGTATTCTTTTATTATCTGCACGCCGCGAGGCTCTTTTGACAGATACACGCCCGTGTTGGCGATCGTGCTTGCGTTGCTCGTAGCCGTTTTGTTCAATCTGATATTTTTCAGGCGCAAGTTGTCGCCTCTGCACCCCAAAGATCTCAAAGGTTTTCACGCCTCGCTTCTGGCGTTGATATTCCCGTTTGCGTTTGCGGGCATAACTTCACCCGCGGAGCATCCTCTGCTCTCAGTGGCGATATTGTTGCTTGCGCTCGTCGTATGCGCGGTATATTCGTTTTTCACCGTCGCGTTTTACGACTCAGACGACAAGGCTGCGCTTCCGCAATACGTGCTCAAGATCCTCGTTGCGTCAGGGCTTGTCCTGACGCTTGAAATGCTGATATTTTACGGCAAGATCGGCGACGTCAACAAAATCGTACAAGCGATGATCTCCAAAAACATGGATCTCGGCTGGGCGCAGCCCAACAACGTCGCGCCCATGCTTTCCATGTGCATTCCCGCCACGCTGTATTTCTGCATACGCAAAAATTTTGCCACTCCCGTGCTGACCTCTCTTGCGCTGGTCGAGTACGCGCTAATCATCTTTTCGGGCTGTCGCGGCGCGATCATCCTCACCACCATCGCCCTGCCGGCGATCCTCATGTACGTGATCGTCAAAAGCGACAACAAGGTCAGCTTTGGCGTCACCGTCAGCCTGTTCTTTTTCATCGCGGTGTTGCTTGTGGCGTACTACGGCGAGATCTTCGCGCACATTTTGTCCGCCATTCTCAACCGCGGGCTTGACCCGTCCGATCGCGACGTGCTCTACCGCCTCGCCGTGGACACCTTCAAAACGTGGCCGATATTCGGCGCTGGGTGGGACTACAACACGCGTTATTTCTTCCAAAGCACATTTTTCCAGGCGTTGGCTACCATGGGTCTGTTCGGGCTCATTCTGCTTGTCGTATTTTATTTGTGGCGCTATTGGACGTTTTTCAGGATGCGCAAAGATCCCGCGACTCTGGCTCTTTTCACGGGGCTCATCATTTTCGACGCATACGGCATGCTCAGCAACAACTTCTTCCTGCCTCACTTTTTCATCATATTGCTTGTCATGACGCTTGCCGTCGAGGTCAACCTGCCCCACAACTTATGCCTCGCGTTCGGCGGCAAGGATCCCGTCGCGCACGTCGTCGGCTTTTTCAGGATATTGCTTGACAAGGTGAAGCCTCCCAAATCGTCGTCGGACTCCTCGACGGACGCAACCGCGCCTCCATCGCAAATATCGCGCCCCGCGCAGAGCGGCAAGCCCAAGTCGCAGGCGTCTTCCACATCCCAAAGCGTCACGGAGGCGCAAAATTCCGCCTCGAATGACGATCCCCAAGCGCAGGGAGCAACTTCCCTCGCACTCCAAAGCGACGACGCAGTCGCAACCCCACCCGAAGTCAATGGGCACCGCCCAAAAAAATAAAATCCCCGCCGCATACGGCGATCGGAGCGACGCAATATGAAAGACGCAACCAAAACAAAACTCACAGCCTTCCTCAACGCCGTCAACCGCTTTTACGGATCGGATTGGTTTATCGCGCTCAACGCGCTGCTTGTGTTGTTGGCATGGATCCTCAACATATGGGCGGCGATGATCTGCGTGATCGTAGCCCTCGGCAGCGCCTCGCTGTTCATATCCCGCGACTTAAAGCAGCTGTTCCCCGCGCTTTTCATGTTCTCGTTCACGATCGGAGTCAACCACAAAACTCTGGACAATTTTGCGCCCATGCTCTGCCTCATCATAGTTCTGTTTGTGGGCATACTTTTCAATCTCATCTTTTTCAAGCGCCGTCTTGATCCGCTCAAGCCCTCCAACATCAAGGGCTTCACGTGTTCGCTGATCGCGCTTGTCATACCTTTCGCTCTCGGCGGCGTAGGCTCCCCATACGAACATCCTTTGGCGGTGGTCGCCGCCCTCGCTCTGATCTTCGTTATGGCGCTGGGATATTGTTGCTTTTTCGTATCTCTCAACGACGCGCCCGACAAGCAAGATCTTCCCAAGTACGTGCTCAAAATTCTGTTCGCTTCGGGCATAGTGATCTCCATCCAACTCCTCATCAACTACGCACGATTCGACAGTATCGACCAAATTCTTGAAGCCATCGCGCTCAAAAACGTACACCTCGGCTGGGCGGGTCCCAACAACTCCGCGCCTATGCTCTCCATGAGTATTCCCGCCACGCTGTATTTCTGCATAAAGAAAAATCGCCTCACACCCATTTTTGCCGCGCTCGCTCTGCTTGAGTACGTTCTTATCATCGCCACAGGATGCCGCGGCGCTGTGCTCTTCACCACACTCGCCATGCCCGCGATGCTCTTCTACGTCGCCGTCAAATCCGAAAATCGCCTCTCATTCTGCTTGACTGTATGCGTGCTGTTCGCGGTCGCGGTGTTCCTCCTCGCCTACTTCGGCAAGGAAACGGCGCAGGTGCTGTCTGTCATGCTCAACAAGGGGCTGGATTCCTCCGGCAGGGACAGCGCGCTCTATCCCGAAGCGTGGTCGGTGTTCAAGGCGCACCCAATATTCGGCGCTGGTTTCGACTATCGCCTCGGCGAGTTGGTGCACAACAATTACACTCCGTATTGGTTCCACAGCACGGCGTTGCAGATCGTCGCCACCATGGGCATAGTGGGAGTCATTTCATTCGCATTCTTCTATTTCTGGCGCTATCGCACCTTCCTGACTCTCGCCAAAAACCCCGCGGTATTGGCGCTGCTCGCGGGGCACGCGCTCTTTGACGCTTACGGCATGATCGACACCAACTTCTTCGGCCCCTCCTTCTTCCTCATGTTGCTCATCATGACCATCGCCGTCGAGGTCAACCTCCCCGCAAACAAATGTCGCGCCTTCGGCGGTCGCGATCCCATATCCGACATCTCCGCCGCCTTCAAATTTATCGCCCGCAAACTCTGCCCATCAAAATTCCCATCCGCCCCTGCCGATCCCGACTCCTCGGCTTCGGATGTCCCCGAATCTTCGGTTTCGGACAGCCTCGACTCTTCTTCGGTTTCGGATATCCCCGACTCTTCGGCGTTGGACAGTTCCGACTCTTCGACTTCGGATCTGCCAACTCCCGACTCCGCCGACGTCCCCTCTTTGGACGCCCTTCCAACTCAAAACTCTTCTTCCGACGCGCCCGACAGTTCCGATCCCGACATTTCGGACGATCCCCCTTCGGACTCCGAAAATCATTGACGTTCGATCTTTTCGCATTTCGCGCAAAAAAAACCGCGGTCGACGACCACGGCTTTTTTATTAAATCACTGTGACGCTCTTTGCCAAATTTCTCGGCTTGTCGGGGTTAAGTCCCAAGCGCAGCGAGGCGGACAGCGCCAGGCATTGCAGCGGGATCACGGCGATCAGCGGAGCCAGCAATTCGTCTTCCAAAGCGGGCAGAGCTATGGCTCTGTCCGCGCCCACGTCGCCCACGCTGCTCACGCCGATGGTATACGCCCCTCGTGATCTTAATTCGCACACCGTCGCGCGTATTCGCGGCAGACATTCCCGACTTGTCGCGACGACCACCACCGCGCATTGCGGGTCTATCAATGCGATAGGCCCGTGTTTAAGTTCCCCCGCCGCGTACGCCTCCGCCTGCCTATATGTGATCTCTTTTAGTTTCAACGCGCCCTCTTTTGCGGTTATCAAGTCCTGACCTCTGCCCACGAAGAACATTTTGCAATTTGACATTTTGTCCTCGTACAACTCCTCCATTGCGACGCACTTTTCCGCCGCGGCAGTCAGCCTAAACAGTTCCTCCTCGCGCATAGGGTCGCCCATTACGCCCCGAAACAGCATATACAGCGCCAGCAGTTGACAGCAGTAGCTTTTCGTAGCGGCGACGGCGACTTCCGCGCCCGCGTCGAGGCACAACGTCCTGTCCGCGACAAAACTTATGCTGCTGCCCTCGGCGTTGGTGATGGCGATGGTAAACGCGCCTGCTTCCTTACACGCCTTAACCGCCAACAGCGTATCCGCGGTTTCCCCGCTCTGCGTGATAAAGATCGCCGCGGTATTTTTGCACTCAAACGGCTCCATTTCGCTTGCCGCGATCGCCTCCGCAGGCTTCTTCGCCAGCTTTTGAGCAAGTATCTTGCCAAATCTGCACGCGTGCAGCGCCGTCCCGCACCCCGACAGCACAATTCTGTCCGCGGCGGCGATCTCTTTTACGATCTCGCCGTGCAGTTCCGTACTCACGCTTTCAAAACTTCTCGCAAGCGCGTCTGGGATCTCGTCTATCTCCGCCCTCATATGGCACGCGCAATCCCTCGGCGGAGTGCGCTTAAGCACGATCGGCTGTTTCACCGCCCTCTTTCCGTCCTTAAACACCGCGCACCCGTCGGGCGCTATCCGCGCGTATTCGCCGTCCTCAAGCACTATGGCTTTGCGCACATATCTTGCCAACGCCAGCCCGTCGCTCGCTGCAAAACTTTCCCCCTCCCCGCTCGCGACAAGCATAGAGGCTCCTCTTCTGAAGGCGTACACTTTCTCGTCGCCCTCTCTCATCGCCAAAAAAGTCGCCGCTCCCTTCAGCATATCGCCCACCTTACGCACCGCCACGGTCATATCCTCCTCGCCCGCCAACGCCAGCATATGCGCAATGATCTCGCTGTCCGTTTCCGACGCGCACACAACGCCCCTCGCCTCAAGTTCCCTTTTCAGCTCCTCGCAATTTTCCAAAACGCCGTTATGCACAACGGCGATCTTTCCGTCAAACGACAAATGCGGGTGCGCGTTTATGGCGTTCGGCTTGCCGTGAGTCGCCCACCTCGTATGCCCAATGCCGCTGTGAAACACCCCTTCGGGCAACATCGCCTCCAGCCTATGCACCCTCCCCGCGGTCTTAAACACCCTCAGTTTCTGACCTCCCAGCGCCACGCCCGCGCTGTCATAACCTCTGTATTCCAGCGTCCTCAGCCCGTCCATCACAATATTTTTCGCATTTTGAAATCCCGTATATCCAACAATTCCGCACATACAACATTTATATGCTCATCCCCCTCTTTTTGCCCCACCGTCCCTTATCCCCGCCTCTCTTTTCCCTCTCCCTGCGCCCGCATTTTGCCTCCTCAAAAATATCCGCAAAATTTTTTCATACTTGTTGACAATCGGTTTTTGCTGTGCTATATTTATTCCTGTTTTTGAAAAACCGCAATTCAAAAGCGTTATGGCGATTTTTAGGTGAAAAACACCTAAAAAAAAACGCCATTTTTTGTTTTTATAGGCGCAAAAGTGGCAATTGGAGGAGTTTATGACAAAGTACGTATTTGTGACGGGCGGCGTAGTTTCGGGGCTTGGCAAGGGCATAGTCGCGGCGTCGCTTGGCAGGCTGTTGAAGCTGAGGGGCTACAAGGTGGCGGCGCAAAAGTTCGATCCTTACATGAACATCGACCCCGGCACGATGAATCCCACTCAGCACGGCGAGGTGTTTGTGACGCACGACGGCGCGGAAACCGACCTTGACCTCGGCCATTACGAGCGTTTTATTGACGAAAACCTCACCAAGTTTTCCAATCTCACCAGCGGCAAGGTCTATTGGAGCGTGCTCAACAAGGAGCGGGCGGGCGAGTATCTTGGGCAGACGGTGCAGATCATACCGCACGTCACCAACGAGATCAAAAGTTTCATCGTCAAAAACGTGGAGGCGACGGGCGCGGACGTGCTAATCACCGAGATCGGCGGCACCATCGGCGACATCGAATCACAGCCGTTTCTTGAAG
>CANQMD010000038.1 GCA_947624885.1 uncultured Clostridia bacterium
CCAACTCATGCCAAATGCAACAGAGCCTTCCGACGTCATAAAAAATTTGATCATGTACTCGTCGTTCCAACCCATAGCTGATCCCTCCTTTCATGGTCTGATTTTATGATATAGGAGGGCGGGGCGTATGTCAACACGCAACTTGTGAACTAAAGCGCACGCATTGTTTGCGGCATAAAGAAACGCCGCTGTTTTTTGCCGATGAACGGCAAGAGCGGCGTATAAAATCAATATGCACACGCATTGGGACCGTCGAGCCGCGGCGTATGAAGAAAATACCAATGACACAACAGATGTTCGGCAGCGTGAAGAACATGCTCCGCGGAAAATCAAAAGCGCTACAGCACGATGCAGTTGCACTTGCCGCTGAATGCGGTGTTTGCGTCCATGGCGATTATGCCGTCGTCAACGAATGGCGAAAAATCTGCGTCGTCACCCCATTCGGAGCCGTGATCATGGTAGAGATAGTGCGCCTCGGATGTGTGCCAATGCCCGCATACAACCGTAAGACCGTCCGCCCTGACGCCGTCGTGCCACGCCTTTGTGCCGTGCTCCCAACGCGAGCGATACCAATCGCCGTTTTTCCAATCCTCGACGGGGAAGTACTTATCCAATGCATTGTCGTAAAAACAGGGAATATAGCCGTGCACAAACACGTAGTTGTCAAGCGTGGCGTAATCGACGGACGCGGAAGCGATGTATTCAAGTACGGGCGAGAGCGCACGGTCGATCCTGTTTGCCAATTGCAATATGCGGCGAACGTCCTCCGCCTCGTATATCCAGCGGTGGTCCTCAAATGAGTCTATCCCGCAAAATTGCATGACGGTGTTGACGGTGCCGTTGAGAAAGTGCGCGTCGTTGGGAATTATGCCGATCTTGAAAGCGTTGATGCAGCGCTCAAGCAGATCCTCGTGATTTCCTTTTACAAAAGTGAGCCTGTTTCCAAGCGATTTGAAAAATTTGAACGTTTGCTCCGCAGCGTCGCCTCTGTCAAACATGTCGCCCAAAAGTATGACTTTGTGATGGGGGTTGTCAAGGTCAAATCCCTTTTCTTCAAGCGCCCTGGTCATAGCGCCAAAAAAGGAGTGCACGTCGGCAAGGACAAAAAATTTGTCGCCCTCTTCGCGATGAAGCGCCGCGCATTTTGCACAGTTGTTTTCTGTTTGTGTTTTCATATTGATTCCTCCTGAATTGATTTTCGTAAATAAAGACTTGAGTCAGTCGTTTTTGATATGTAAACATCGGATCTTGCGATTTGCGCCGCAATTTCATGTGTATATACGGCATGGAATTTGCTTGCGAATGTCATTGCAAAACGGCGCGTATGAAAGCTGTTTGCAGTGGCGTGGCGGATCAAAATGCGCGACCTCGATTTTATTTATTGCTTATTCTAGCACAGCGTTTGCCGCTTTGCAATACCAAAAAAAATTTTCTTTGCAAAGAGTTTAAACTACCCGACGCAACCGAGGATCGGCGTTTGAGAATCGCATTCGAGCCGCGAGATGAGAGGCGTTTGAGGCGAGGAAAAATTTTTTGTTGCATTTTGCAAATCGCGTGCAAAACTTCTTGACAACTTTGTTTCAAAACCGTATAATGTTGATACTATATGCGGTCATGGCGGAACAGGCAGACGCGTACGTTTGAGGGGCGTATGTCCACGACATCCGGGTTCAAGTCCCGGTGACCGCACCAGCAAAAAAAAGTACGCAAAGACCTTGCGTACTTTTTTTGTTTTGCAAAAAGCACGCCGAGGTCACGTACTTTTTTTGCTCCGCTTACTTACCCCAAAAAATCACGTTGTGATTTTTTGGGAACCTCTGAAGGGAGCCTTATTGGTTTTGTAAAATAATGCGGAGGGTTTGTGCGGAGGGTATGTTTCATTTGGAGTTTTATGGTTTGCGGCCTTGTTATTTTCCTGAGATTTTGGTATAGTTATAGCAATAAAAATTTTGCGGAGGGATCATGCCGTCAAGCAAGGAATATTTGAATTTCATTTTGGAGCAGCTGTCCGACTTGAAGGACATAACATACAAGCCTATGATGGGTGAATTTCTGCTTTATTACCGCGGAAAACTTGTCGGCGGGATCTATGACGATAGATTGCTTGTAAAACCCGTGAGATCGGCAATTTCCTATATGTCGCAAGCGGAGTATTCATTGCCATATGAGGGCGCAAAGGAAATGCTCAATGTGGACAATGTGGACGACAAGCGCTATTTGGCGGGTCTGTTTGAGGCAATGTATGACGAATTGCCTATGCCGAAAATCAAAAAACGGTAACTTTGGATTGTTGCGGAGGATATTGATATGTCGATGAAATGCTTTTTGGCGCTGGAAACGCCGATTCAAAAGACGGCATACAAATATAAAGACATTTTGCCCACCATTGAGATCGGCGATATGTGGTATGACGGCGGGATAGCGTTTAGGACGGGATTGTCAGAGCAAGAAAAGCGCTGTTTGGGCGATGTTTTCAAAAACTTCCAATGTTACGCGATAGACAGCGAGTTTGGGCTTGAATACGAAACGCGGTATAACTCCGTAATATCAAAAAACTATGCGGCAAACGCGCTTGAGGAACTGAAATGGCTCAAGGCGTTTGCAACCAAACAGCTGATGAGGCAGGATGTGTTTATGATCGTCAACCTATGGCTTGGGCGAAAGACCGAGTTCAAGGGGCAGCAGATCATCGACGTAAACGAGTGGGAATTGTCCGCGGACAGCGATTTTGCTTTTGAAGACGGAGTCGTCTACAAATTTGTAGACAATTCCGAAGAGGCGACGGAGCGCCGCCTCCAAAGGGCAAAACGATTTTCGGCTTGAAGCGGTTGCTTTTTATGGTATGATAATAGCTATAAACAGGAATTTATGAGGAGAAGCGTCTTATGAAAAAATTTGCAGGTGTGATCATTGCAGTTGTAACATTGGTACTGTGTTTTACATTATCTGCTTGCGGAAATAAATATGTAAGCCATTATAGTGCTACGCTGATGGTAAAGACAAATACCTCAAATAACGCTTCAGTTACATTTGATAGTTTTAGCGGAACATACGTAATGCACTTGAAAAACAATAGCGCAGACGAGGTGCATATAACTTACGAAGCGACGCTTCGAGAAGGAAATATAAAAGTTTACTATGATTTTAATGATGAAAAGCTGAGTCTATTTGACATTGAAACCGACGGGTCGGTTGATGGAAAAACCGAAACTTTTACAGGCAATAAAACAATTTACATAATAATTGAATCAGACGGTAAATGCAACGACGGCAGTTTTTCGTTTGTTTTGGAAAAATCAGAGAAATAACTTTCAATTTGCAAGGAGAACTCAATGAACAAAATAAAACAATTGTTGATTGTTTTGACAATTTGCATTGTGCTTGCGGGATCAGTCGTTTTGCTGTACCTTCTCGACCCGGATTTTATCCCGGACGCATATAGGGTTGCGTCAATGGTGATCGTCGTTTCCTGGGCGTTTTTTATCGTGCCTTCCATTCTTTTCGGAGTGCAATTGGCAAAAAAATATTTTGAAGGCAAATCTCCCGAGCATGCTTTTAGGGACGGCGTGCGCTTTGGCGTAATCGTGGGCTTTGGCGGGATGATCGTATTGAGTCTGCTCGTTTCCCCAATAATGGGCATAATGTGGTATATATATTCCGTCAAAGATATCGTCATATCAAAAAAGAATAAAAATCAATATTCGGACAAGTCAACTGAAAACGATATTTTCAATACTTAAAAGATAAAAATCAAAAAGGTATAGACGTTTATCTGTTTATAAAAAAATTTGTTATGCATGAGCAATATAACATTAGATGCTGATAATATGATTATACCGTAGAAGCGCACACAAATCAAGTCCAAACAGGGCAAAACTCAAAATGGCATTTAGGCGTGAGCTTGTCTTGACAAGAGCCTTTCGCGGCATAAAATGCCTTGCCTATGCCAAAATAAAAAAGTCCCAACCTATCCAACTATTTAAGTGGTTCAAGATAGGTTGGGAGTGGTGCCGGTGGACGGACTCGAACCGTCACGGATGATTAGTCCACAGGATTTTGAGTCCAGCGCGTCTGCCAATTTCACCACACCGGCGCACATCAAATATAGCATAATGCGGCGAAGGTTGCAAGCGATTTTTTGATATTTTTGTTTGAGAAAGAGGATTTTGTGGATGGGCGCGTTGTGGTTGCACAATTTGGATCGTGGTGATATAATCATGTTTGCAAGAAAATGAGATATGCTTGAGATGAGCCGCGCGGGAGGACGCGCGTCAAAAGGGAGGCTGTATGCGTAAAAGACAGACTGTGACGGACGATGAGAAGATGAAAAGGAACGCCGAGAAAGAACGCGATGAGAAAAAGGAGGGCTCCGCCATATCGTCGGCGCCCGAAGAGGGGACGGACGTTGCGGCGCAGGACGGGGTGAGCGTTGAGCCGATAAAGGCTGCAAAGAGCAACAATATCGCGCCGGATGTCAGCATGATCAAAAACGCGCTCAAAAACTTTTTCAAAAATCTGATTTACGTTTTTGTGCCTATGGGGACGGTGTATCTGTTTATGCTGTTTGCGATATTGCTGTTTGCGACGTCGACGGCGAAAAACCTGTCCGAAACTGTGGCGCAGGTGCTGAATACTGTGGGGAACTCCATTGAGCAATCCTCCGCGTCGCTGGAAGAATTTTTGTCGTTCGCGTTTGGCAAGATCAATTGGAACGGCAGCTTTTTGGATACGCTGTCAAAGCTGTTGGATATAAATTGGATAAGCGAAACCGTGAAGGGATTTTTTGGGACGTTGTCCGCCTCGACTGAAGGATTTGACGCGGAGATAGACGCAATCTTGGCGGCGTTTGGCAGTCGCTTTGCCACGGATGTGGGTTTGTCGCTGTCGCTTGTGGCGCTGGGCGTGTGGATCGCAAACATCGTCACGAGGTATATCCTTCGTCGCCGCACGGCAAAGCGCACTTTGAAAAACGCGATCGTGGCGCACACGCTGGTGCCGCTGGCGCAATCCGCAGTCGTGTTTGTCGCGGGCATACTGTTTGTGTTTATCAAGTGGTTTGCGATCTTGGTGATGGTCGCGGCGGTGGCGCTGTGGGCGGTGATCTCGCTGATGAACTCGTACATCATATATCGCGACAAGAGCATAGATCTGACGCTCAAGCAGGTGATCACGCCGCGCAACGTCATTTCGCACATTCTTGTGGGGGTTATAGTGCTTGCGATCGACGTGGCGCTGTGCGTGGCGCTTTGGTTTGTGCACGCCGTGCTGTGCATATTGGTCGCGATCCCGTTTTTGATATATTCGATAGACATAATAGACCTGAACACGGATTCGTACGTGCAGGGAGTGGTGGAATCCATCAAGCGAAAGGCGGAGCCTCAAGCCGTCGCGCAGGTGGAGGAACAATAGGTCGCAGAACGAAAATACAGCGAGCAAAAACACATTTTGTATACTTTTTAAAAAGCGCCGAAAAGGGCGGTCGAACGCTTGACGGCGCTTTTTGATTTGCGCTATAATACGCCTATGAAAGGCTTGAGATGTTGCGCCGCCTCACAGGGCGGAGGGAAACTGAATAGTCGTCAATTTGCTGAATGAGGCAGGTATTTTCACGCAGGAAAAGCCTGCCTTATGATTTTTTTGGAGGTATATATGAAAAAAGTCGGCATTGTTTTGGGAAGCGATTCCGATCTGCCCGTCGTAAGCAAGGCGTTTGACGTGCTGGACGAGTTGGGCGTTCCGTTTGAGGCGCACGTGTACTCCGCGCACCGCACCCCGCTTGAGGCAAAAACTTTTGCGGAAAACGCGCAGAGCAACGGGTTTGGAGTCATAATCGCCGCGGCGGGCATGGCAGCCCACCTTGCGGGAGCGATCGCCGCAAACACCACTCTCCCCGTGATAGGTTTGCCCGTGAAGGGCGCGACTCTGGACGGGCTGGACGCTTTGCTGTCCACAGTGCAAATGCCGTCGGGCATACCCGTCGCCACGGTGGCTATCGACGGCGCAAAAAACGCGGCGTATCTTGCCGCGGAGATCCTTGCCGTGTCGGACGAAGACCTTTCGCTCAAACTTCGCGCCGTCCGCGCCGAGGCAAGCAGACAAGCGCTTGAAAAGGACAAGCAACTATCCAAAAAATACAACAAACAATGATCGCCCGCCTCTGTCGAGCAGGCAAAAGCCATGGCGTATGGCAATATAAAGAAATCAATTTTTAAGGAGCAATATATGGAAAAGCTGGATCAAATTTATGAGGGCAAAGCAAAAAAAGTGTACGCAACCGCGGACGAAAACCTCTATATCGTTTCCTACAAGGACGACGCGACCGCATTCAACGGATTGAAAAAGGGAACTATCGTCGGCAAAGGGATAATCAACAACCGCATGAGCAATATGATGATGCAGCTGCTTGAAAAGAAGGGCGTGCCCACTCACTTTGTGCAGGAGTTGTCCGACCGCGATACGCTTGTCAAAAAAGTGCATATCGTGCCATTGGAAGTCATAATCCGCAACGTGTCAGCAGGGTCATTTGCAAAGCGCTACGGGGTTGAAGAGGGCATCGTGTTTGACGAGCCTACGATCGAGTTTTCCTACAAAAACGACGAACTTGGCGATCCTCTCATCAACAGCTATCACGCGCTTGCGCTCAAACTTGCCACGAAGGACGAGATCGAACTCATCAAAACGTATGCGTTCAAGGTCAACGAAGTGTTGAAGGAATACTTCCTGTCGCTGGGCGTGAAACTCATCGACTTCAAACTTGAGTTTGGCAAAACGTCGGATGGGGAGATCGTGCTTGCCGACGAGATATCACCCGACACCTGCCGCTTTTGGGACGCGAAAACCAACGAAAAGCTGGACAAGGATCGCTTCAGGCGCGACCTTGGCGGCGTTGAGGACGCATATCGCGAGATATTTGCGCGTATCACAAAATAACTTTGACGGCTCAAGCGCCGTTCGGCGCGGAGGCAACATGATTTCAGGCGCTTAAAACAGAGCGCAGTTTGGAGAATTTTATGTCACAGATCCATGACGAATGCGGAGTGTTCGGCATATTTGCAGACTCGCGACAGGACGTTGCTTCGACGGCGTACTACGCGCTGTTTGCGCTTCAGCACAGGGGACAGGAGTCGGCGGGAATTGTCGTCAACGACGACGGCGTTTTCCGCACGCATAAGGACGTGGGACTTGTCAACGACGTGTTCAGCGCGGACGCTCTCAACAAGCTTGGCGAAGGCAATATGGCTGTGGGCCACGTGCGGTACTCCACTACGGGGACGGGGCTGAGAGAAAACGCGCAGCCCATCGTCGTCAACCACCTCAAGGGCAACCTTGCGCTTGCTCACAACGGCAATCTGGTCAACGCGTTTGAACTGAGAAGCGAACTTGAAAGCGGCGGAAGTATCTTTCATACGACCTCGGACAGCGAGGTCATATCCTATATAATCACGAAGGAGAGAGTTTGCCGCAATTCCATAGAGGAGGCGGTGCTTGCCGCAATGGACAGGTTGCAGGGCGCGTACTCCATAATCGTGATGTCGCCGTCAAAACTTATTGCGGCTCGCGATCCAAACGGATTCAGACCGCTGTGTTTCGGCGTGCGCGACGACGGCGCGTATGTGGTCGCTTCGGAATCGTGTGCGCTTGACGCGATCGGCGCGACGTGTTTGCGTGAGATAGAGCCGGGCGAGATGATCACCATAAGCGCGGACGGGGTGAAAAGCGACAAGTCGCATTGCGGCATAGCCCCAAAGGCATTGTGCGTGTTTGAATTTTTGTACATCGCGCGGCCCGACTCGGTGATAGACGGCAAGTCCGTGCACGGCGCAAGGCGGCAAGCGGGCAAGTTTTTGGCGGCGCAATACAAACTCGACGCGGATATCGTTGTCGGCGTGCCGGATTCGGGGCTGGACGCGGCGTTTGGATACGCGGAGGCTTCAGGCATACCCTACGGCATAGGCTTCATCAAAAACAAGTATATAGGCAGGACGTTCATAGCGCCCGGGCAGAAGGCGAGAGAGGACAGAGTGCGCATAAAGCTGAATGTGCTGACATCCGCGATCAAGGGCAAGAGAGTCGTGCTTGTGGACGACAGCATCGTCAGAGGCACGACCTGCCAGCGCATAGTCAAGTTGCTGCGCGACGCGGGCGCAAAAGAGGTGCATATGCTTTCATCTGCTCCCGCGTTTCTCAATCCATGCTATTACGGCACGGACATAGACTCGCGCGACAACCTCATCGCCTGTCACCACACAGTCGACGAGATCGCGAAGATAATAGGCGCGGACTCGCTTGGGTACCTCGATTTGGACAAGGTGGAATGGTTGACGGGGGAGGGGAAAGGCTTTTGCAAGGCGTGCTTTGACGGAAATTATCCGACCCCAATACCGTCCGTCACCGACAAGAGTAGGTTTGAAAGATGGGAACGCCCCATAAGCGAAAATCCAAAATACCGTAAAAAGGAGAACTGAATATGCAGGACAGCTATTCCGAAAGCTACAAAAATGCGGGAGTTGACATCACGGCGGGCTATAAGGCTGTGGAACTCATGAAAAAACACGTCGCGCGTACTCTCCCGGACGGAAGGGACGTTATTGGCGGCTTTGGCGGACTGTTTCAGCTTGACCTTGCGGGGATTAAGGATCCCGTGCTTGTGTCGGGTACGGACGGGGTCGGCACAAAACTCAGACTTGCGCAGCTTATGGACAAACATGACACTATAGGCATAGATTGCGTGGCGATGTGCGTCAACGACGTGCTGTGCTGCGGCGCGAAACCGCTGTTTTTTCTAGACTATATTGCGTGCGGCAAAAATTATCCCGAAAAGATCGCGACCATTGTCGGCGGCGTTGCCGAGGGGTGCGTGCAGGCGGGTTGTCAGCTTGTCGGCGGCGAAACGGCGGAACATCCCGGCACAATGCCCGTTGACGATTACGACATCGCGGGTTTCACCGTGGGAGTCGTGGATCGCGCAAAGATCATCGACAACAAAAAGATGACGGAGGGTGACGTTGTGATCGCGTTGCCGTCAAGCGGCGTGCATTCAAACGGCTTTTCGCTTGTGAGAAAGGTGTTTGACATCGAAAACGCAGATCTGACTTCTCCTTTGAATGAGTTGGGCGGAAAAGCGCTGGGCGAAACGTTGCTGGAGCCTACGGTGATATACGTCAAACCTATGCTCAAACTGTTTGAACAAGTGGAGGTGTTGGGAGTATCGCACATCACGGGCGGCGGATTTTATGAAAATATGCCGCGGTCTTTCCCCAAAGGGCTGGGCGCGGTCATAGACAGAAACGACGTGAGAGTGTTGCCGATCTTCGACCTCATACAAAAGCGCGGCGGGATAAGCGAGCACGATATGTTCAACACATTCAATATGGGAGTCGGCATGACGGTGGTCGTGCGCGAGCAGGACGCGAACAGGACGATAGAAATTTTGAAGGCGAACGGCGTGAACGCCTACAGACTTGGCGTTATGGTCAAGGGCGAAGGCGTAACGCTGAAGTAAAATGCTCGCGGTATGCGACTTGCGTCGGATATGCCGAATAGCGCCATTTGGGACTTTCGCTTTGTGTTGATATCAAATTCATCGCGAAATGCGACAATTTTGACACGCTTATGCGATAAATTGAAAACACAAAATTATCGCTTGGAGAAGTAGTAAGACGGTCAAGGCGGCTATATAAAAGCGAGGCGGAAGGGGAAATGTTGTGAAAAGCTATATGCACGACGCGCTTTTAAAAAAGTACATAGTGTGGACGGAACAGATCGCGAGCGAGTGTAAAGACTTGTGCGGCGATATGTATTCAAATCCGTGCTACCTCGGCATCCCCGAAGATTGGGAAGGCGCGACAAACCGCATAATGATCGTCGGCGAAGAAGCGGCGGGAGAGTGGGGCTTTGGCAAAGCGTTCGGCTGGGGAACAGGATCCGCGGCGCGGTGGAAACAGAACGCCTCGATTTATAAGATCATCATAGATCCTATTGAGGTGTTCGAGGATGGCGCTGTCAACGCGGAAGGCATTGAAAAGCTAATGCGCTACAACGCATGGGCAGCCAAAGACTATCATTTGGGGAAAGGCAGAAAAAGCGCATTCTGGAGAAGATTCGGGCAAATTGCGGGACTCGAAAATTGCGCCGTCGTATGGAACAATATCGACAAAATATGTTTGCGCAAAACGTCGAAGTGCGCGTTGTCCGATGGGCAAAGGGCGCTACTTCACAGCGTGGGCACCAAAATACTCAAGGAAGAAATCGACATTCTCAAACCAAACGTCGTCTTATTCTGCGGCTGGCATGAGATATCGCTCAAAGAGGAATTGCCCTGTATCGCGACGGAATATAACCGTCGGATGGACGAGCCGCTTGAGCCGGACATTTTAAAAATGTGCGTCGATAGCAAAGCGCACATAGCCACAAAACGATATTTGTGCGAGATAAAGCGGGACGGCGGCATTTACATCATGAGTTATCATCCGACTTGGGGGAATTTTCAAAATGGATATGAGGGCGCAGTGTTTGAAATGGTGAAGAAAGCATTGAAAAAGCAATGAGATGGTCCGACCGAAACGCTCGACACGCAAAATATCACGGAACAAAATGCTTGAGCGGCAAATGAGCAGGATGCGTCTTGCAAATATCGCGGCGCAAAGTTAAAATGGAATAAATGAGATGTGCAAAAGTTGCGAAAGGGTATGGATCAACAAAACGGACAGCAGAACTCACGACTGACGCACAGAAAAAAGGATATTGACGATATGGAAAAAGTGAAGGTAGCGGTGCTCTGTTCGGGCGGAGGCACAAATTTTCAGGCGATAATGAGCGCGAGCGAGGCGGGAATGATCCCGCACGGCGAGGTTTGCCTTGTCGTCGCGGACAGCGCCGGCGCGTATGTGCTTGAACGAGCGAAGAGATACGGAGTGAAGACGCTGGTGTTTGACAAAAAGGATATGCCCTCAAGGCAGGAGCGCGAAGAGGCTATGCTTGCCGCGCTCAAAAAAGAGGGCATACAGATGATCGTGTTGGCGGGATTTATGTCCGTGCTTTCCGCGAATTTCATAAGGGCGTATCAAGGCAGGATGATCAACGTTCATCCCGCGCTGATACCGAGTTTTTGCGGGGTGGGAATGTATGGTTTGCACGTGCATGAGGCGGCGCTTGCCCGCGGCGTGAAAGTGACGGGCGCGACGGTGCACTACGTCACCGAGGAGTGCGACGGGGGACCGATCATCGCTCAAAAAGCGGTCGCGGTGCTTGATGGCGACACTCCCAAAACTTTGCAACAACGCGTTATGCGAGAGGCGGAATGGGTGATCCTGCCCGAAGCGACCGAACTTGTCGCAAGAAAGCTGTGCGAAGAGTGATCTCGCAAAATCAGGACTTTATCTCTGCAAAACGCGGGGATAAAAGACGAATTTGAAAAAATAAAACGCTTGCCAAAGCGGCAGGTTGGAGGAGATATGGCATACAACAAAAAAAATTTGGCGAGTCTGCTCAAGACAAACGCGTACCCCGGTCGAGGCATCGTCGTGGGGAAGAGTTCTGACGGCAAAAAGGCTATGTTTGCCTACTTCATTATGGGAAGAAGCGACAACAGCCGCAATCGCGTGTTTGTGAAAAAGGGCGACGCGGTGTTCACCGAGCCGTTTGACGCAAGCAGAGTGAAGGACCCAAGCCTCATCATTTACGCGCCCGTAAAATCCGTGAATAGGGACGTGATCGTCACAAACGGCGACCAGACGGACTCCGTTGAAGAGGCGCTTTTGAAAGGAAAGTGCTTTCGCCACGCGCTGATGAGCAGACAGTTTGAGCCCGACGCTCCAAACTTCACGCCGCGCATAAGCGCGATCATCCATCTGGGCGATGGCGACTTCACCTATGAGATGTCCATACTTAAGAGCGCGGACAAAGAAGGCACGGCGTGCAATCGCTATTTTTACGCCTACGAGCCTATATGCGGGACGGGGCACTTTCTGCACACATACAAGCATGACGGAAACCCGCTCCCCACGTTTGAGGGCGAGCCTACAAGAGTGAAATTGCCCGCGACGGTGGAGGAACTTGCCGACGAGGTGTGGAACAGCCTCGACCCCGACAACAAAATATCGCTTGTTTGTCGCTCGTACGACCTTGAAAGCGGCGAGCAAAAAGAGATGATCTTCAACAAATACGTCAAGTAAGTCGCGCAAAATGCGCTGTGACAAAATCAAATATCCGAAATTTTGCAAGAGGTGAGATATGAACGAATTTTCATTGAAATACGGCTGCAACCCCAATCAAAAACCCGCGCGTATCTTTATGGAGAACGGGGGAAAACTTCCCGTTGAGATTTTGAACGGAAGGCCGGGTTATATCAACTTTTTGGACGCGCTCAATTCGTGGCAGCTGGTGAAAGAAATCAAAGAGAACACGGGTATGGTGGCGGCGACGAGTTTCAAACACGTTTCGCCGACCTCCGCCGCCGTTGGCAAAAAGCTGTCGGACGCTCTCAAAAAGTCGTGTTTTGTGGACGATATCGAGGGGCTGGACGACTCACCGCTGGCATGTGCGTACGCTCGCGCTCGCGGGACGGACAGAATGTCGTCGTTTGGAGATTGGATCGCGCTGTCGGACGAGTGCGACGAGGTCACCGCAAGGATAAT
>CANQMD010000039.1 GCA_947624885.1 uncultured Clostridia bacterium
TCTGAGCACGCGCGTACTTGGCGTACGCAACGCGAAGAAAATTGGCTTTGACGCAGTATTTGGGCAAATAACGCGGTTTTACGCCTTATTTGCGCAACCGAGAACACACTCAATCTTATGTTTCACCACCTGCTTGACTGCCTCTCTGGCAGGTCCGAGGTATTGACGGGGGTCAAAGTGGGCGGGGTTGAGAGCGAAGTGCTCGCGGATAGCGCCGGTGACGGCGATGCGCAGGTCGGAGTCGATGTTAATCTTGCAGACAGCCATGGACGCCGCCTTGCGGAGCATATCTTCGGGAACGCCCTTTGCGTTGGGCATATTTCCGCCGTACTCGTTGACGATCTTGACGAGTTCTTCGGGGACGGACGAAGCGCCGTGCAGCACGATGGGGAATCCGGGCAAGCGTTTGCCGACCTCTTCGAGGATGTCGAAGCGGAGTTTGGGCTCGCCCTTAAACTTGTATGCGCCGTGGGAGGTGCCGATCGCGATGGCAAGTGAATCCACGCCCGTCTTGGTGACAAACTCCTGCACCTGATCGGGATCCGTGAACGCCGCGTCCTTTTCGGACACGTTCACCGCGTCCTCGATGCCGGCGAGTTTGCCGAGCTCCGCCTCGACGACAACGCCGTGATCGTGGGCATATTCGACAACCTGTTTTGTGATGCTGATGTTCTCGGCAAACGGATGAGCGCTTGCGTCAATCATAACGGACGTAAAGCCGCTGTCAACGCAGTCCTTGCACAGCGCGAAGCTGTCGCCGTGATCGAGGTGCAAGCAGATTGGCAAACCGCTGGTTTCCACTGCCGCCTCCACCATTTTGGTGAGGTAGGTCGTGTTTGCGTATTTGCGAGCGCCGGACGAAACTTGCAAAATGAGAGGCGCGTTTTCCTCTGTGGCCGCTTCGACGATGCCTTGGATGATCTCCATATTGTTGACGTTGAAAGCCCCTATCGCATAGCCTCCCGCATAAGCCTTTTTGAACATTTCGGTTGTTGTAACAAGTGGCATAATTAAGCCTCCATATAAAAATTTATTACGGAATATATTATATAACCAACCGTGCAAAAAAACAAGCGTTTATCTCAACAATTTCTTTTGTCCTACCTTGCGTGACATGAATCGCCGCCCTCACTGCGTACGTTGGCGAAACCGCTTGCTCCGCGAAGTCACTCGGACAAGACTTTGGGCGGAATATAGCGAACAAGCGTTGTCACTCGGACACGGCAGAGTACTTGTATAAAAAGGCTCGGACACGGCAAACGTCTATATAAAATTTTCACGTCGGAGTTTGTAACATGCACACAAACCAAAACGCGCAAATCAAGCGATGTAAGAGTTTGAGTTTGCGCGTTTTTAGCTTGGAGTGCAGGGGATGAAGTATAAAAAAACGGGCGTAAGCCCGCATTCCCGAACGCAAAAAATAGCGAACTATGAGCATTTCTGACCTCAAAGCACTGCTTCTCGATAAATAAGGAAAATGCAACGCTTGTCTAGGCGACTCGGGGTCCCCAAAGAATTGAGGCTTGCCCGAAATTTTTGGGGTAATTCGGCGCGGAGTGGCGCAGAAATTGCGGTGCGCTCTTTACGTTTTTCGCAGAAAAGCGTTGAGCGCTGAGCAATTTCAAGCGGGGCGAGCAGTCCACGAATATACATTTAAATCACGTCGTCGCCGCCGACGATATTGTCGTTTTTGGCTTCGTCGTGGCCTATGATTATGTGTCTGTCGCCGTGCTTGTCTATGTACTCCTTTTTGATCACGATGGATCCGTCCTCGCCCGCCTCGCGCTGAAGCACGGCAAGTTCGTACTCGTTTTTGCTGGCATATTTTGCGCGTTCAGACCGCCTTTTTTTCTCGTTTTTGCGACCGCGGGAGTACGCAAGCATCACCGCAAGCACCACTGCCAGCACCGCAAATCCCGCAAGGAAAATGTCGGCGTACTCGTTAGGCAAAAACCACGCAATCGCCATCAGGATATGCCCCGCGACAATGTTGCCGAGGAAGACCGCCAGCGACGCTTTCCACACCGGGAAGTCAAGAAAACTGCCCACGCAGGAGCCTGTCCACGCGCCCGTCATGGGCAACGGAATTGCGACAAACGCGAAAAGTCCCCAAAACTTTTTGGTGTCCGTGCTGTATTTGCGTTTGGGTTTTTTGCCTTTTTTGATACGCTCCTCGTCTTTGCGGCGCTGTTCCTCCTCATTGTAGGCGGATTCCGCCCTATCCGAGAGGTTTGACTCCATACTTTTTGCAAATTTGGCAAAGAGTTTGGTTTTTCTCAGCCTTTTGAGCAGCGGGCGCGTGATGAGAATGAGCGGGATGATCACGGTCGTGGAGCCGGCAATGCAACACCACATGCCGATGTACGTGTTGATAAAAGCGTCCATCGTGCCCTTCAAAAACATGCCGGGCATAAACAGGATCGCTCCTCGCAACTCGATGATGGGAATGATTGATATGACATACAACGTCAAAAAGTCATTGCCCGCAAATATTCTTCTGAAAAAGTCTATGACAGTTGCGATCATACGCTATCTCCCCATAAATTCTATATACAAAATTATATAAAAATGCCTATACAATGTCAAGTGCGCCGTCTTACAAAAACCGAACATCTTTAAAAATCAAATGCTGCAATTGTTTCAAATTATTACAACTCATATCTCTGCAAACCACATCGCGCTCGAATATGATCGCATGAATGTCATGAAGTTTGCATATGTTTTGTAAATTCCTCAAACAGCCTATCGGCGAACTCCTTGTATTCCCTCATTGACTCACGGATATGTTTTTTCAAGTCATGCGTCCACTCGTCGCTCAAAATTTCATGTTTGCTTTCGAAATTGCCTTTTGGATCATAAATGTAATAATGCTTATTATTTTTATCCCACTCGCTTCTCTCAGGATGTGCGTTGTATTTGTCGTACCAATATTTGTCCAACAGCGCAACACCTTTTTCATTTATAAAATGATAAACTTTGCTGTCGGAAGGCTTGCTGCCATATGCTCTCACGACAATGCGCGTGGATATTTCGTTGATATTGTCATAAAGCGCCGTTTCGATATAAAAGAAATATTTGTCCCTATCCGGCACATCTTTCTCGTCTTTTCTCCAAACGCCTTGCCTGAATATCCTGAAAAACACAGGACTTGTAACATCTGCCACAATCTTGCCCTTTTCGTTGACAGTTCTGTAGTCGGGTATCTCGTCGTCAAAGATCAATTTGCCCTTCAAAATTTCGTCGCCGAGGTTGTTCCTGTATCGAACATACTGATTTTTTGCATTTTTAAGGCAATCTTTCAACTGATTGTAATTTAGCAACACAGTCCTATCTATATCCATAAAATCCTCCGGATCCTTTACAAAATACTTGGTTATGTGATTTTGAAAATCTCTTGTGACGCTATTGTCATCGACATACTCTCTCAAAAGTTCCGACAATTCGCCGTATGTCAAAATTGAAAATGCTCCGTCTTTGGGCCTCGACGCATTAAAATAGGGCTTTAGATAGATAAAAGTGTTTATTCTATCCGAATAATTTGCTTCTACAAAATCACGATAGCGAACGGTTTGATCACTATTCTCAAAGCTGAATACTTTGTTTTCGATAGTGATAGTGTACTTTGCTTCATCGCCGATGGACGCTTCAACAAAAATATCCGCTCTGCCTTCTATCATATTTTTTTCGCAGGATACCATGTCGACGGTCAGCGCTTGCAAATTGAGTTCGAGATTTTTTGTTTTCCGAAAATAATCGTTTATGAGCGCCGCGCACAAGGCGGAATTATTTTCCAAAATATAAGCAAGTATTTTTGAAACATACTCTTCGTTGGAGTGTTTGTCTATGATTTCCAAAAAAGTTTTCTCCGTTTGTTCGACATCATTTTGTTCGGAGAGTTGCGCCAATATCGTATTTATCAAATGTTCGTTGTCCATGATCTTTCAAATGACCCTCAAAATACTATCAGATTTTAGCAATAAGCGGTTTTGCATACGCCAAACCGCTTATTGTCCACTACAATGTAATAAATTTTTTGCGCTCAGATGAGTTTCAAAATGCACATCTCAGCCGCGTCGCCTCTGCGGTTGCCCGTCCTGAGGATGCGGGTGTATCCGCCGCCGTTTCCTTTTTCGCTTGCGCGTTGGGCGTACTTGGGCGCATACTCTTTGAATATCTTTTCGATGAGGGGGTGTTTTGTGTCCTTAATGCGAGCGCGATATGCCGCCTTGGACTCCTTTTCCGCCTTGATCTCTTTGATATCCACGAGTTCCGCCATCAGTCTACGGCGAGCCGCCAGCTTTTTGGGACCGTCGTTTGTGAATTGAACAAGCGACTGCGACTTGTTGCCTTTCGCGTCCGTATTGGTGACCGTCTTTGTCACTTTGACATCGTCGGTGTACGTTCTGATGGCAAGGGTGATATATTTTTCAGCGAGGCTTCTGACTGCCTTTGCGCGATCGACGGTCGTTTCGATTTGTCCGTACCACAACAGTTCCGAAACCTGATTTTTGAGCATAGCCATTCTCTGGTCTGTGCGTTTACCTAATTTTTTGGGCATAATTTACTCCTCCTGAGCCTTGAGGCTGAGTCCCAGCTCTTCCAGCTTTTTGACAACCTCTTCAAGCGATTTTCTACCAAGATTTCTCACCTTGAGCATATCCTCTTCGGAACGCTTTGTGAGGTCCTCGACGGTGTGGATGCCTGCGCGCTTCAAGCAGTTGTAGGAGCGCACCGACAGGTCCAGATCCTCCACGGACATCTCAAGCACCTTTGTCTTGTTGTCCGGCTCGTTCTGGATGAGGATGGGCGTTTCGTCCATCTTCTCAACAAGTTCGACAAACAGTTTGATGTGGTCGTTCATGATCTTTGCGGCGAGCGACGTGATCTCCTTTGCGGAAGTCGTGCCGTCGGTGGTCACTTCAAGCGTGAGTTTGTCAAAGTCGATGCTTTGCTCAACCCTGGTGCTCTCCACCGCGTAATTCGCCTTGATCACGGGGGTGTAGATCGAGTCGATCGGGATGTAGCCGATGGGCTGCAACGGATCCTTGTTTTGCGACGCGGGCACATATCCTCTTCCGCGATCCACAAATATCGTCATATCTATCGCCGCGCCCTCGTCAAGCGTGCAAATGACCTGTTCGGGATTCATGACCTCAATGCCGATCGGGCACTCGATGTCCCCTGCGGTGGCAACGCCAACCGTGTTCATATGCAGATAGCAAGGCTGCTTGCCTGCGCTGTCAAGCGACTCTACTGCCTTAAACCGAACGGATTTGAGGTTGAGGATGATCTCGGTGACCTCCTCCTTTATGCCCTTGATTGTGGAAAACTCATGCTCCACGCCTGCGATCTTGATGCCGACCGCCGCCGCTCCGGGGAGCGCGGAAAGAAGAATACGACGCAGGCAGTTGCCAATTGTGGTGCCAAAACCGCGCTCAAGCGGCTCGACCGTAAACTTCGCATAGTTTTTGCTCTCGTTTTCCTCGAAGGTAATACGGGGGCTTTTTATCTGCATCATTTTGGTATCCTCCTAAATTACTTGGAATACAACTCGACGATGAGGTGTTCCTGAATGTCAAGATCGATATCCGCTCTTTCGGGAAGCGCAACGACAGTCCCCGTCAAAGTGGCGTTGTCAAAGGTCAGCCACTTCACGATGCTGAGGTTTTTGCTTTGCTTGATATCGTCCCACATCACGGAATCCTGCTTGTTCTCCTTGACTGCGATCACGTCGCCGACTTTGACGAGATAGGACGGAATGTCCACTCTCTTGCCGTTGACCGTGATATGACCGTGGCAAACGATCTGACGCGCCTGCGCTCTCGAAACGCCAAGTCCGAGTCTGTACACAACGTTGTCAAGCCTTCTCTCGATGAGGGTGAGCATGTTCTCGCCCGTAACGCCGCGCATGTCAGACGCTGTGTCGTAGTACATCTTGAACTGCTTTTCCGTCACGCCGTAGTAGCGTTTGGTCTTTTGCTTCTCGCGAAGCTGGATAGAATAACCGCTTGCTTTCTTCCTGCTTCTGGCCTTGGGGTCAGAGCCGGGAACGTTTTTTCTGTCAAAGAAGGCGCACTTGTCTGTGTTGCACCTTGCTCCCTTCAAATAGAGCTTGCAACCCTCGCGTCTGCAAAGACGGCATACGGGTCCTGTATATTTTGCCATAGCTTAACCTCCTATTACAGCCTTCTCGCCTTCGGCGGACGGCAGCCGTTGTGAGGAATGGGAGAAACGTCCTGAATGAGCGTGACTTCCAAACCTACGTTGCCAAGCGCGCGGATCGCGGATTCTCTGCCCTGGCCTGCGCCCTTGACATACACCTCGACGGTCCTCATACCCTGATCGTATGCGACCTTTGCCGCGTCCTCGCTGACCATCTGAGCCGCAAACGGCGTTGCCTTGCGGCTGCCGCGCAACTTCAGCTTGCCTGCGCTTGACCAAGACACCGCGTTGCCGTTCATATCGGTGACGGTGACGATCGTGTTGTTGAAAGAGGCGTGGATGTGCACTTGACCTTTTTCAACGCGCTTGATATCTTTTCTCTTTTTGATAGCTTTTCTTGCGATACCTGCCATAGTTCACTCCTTATTTCTTCTTGCGAGCCACAGCGCGCTTCGGGCCCTTACGTGTGCGGGCATTCTGCTTGGTGTTCTGTCCTCTGACGGGCAGCCCCTTTCTGTGACGAACGCCGCGATAGCAGCCGATCTCGCCAAGTCTTTTGATGTTGAGTTGGACTTCACGCTTGAGATCGCCCTCTACATGCAGATTCTTTTCAATGTAATCGCGAATCAGACTCACTTGCTCCTCGGTCAGATCCTTGACGCGCACGTCGGGGCTGATGCCCGTTGCGCGAAGTATCTCCTGCGAGGTCGGCAAACCGATACCGTAGATATAGGTAAGTCCATATTCGACTCTCTTGTCGCGCGGAAGATCCACGCCAGCAATTCTTGCCATTTTCTACCTCCGAAAAATGTGTACGCTTTGTTTTATTTATATATATGACCGCACAGGGAGTCGCCCGATAAATGGAATGGAGCGACCAGCCGCCCTATGCCTGTTTCCATATATTGTCCGCCGTGGGAAAAGCGCCCTCCGCGCTCAGCCCTGACGCTGTTTGTGGTTGGGATACTTTGAGCAGATGACCATCACTCTGCCGTTTCTTTTGATGACCTTGCACTTGTCGCACATGGGCTTTACACTGGGTCTGACCTTCATAGTTGATCCTCCAAATAATGATTTTGTTGTTCTTACTTGTTGCGGTAGATAATCCTGCCCTTCGTAAGATCGTAAGGCGACATCTCGATCTTCACTCTGTCGCCCTCCAGAATTCTGATGTTGTTGATGCGCAACTTTCCGCCGAGATACGCAAGTATCTCATGACCGTTGGTAAGCAGCACCCTGAATTGCGTCTTGGGCAAAACTTCGATCACCTTGCCCTCAGTTTCGATAACGTCCTCTTTTGACATTACATCCTACCTTTTTATTGATTATTGTACGTTCTTAACGCGCTGTACAACTCCGCGTCAAA
This sequence comes from uncultured Clostridia bacterium, assembly GCA_947624885.1. Classification (GTDB taxonomy): domain Bacteria; phylum Bacillota; class Clostridia; order Christensenellales; family CAG-917; genus CAG-475. Next base: position 7,529 of record CANQMD010000039.1, read on the forward strand.
CACCTGCGCTCCCGCCTTGAGTTTTGCCGATATCTTTTCAAGCAGAACGCCGTCGGTCCCCAGGTGCTTTATGTTTTTGAGTTTTGCTCTCTTTATGCGTCGCAGATCCCCGTCGGCAATTTTCACGCGCGTTTCGTCCACGATCTCAACCACCGCGTAGTAGCTGCCCGCGTCACGTCCCGCTTTTGAATACACCACTTGTCCAAGTTCCATATCACAGCGTCAGGATCTCCGCTCCGTTCTCTGTCAGGGCAACGGTGTTTTCATAGTGCGCCGCCGGTTTGCCGTCCTTTGTGACGCAAGTCCAGCCCGTACCCGCCGTTTCCCACGTGCCCATGGTGATCATGGGCTCGATCGCCAGCACCAAACCCACTCTCAGTTTGGCGCCGTGCCCCGCCGCGCCGTAGTTTGGCACCGCAGGATCTTCATGCATTTCTCTGCCTATTCCGTGTCCCACCATGCTGCGCACAACGCCGTATCCGCGGGATTCGCAATATGTCTGCACCGCGTTGGAGATATCTCCGAGGTGTCCGCCGTCTTTGAAATGCTTGACTCCCTCAAAAAAACTCTCCCGCGTCACGTCAATGAGCGCCTGTTTTTCGGGGCTTATCTGCCCCACGGCGACAGTCCTTGCCGCGTCCGCCTGCCAGCCCTTGAATATCAGCCCGCAGTCTATTGAGAGGATCTCACCCTCCTTCAGGCGTTTTTCCGACGGGAAGCCGTGCACCACCACTTCGTCCACCGACGCGCATATAGTGCCCGGAAATCCGCCGTACCCAAGGAAGGACGGCTTGGAGTCGTGTCTGAGTATGTACTCATACGCAAACTCGTCAAGCCTCTTTGTGCTCACTCCCGGCTTGACCCTCTCCTGCAAAAACAGCAGGCAATCTCTGAGGATCGCGCCCGACTTGCGCATACACTCGATCTCTTGCGGAGTTTTGATGTGTATCATTGCAGCGCCTTCTTGACATTCTCAAATATCTCGTCGATCGCTCCCACCGCATTGACGTCCTTCAGCTTGCCCTGCTTGCGATAGTAATCGATGAGGGGTTGAGTCTGCGCTTCATACACTTTGAGTCTGTTTGCGACCGTTTCGGGCTTGTCGTCCTCGCGGATGTACAATTCGCCGCCGCACTTTTTGCAGGTGGTCGCTCCTCCCAAGGTCGACACATGGTAGGTTTCGCCGCAAGCGCACATTCTTCGCCCGCTCATCCTTTCCATGATCACGTCAAACGGGACATCTATGTTCAGCGCAATATCTATACGAGCAACCTTGTCAAGACTTTCCGCCTGCGGGATCGTCCTCGGAAAACCGTCCAGGATATATCCGTTTTTGCAGTCCTCCTCTTGGAGCCTCTGCTCCACAAGTCCGATCACCACTTCATCGGGGACAAGTTCGCCCGCGTCGATAAAACTCTTTGCTTTCACGCCGAGGGGAGTCCCCTCTTTGATGTTGCGCCGCAGGATATCTCCCGTGGAAATATGAGGAATGTCAAATTCCTCATGTATCAATGCCGCCTGCGTGCCCTTGCCTGCGCCCGGTGCGCCTAAAAGAATGATATTTTTCATATTTGCTTATTATATCACTTTTTTTCACGCCGCGCAACTATGTTCACGCCATTGCGCGGCGGAAAGCTGTGATTTTTTGTTATTTGAGGAAGCCCTTGTAGTGCTTCATCATGATCTGCGACTCAAGCTGCTTGTTGATCTCAAGCGCGACGGACACCACGATGAGCAATCCCGTTGCGGAGAAAGAGTTTGCAAGCCCCAGATCGTATCCGGAATATCTTCCCGAAAGCGCGAAGAACACAAACGTCGGGATGAGCGAGATCAACATCAGGAACACCGCGCCGAACAACGTGATGCGGTTGTTGATCTTCTTCAAAAAGTCGCTCGTCGGCTTGCCCGCTCTTATGCCGGGGATAAAGCCGCCGTACTGTTGTATGTTTTTGGAAACGTCTTCGGGGTTGAATTGGATCTGCGCGTAGAAGTACGAAAATCCAAGTATCAGCAGCGCGAGGAGCACATAGTAGACCGCCGTGCCCGTGCCCATATACGTCGCGTACCACACCGCAGCGCTGGATTCCGAGAAGAACAGTTGGATGATCATCTGCGGGAACATGAGCAACGAGGACGCAAAGATGATGGGCATAACGCCGCTGCCATTGACGCGGATGGGGATGTAGGTGGTCTGACCGCCGTACATCTTGTTGCCCTTGATCTGCTTGGAATATTGCACTGTGATCCTGCGTTCGGCGCCGTCCACAAAGACGATAAACGCCAAAATCGCAACAACGATCAGGATATATCCGATGATGTTCCAGATATACGTCCAGTTTTCTCCGACCTGCTTGAGAGCGCCCGCGATCGACGTGCCCGCCGTGGCGAGGATGCCGATGAAGATGATGATGGACGTGCCGTTGCCGATGCCGTATTCCGTGATACGTTCGCTCAGCCACATGACCATCGTGCTGCCCGCGACGAGGATGATGATGGTGAGCGCCATCGTCAGGATGGGTGCGCCGCCCGCAGTTCTTTCATACTCAAACAGAGGCAGTATCGCCGATCCGCTTTCGCTTGACATGTTGTACCACATTATCACGATGCCGATCGCCTGGATGATTGCAAGCAGGATCGCCACAATACGCGTGATCTGCGTGAGTTTGTTTCTGCCCTCTTCGCCCTCTTTGGACATGCGTTCAAGCGCCGGAATGACAAGCGTGAGCAGTTGCATAATAATGAATGAGTTGATAAACGGCAATATTCCTAGCGCAAACAGAGTCGCATTCTGCATTGATCCGCCCGTGATCTGGGACAGCACTCCAAGGAAGTCCATTGAGTTGAACGCCCCCTGCACAACGGTTATGTTGAGCGAGGGGATAGGGATGTAGCAACCGATTCGGTAGACCAAAATGAGAAGCAGAGTGAACCAAATTTTCACCCTGATCTCCTTGGTCTTGAATGCGTTTTTCAGCGTTTCAAACATTATAGCACCTCAGCTTTTCCGCCTGCCTGTTCGATTTTTTGTTTGGCAGACTCGGTGAACTTGTTTGCTTTGATAGTGAGGCTGACCCTCAATTCGCCGTCGCCAAGCACTTTCAGCCCGTAGTTTTCGACCTTTTTGATGATGCCTCTTGCCACAAGCTCGTCAATACCCACAGTCGCGCCGTTTTCAAACGCGTTGAAAACCTCCACGTTGACGGTATTGTAAACCTTTGCGAATCTCTTGTTGTTGAAACCGATCTTGGGCAAACGCCTTGTCATGGGCATTTGTCCGCCTTCAAAGTTGGGACGCACGCCGCCGCCGCTTCTCGCCCATTGGCCCTTATGACCGCGGGTGGAAGTTTTGCCCATACCGGAGCCTATGCCGCGTCCGATTCTCTTCTCAGAGGTTCTTGCGCCCTCAGCGGGCTTGAGATCCTGAATATTCATAGTCGTTCCTCCTCAGATTTCCTCCACCTTGACAAGGTGAACAACCTTTTTGATCTTGCCCTGAATGCAAGCGTCGTTCAAAAAGGTGTTGCTGTCGCCGATCTTGTGCAGACCCATTGCCTCAAGATTTGCCTTGTGGCACTTGAGCACGCCGTTGGGGCTCTTGACGAGGGTCACTCTGATTTTATTTTCTTTCGCCATAACGTCCTCCTATCAGTCCACTTGGATATCGACGCCGCGCAACCGCGCGATCTCGTCGGCGTTTCTCAAACTCATCAAGCCCTGCATCGTCGCCTTTGCGGAGTTGATCGGGTTGTTGGAGCCGAGGGATTTTGTTCTGATGTCCTTCACGCCGGCGACCTCCAGCACAATACGCACTGCGCCGCCCGCGATCACGCCGGTACCTTGTTCGGCGGGGAGCAACAAAACTTGTCCTCTTCCAAACTTGCCTGTCGTCGCATGAGGGATGGTGTTGTCCTTGAGGGAGATTGTCACCATATTGCGTTTTGCGCTCTTGGTAGCTTTCTCGATAGCCTCAGGGACCTCGGCAGCCTTGCCTGTGCCAAGTCCGACTTTGCCTTGACCGTCACCGACCACCACAAGCGCCGAGAAACGCATGTTTCTGCCGCCCTTGACCGTCTTTGAAACGCGGTTTACGCCGATGAGGGTCTTGGTCAGACCGTCGTCCTCTCTGTTTCTGTTGTCGTTCCTTCTGTCACGATTTTCTGCCATAACTCCCTCCGTTAAAACTTCAGACCGGCTTCTCTTGCGCCGTCTGCCAATGCCTGGACTCTGCCTGTGTACAGATAGCCGCCTCTGTCAAACACCACTTCGGATATCCCAAGTTCGAGTGCCTTTTTGGCGATTGCCGCGCCCACTTTCTTCGCCGCGTCCGTCTTGGTCAGTTCGCCGATCTCAGCCGCGACGCTCTTTTCAAGCGTGCTTGCGGAGCAAAGGGTGTGTCCCTTGACGTCGTCGATGAGTTGAGCGTAGATGTGATTTGTGCTTCTGTACACGCTGAGGCGGGGGCGTTCTGCCGTGCCGCTTATCTTTTTGCGGACTCTCGCGTGACGAATAACTCTGTCTTGATTCTTGTCTATTTTCTTAATCATAGTGCCACCTCTTACTTCGTCGCTCTCTTGCCGACCTTCTTGATCACGGTTTCATCCTTGTAGTGGAAGCCGTAATTGTGATAGGGCTCGACAGGCTTGATCGCCTTGATCGTAGCGGCGGTCTGACCGACAAGCTGGCGATCGATGCCCTTGACGACGATCTCAAGCGGAGCGGGCTGCGCAAAAGTGATGCCCTCCGGAGCCGTAAACTCCACGGGATGCGAAAAACCTATGTTCATCGTCAACTTGTTGTTGCCCGTGAGCGAGATCTTGAAGCCTACGCCCGCGACGATCAGCGACTTTTCAAAGCCCTTCGTGACGCCGACCACCATATTGTGGATGAGCGCGCGATAAAGGCCGTGAAGCGCACGGTGATCCTTGTCGTCGGAGTGGCGTTTGCAAACGATGTGCCCGTCCTCAACCGCAACGTCAATGGACTTGTCAACCTTCTGAGTGAGGGTGCCCAAAGGCCCTTTCACCGTGATGAGG
>CANQMD010000040.1 GCA_947624885.1 uncultured Clostridia bacterium
TCTTTCCCGACGGCGTCGAGGTGCTCCCGTGGATGCTCTGCGGCACCAATGAGATCGGCGAGGCCACTGCGGAGCGCGGGTTGTGAGAGGTGGTCTTTTGGTCTATGGAAACCGCGGGCGACAGCCCTTCGATGTAGTCCACGTCAGGCTTTTGCATCTGTCCCAAAAACATTCTCGCGTAGCTTGACAGGCTCTCCACGTATCTGCGTTGGCCTTCCGCAAATATGGTGTCGAACGCCAGCGAAGATTTTCCGCTGCCGCTCAGCCCCGTAAACACGATCAACTTGTCGCGCGGGATCTCCAGATCCACGTTTTTGAGGTTGTTTTCTCTTGCTCCCTTGATGATTATCCTGTCCATACGTCGCCCTCAGCTCAACTTTTTCAATTGGCGTTTCAAATCGTTCATCTGATCGCGCAAAAGTATCGCGCGTTCAAAATCGAGTTGTTCGCTTGCCACCTTCATCATACCCTTCAATCTCTCTATCTCTTTGGATATATCCTTTGCGCTCAGACACTCGTTTTTGGAGGGTTTCTTTGTGATCTCAAGCGAGTCCTTGATCTTGCTCACCACAGTCCTGGGCACAATGCCGTGTTCCTTGTTGTAAGCGTCCTGTATCACTCTGCGGCGAGCGGTTTCATCAATGGCGCGGCGCATGCTGTCCGTCACAACGTCCGCGTACATGACCACTCTGCCCTTGTCGTTTCTTGCGGCGCGGCCTATCGTCTGTATGAGGGCGCTCTCGCTTCTCAAAAAGCCCTCCTTGTCCGCGTCGAGGATCGCCACCAGCTGTACTTCGGGCAGATCCAACCCTTCTCGCAGCAAATTTATCCCCACCAGCACGTCAAAGTCGCCCTCTCTCAGCCCCTTGACTATATCCATACGCTCAAGCGTGTCTATATCCGAGTGCATATATTTCACTTTGATATTCAGTTCTTTCAAATAGTCCGTCAGGTTTTCCGCCATCTTTTTGGTGAGGGTGGTCACAAGCACTCTGCCTTTGTCCTCCACCACCTTGTTGATCTCGCCTATCAAGTCGTCCACCTGCCCCTGCACGGGTTTGACCTCGATCTCGGGATCCAGCAGTCCCGTAGGGCGTATTATCTGCTCAACAACGTCGTCCGCACGTTCAAGTTCGTACTTCGCGGGGGTCGCCGACATGCACACCATCTGCCTGATACGGCTGTCGAATTCCTGAAATTTGAGAGGTCTGTTGTCGTATGCGCTCGGCAGGCGGAAGCCGTACTCCACCAGATTGTGTTTTCTCGCCAAATCGCCGTTGTACATGCCGTTTATCTGCGGAATGGTCATATGGCTCTCGTCGATAAACAGCAAAAAGTCCTTCGGGAAAAAGTCCAGCAGCGTATACGGAGCCTGTCCCGGCTGTCTGCCGTCGAAGTAGCGCGAGTAGTTCTCTATCCCGCTGCAATATCCCACTTCGCGGATCATTTCCACATCGTAATTCACTCTCTCGTCTATGCGCTGCGCCTCGATCAGTTTTCCCCTATCCTGAAAATATTTCACTCTGTCCTGCTTGTCCAGCATTATTCGGCGCAATATCTCCTCCCTGTCGCCGCTGATCACGTACTGCGTCGCGGGGAAGATCAGCGTATGCTCAAGTTCGCCTACCGCCTTTGATGTCACGCAGTCTATCTCGCATATCCTGTCCACCGTGTCGCCAAACAGTTCTATGCGTATCGCGATCTCCGAACTTGTCGACGGAAATATATCTATGATATCTCCCCTCATGCGGAAGGTGGAGCGCACAAAGTCCATATCCGCGCGTTTATATTGGATGTCCACAAGTCGCCTCGCCAGCGCGTCGCGGTCTATCTCGTCGCCCTCGCGTATGGAAATCGCCTGTTCAAAGTAGTCCGTCGGAGCGCCCAATCCGTAAATGCAACTCACCGAGGCAACGACGATCGTGTCCTCCCTCTCGCACAACGACGCCGTCGCGGAGTTGCGCAGCTTGTCTATCTCCTCGTTCACGGCGAGGTCCTTTTCGATGTAGGTATCGGTGCGCGGGATATACGCTTCTGGCTGGTAGTAGTCGTAATAACTCACAAAAAATTCCACACGGTTTTTGGGGAAAAACTCCTTCAGTTCATTGCAAAGTTGCGCGGCGAGGGTCTTGTTGTGCGCGATCACCAGCGTCGGCTTGTTGATTTGGGCGATAATGTTTGCCATAGTAAAAGTTTTGCCGGAGCCTGTGACCCCCAACAAAACCTCCGTGTTAAACCCGCTTTTCAACCCTTCGACGATGCGTTCTATCGCCTGAGGCTGATCTCCCGTGGGCTTATAGCTGCTTACAAGCTCAAATCCCATTCTATCCGTTCTTTGCGTCCTGCAATGATCTTTGACAAAGGACGCGGTTTTTATTTATTCAGCAAAAACGTCAACAGCGTCTTAAGTCCCCAGCCTACCGCCGCCGACGTAAGTCCCGTCGCCACCGCAAGCAGAATGCGGAACGTCACGTTTGACTTGAACGCCCTCTCCACGCGGGCAAATTGCAACCCCTTTTTGTGCATATTGATACAGTAGACAAGTTCGCCCTTCCTGTCGGAGCGCGTCAAATCAAAGTAGTCGTCTATCTCGAGGTTTTTGAGGGCAACGTCCAACTCCGCCTCCTCTATGTCGAGGTCAAGCGGGATCTGTTCAAAAATCGCGATAGGCGTGATCAGGCAGGATCCTCCCGCGAGGTCCGCCTCCTTGTAGATCACGCGCATCACCGCTTTCTCCTTTTTTGTCAGCACATGTTGTCTTTCCAGATTCATAAATCCCTCACAAAACGAATCTTATGACCAGCGCCGTGACCACCGCCACGATCGCGCTTCCCAAAAACGCTCCCAAAAACGCCATAAAAAACACCGCGCCTTTCTTGACCGAGGTTTGCGCGACGGGCGCTTTCGTCTTTTTTTCGCCGTAAAGCACTCGCTGTTCCCCGCCGTTTGCGGGTTGAGCGACCTGCCCCGCCTGCGCCGTCTGCGGAGCCTCTATGCGGCGGACGATCTGCAAACAATATTCGTCCGGCGTGAAGTACTTCACGTCCACATATTCCCTCTCCTTGAGGTCGCGTATGATGCCCGACAGCTGAATTTTGGTGAACGACATCCCTTCGGGGAGTTTTTCAAGCACCTCTTCCGCCTCAATGACTTTGTACACCTCCGTATCGCCCGCGAGCGCACAAAGAATATCGTATATTGTTTTAGCTTCTATGCCGAGCATTTTTATCTCCCGCCGATATTTTGCACATAAATTTTGTACATTGACGATTTTAGCATATATCCGCAAATTTAGCAACTTATATTTTCATTTTCGCGCGTTCGCGTCACGCGCGTGGCGCTTCCCTGTGACGTATTGCCGCGTCATCATTTTCGCCTTATGTTTCCTCTCTCGCCCTATCCAAGTACAGCGGACAGATGTTCATGCCCATCTTTCGCGCCGTGCGCAACTCGTCCCTGCTTTCCAATATGCGCCATCACATATCTGGACGCTGATTAAGAATGAGTAATATTGGACATGCCCTTCCAATATGCGTCATCTCGCATATCGGGACTCCTCATCTGCCCGCCTCCGCATATTTCAACTCACGTCGCATTTCTTTTGCCCTAGTCGCCTCTTCTCATATGCCCGCCCTTTCACATTTCTCACCTTTTCCCAATTTCTATCCCCCGCCTCAATACCTCTCATATGTCCCCTCTCTCATATTTTTTGTTCGTCAAAATTCCCTCGACTCCTCCGATCCCCTTCTCCACCGATCCAACATAAAAACTGCTCGTCCCTGCATATGCGCTCATCACCATATGTCCACATCTCCACCATTTCCGCGATGTAAATTTTTCCAAGTCATATATTTTTGAGAACTCACTTCCTCAGTTTTACGGATAAATTGTCTAATGGGGTGCAACACTTTTGTAGTTAAATTTAGCATAAGGAATTGATATGTTGCCACCTCCCACAGAAATTCAGTTGTCAAATGAAGTGCAACACTTTTTAATGTCCTATATCATAAGGAATCGACCTTGGTCGGTAGTGGCAACATGTTGCCACCTCCCACAGTGTATTTTATGATAAATAATATTCTTACAAAAATAAAATTCCGACAGCCTTTGCCATCGGAATTCTATTTTGGCAGGAGCTATAGGAATCGAACCTACACTGTGGGAGTCAGAGGCCCATGTGCTACCACTACACCAAGCTCCAGTGATGAGAGCATTATATATCATACTCAAAAAAATTGCAAACACTTTTGCACTATTTCTAAAAACAAAATGTTATTCCTTGACTTTTGCAATTTAAGTTGCTAATATATTGTAGCGTCAAACGAAAGTAAGTCGCCATATTACGGGGTGTAGCGCAGTTTGGTAGCGCGCATGGTTCGGGACCATGAGGCCGCGAGTTCAAGTCTCGCCACTCCGACCAATATTTTTGTGAGAGTGTCCCTGTCGGAACACTCTCATTTTTTACACCTTTAGAGCGTGCTTGCACGGGCTGAAGGTGTAAAAAATGAGAGGTAACTGCAGGATCACCGAGCCTGCAGTTGGTACAACGAAGCCCAACGGGCGAGGAAGTACCAATGTTCCGACTTTCAAGCGAAGTACCACAAGTGCACGAAGCCTATACACAGAGCGTGCTTGCACGGACAATGGGGATAAGACAAGAGTGCGTCAAAAGTTCACCGAACTTTTGACGTGGAACGAGCTTGCTTGCAAGCGAAGTACCAACAGTGCACGAAGCTTATAAACAGAGCGTGCTTGCACGGGCTGAAGGGTGTAAAAATGAGAGGAAACTGCAGGATCACCGAGCCTGCAGTTGGTACAACGAAGCCCAACGGGCGAGGAAGTACCAATGTTCCGACTTGCAAGCAACGTACCGATCCGAGATTATTGCCCCAAAACCTCCGCAAAAAAACGCCCGCAAAGGGCGTTTTTCGTGTATCTAATCGGTCAATTTGATTGCTGCCACTTTCACCATCTGATCGGCGCTGGCGGCTCGTTTGTATTGTAGTGCCAGAAATTGCCTCGGCTTTCTGGCTGTTCGGCGCTGAAGTAATAGACTGTACCGGGAAGCGCGTTTGCGGCGACGCTGACCGCGGCAAAATCCTCCTCGCTTTCGCCCGCGTAGTAAACGTATCTCAGTGCGGAGCAGTTTTCAAAAGCGCCCGTCTCGATGGTTTCGAGGCTTGTCGGCAGAATGACGTTTGTGACCTTGTTCAGCCCATAGAATGCATACGCGCCGATTTTCTGCACGCCGTCCGGGATGACCAGCGAGGTCACCGCTTGAGGCTGTTCCGTCGCGTCCGCGTCGTACGTTCCAAAGTAAAGCGTATGCGATATCGCCAGCGGATTCGCCTGCGCGTTTGCAAATTGGATATTCAGCAGCGCTTGGATGTCCTCGATATACACCCCTGCAATTTGCGAACAGCCGAAGAATGCGTTCTTTCCCACCTTCTGCAGTGTTGACGGCAATTGTATCACTCTGAGCGCCGCATTCCCCGCGAACGCTTGTTCGCCGATCTCCTCCACCTCGCACAAGTCGATCTCGGCAAGTTTAGACGTGACGATCTCGGTGTAGCGCAGAGCGTTTTTGCCTATATATTTCATGGATGCAGGGCACTTGACGGACGTTATATTCGCATAGTTTGCCAAAGCGCCGTCTGCGATCGCAACCGTATCGGTCCTAAACTCCAATTGAATATTTCCGGACTTTGCGCCTTTGAGCCCCACAAACACTTTGCCGACGTACACCTGTTCAAAGGTTTCGGTTTGAGAAAGTTCAAACAATTTGGTGTTGAAAAACGCGGATTCGCCCACTTTTGTCAACCCATCTGCGCCCGCAACGGAGGCAAGAGCGGTGCAATCCGCAAACGCCTCTTCCCCGACAGATATGACCGACGCGGGGATATTTATGCTTGCAAGCGCCTCGCATCCCTCAAACGCCGACGCGCCAATGGCGTTCGCCGCGGAAATGGAGATAGCGTCCAACGTTTTGCAACCCGCAAACAAGCCCGCTTGGATTGCGACAGCGCTGTCCAAGGTTGCCTGTTTGAGTTTTGCGCAGTTTGCAAATGCGTAGCGCCCAACATTCTGCGCCGCCGATGTCACCGCCTCGATCTGATCGTAGCCATAGAACGCGTATGCGCTTATATCGTATGCGCCAAAGTCCTGCGCCCCGGAAACGGTATTGCCGTTCAACACGAGATCCGCGCCCAGCGATATGGGGTTTGCGGAGCATTCGCCGACATCCTCGCCGCCCACAGAAAACTCGATCGCGCACCATTTTTGCAGATTTGTTATATTCACTTGCCCGCGTTCGCCCGCCTTAAACGCGTCCTTAAACGCGCGGTATCCTATTTCCGTCACGCTTTCGGGGATAGTGACCGACGTCAGCGACTCAAGCCCCACAAAGGCAAATTCGCCGATCTTTTGCGTGCCCGCGGGTATGTTCACGCTGTCGCCCAGCTTATTTTCTCCCAAATACAGGTCGCTCGCGACGCACATCGGGTTTGCGGAGTAGTTTGCAAACTTGATCTTCAGCCACGCCTCTATGCTTGCCGCCTTCACGGTCTGCAATTTGCTGCAATTGAGGAAAGCGTCCTCGCCTATCGACGTTATGCTTGACGGCAACTTAATGGCAGTCACGGCGCTGTTGCGGTAAAACAGTTCCTTTCCCAGTCCCACAACGGCTTCTTCCTTGTATGTCGCGGGAATCTCGACCTCGCCGCCCTTGCCGTTGTACTTTGTCAAGATATTTCCGTCCGCGGTTTCTTCGTACTCAAATGTCGCAAAGCCGCAAATTTCGCATTCCTTGTCCGCATTGAGGCTGTGCGCGGCGGCGATATCGTCCGGATATATCTTCTCCTCACAGCGGCTGCAGCTGTACCAATGCTCGTCGCTGTCGCTTGACCAGACGTTATGCCCGCCCTCGTCCTTCACTATATCGTGACCGAGAGGCGCAACTTCCTTCTGTTCGGTCTTGAAGTTGCACACGGTGCATTGTTCGTACGCCAAACCCGCCTGCGTGCAAGTCGCGGCTTCAACGATTTTGGTTTCAAACGTGTGCTCGTGGTTGCACGCGGCAAGACACAATGTCAATGCCAGCACTCCGAGCGTCAAAAACAAAATGCGGGATCTTTTCATATATCCTCCTGTACGAGCGGTTGCCCAAACGCGCTATCTACGCTCATATTCAGCATAATATTTGTACCGTCACATCTGCGACGTAATCGTCTGTAAATGCGGATCGTTTGTCCCTCTCCAAACCTACCGCCGCTTGATCGTGCGATCTTGTGTGCAATCATGATCGTTCAATGCCATTCGCATTGCAACATCATTTCACTTGCGTCGTAACAACATCACCAACCGCTTATGTCCTGTACACTACGTTACTGTGTATTATTGCTTATATCCATATTTCTGTTTATATATTGTTTTGCTATTTTATATTATCACACAACCCGCCTCTTGACAAGCAAATTGCGCCACCCCTCCGAATTTCACCCTCCTCCCGCCTTTTTCGCTTCCGCATTTCACACATTATTTCACTCTCCTCAATCCCCTCTGTCATTCTGAGCGCAGTCGAAGAATCCCCCTGTAATTACTCAGACAGGGCTTTGGGCGGAGAATAGCGAATAAGCATTGTCACTCGGACATTGTTAATGGACAACCCAACCCCTCCCTTCGTTACGTGCAGCGATAAGGTGAGTGCAGATATAAGCGTAACGTTCCGCCACACTCCACTCAGTACTCCCCAGCTATACCCCATAAAATTCGTTCCATGTGCTGTGCATTTCTACACTGTGTCACGTTGTCACTCATTTCTATGGGGACCCCAAATCGCTCAGACCGACGTTGCGTTATGCGCACAAACTTCTTATTAACGCTACGTTGCGGCAGGGTGGGGAGGGGCTGCGCTCGCTCACCGCGTTGCGGCGTGCAAGCGACGCTTGCAATTATGCCACTTGTTCGGGCGGAAAGAAACAGAAGCCCCACCCTCACTGCGTACTATTGCGAAACCGCTTGCTCCGCGAAGTCGCTCGGACAAGGCAGAGTACTTGTATAGGGACGGCACGGACATTGGGATTTCTTATTTGGGATAGGAAAAACCGTGATATTTGTTCAAAGACAAGGAAAAGCCCCTTTGGCGAGGCGCCTAATGTACTTATACGTACATGACGGCGAGCCAAAGGGGTTTTGACGCAGTATTTGGGCAAATAGCGCGGTTTTTTACAATTTGCGGGGACGGAGTTTGAGTGCCTGTGCAATAAAATAGGCGGAGAGGGCGATGACAATGACGGCGACTATGACGGCGATGATGATGAGAAGAGAGAGGTTGACCGCGCTGCCGGCTTTGGCGCGTTGCCACATGTTGACGAGCGCGTCGTTGCGGGGGCCGAAGTCACGCATTACGCCGAGAGATGAGTCGATGGTGGGGTAGCGCCCGATGTCGTCAAAATACTCGTCGACGTCGTACTCCTGCTCCTCGATGTAACTGAGGACGTCTTCGGCGGAGGAGAGTCTGTCCTTGGCGACGGCGCAGGTGTAGCCGATCTCGATGGAGTTGCGGATGGCGTTTTGCGGACGGCACATATAGTCGATGAAAAGCATTGCCGCAAGCGGATTTTTGACGGTGTTGGGGATCACCCAGCCGTCATACCAGATGTTGGAAAAACGCTGTCTGTGCGTCATGGGATTTTCGCCCGTGGGGCAGTAGTAGCCGAGGAAATAGTCGTCGGTCTGCTCGTCGTAGCTTTCCTCGATCGCCCAAAGCGCGTCGCCGCTCCAAGCGAAGTCCGCATAGACGACCTCGTTGAGCATATCGTCCTTGCCGAAGTCGACCTCGTAGCCGGAGATGTGCTCGCGCTGTTCGGTCAAAATTGCCTCGGCGGCTTCGAGCATTTCGTCGTCGGTGATGTTTATCACGTCCTGCGCGGAGGAAATGTCGGAGTACTTTTGGGGAAGTTTGCCGTACTCGTACATGTAGAACAGCGCGGCGGCGTAGGTGTCGCGAACGGAGTCCTTCATGAGGATCTTGTTTTCGAGGAGGTTGCTGTGTTGCTCATTCCAAAGCACGCCCCACCCGTAAGTTTGAAGGTCCTCCTCGGAAATCACGGATTTGTTGTAGAGAATGCCCAGCGTGCCCCACATGTACGGCACCATGTACTCCGTCATGTCGTGGGTGGAGGATCCGCTTTGAATGGCCCCGAATTGCGATTTGATGACCTGCATGATGTCGGGCTCGATCGCGCCGTCGCCAAGCCCTACGCTGCTCATATAGTCAAGCGACAGGCCGTACTCGTCAAGCTGAGGCTTTAGGAAAGAGTACAGCGCCTTTTGATTTTGCAGCAGACCCGCGGTGAGCAGCTTTTCGATGGCGTACTCCGAAGGGCAGATGAGATCCACCTTTGCGTCGCCCTTGAGCACCTTGGTGAGCATGGTTTCGTTGGTGTCGAAAGTGGTGTAGGTGACGTTGAGTTTTCTGCCCGTAACTTGATAATAATAGTCGGCAAAGTCGTCGCGAATGTCGTTTCTGCCCATCTCGCTGTCGCCGCCGTCGATGTAGTCCTCCCAATTGTAGATCACAAGCGAATCGACGCCCGCGGAGGCTCCTCCGCCGGAGGAGTTGCACGCCGCAAGCAGGGGCAACAACACCATCGCCAATGCGATGAGGGGAATAAAGAGTTTGAATATGCGCTTGCTCATGCCTTTGCCTCCTTTGCCTTTTTCTTGCCGCGCGAGATCTTGACGATGTTGACGGACAACAGCGCCGCAAGTATGATCACCAAAATTATGCTGAATATCGCGTACCAGAACGGCTCCAGCCCTTGCACACGCGCGTCAGAATAGATGTAGGTGGAAAGCGTGTTGATGCCCGTCGCCGCGCCTTTGTTGATCTGGGTGATGATGAAGTCGTCCATGGACATGATGAACGCCATAACAAATCCCGATACGATGCCCGGCGAGATGAAGGGGATCATGACCTTGGTCATGGCTTCGAATGGCGTGGCACCGAGGTCGAGCGCGGCTTCGTAGATGTTGGGATCCATGGATTCGAGTTTGGGAAGTACGCTCAAAACCACATAGGGAGTGCAGAAGGCGATGTGCGCGATGATGAGCCTGAGATAGCCCTCCGGGAAAGCGAACGTCACGAAAAATACCATGAGGGAAACTGCCATAACGATTTCGCTGTTGATGATGGGAAATTGGTTGACGTTTTCGACAACTCGTCTGCTGCGCTTGCCGAGATTGAAGATGCCTATCGACGCGAACGTCCCCATCACGGTGGAGATCACCGAAGCGACGGACGCGATGAGAAAGGTGTTGCCTATCGCGGACCAGAGTTCGGGCGATTTGTCGGACTTGAAGATAGCGATATACGCGTCAAAGGTGAATCCGTTGTCAAAGTTGAAGTTGGCGCTGTTGGAAAAGGAGTACACCACAAGCAGAATGATAGGCGCATACAAAATTGCGAGAATGACGAAGAGATAGAACTTTTCAAAAAACGCTTTGATCTTTTTTACCATAACGACCTCCTCACATTGTCGCTGTTTGCGTTGAACTTGTTCATGATGAGATTGGAGATGAGAACGAACGCCAACATCACCAGACTCATGATGGAGCCGACTCCGTAAAGATTTTGCTCAAAGCTGAGTTGGATGGAGTCGCCAAACAGGAATATCTTGCCGTTTGAGAGCAGCTGGGAGATGGCAAAAGATGATATCGTCGGTATGAACACCATCGTGATCCCGCTGATGATGCCGCTTACGCTGAGGGGAAGGGTGGTCTTTAAAAACACCGTCGCCTTGTCGGCACCGAGATCCTGCGCCGCCTCATAATAGCTTTTGTCTATGCCGGAGATCGTGGTGTGAAGGGGCATGATCATGAATGGAAGATAGTTGTAGACCATGCCGAACAGCACCGTGCCCATGCCGAGTTCGACGTTCATCGCGATGAAGATCGCCTTTGTGGCGAGCGTGCGAATAAGAAAGTTGATGAACATCGGCAATACGTACAGGAGCACGATCAACCTGCCGCTGCTCATCTTGGAGAGTATGTACGCCACGGGATAGCCCAAGATCAGGCAGATCGCCGTGGTGATCACTCCCACAAGAAGCGAATTGCCAAGTACTATCGTGCTGGCGGGCGATGTGAAAAAGGTTTTGAAATTGCCAAACGTGAAATGGTTGTCGCCGTCCAAAAACGCGTTGACAAGGATCAATACCAACGGAATGATCACAAATAACAGCAAAAAAAGTATGTAAGGAAAACTGAATACCTTTTTTGTGAGTCGGAATTTTTTGAGGACGATCTTTTTCACTGTTCATCCTCCTCATGCGCATTGTCGTTTTCGCCGTTGACGCCGTACTCCTCGACGAGTTCCGCGTCGCTGTCGAACTGCGGGGCGGGGGAGAGCTGCTCCTCCGCGATCGCAAGACGCTCCTCCTCCGTCAGAGTTTCGTCAATGACCGTCTTTTGTTCCGCTTGAGCGTTTTCGTCGCGCTCCTCGATGATGATCTTTTCGGGCGCGATCTTTATGCCTACGCGGTCGCCCTTGAGCCAATCGTCGTCGGTGTCCGCAAAGAAGATGTAGTGATCGTTGGTGGAAAGTATGGCTTGATAATAGTTGCCCTTGTATATCGAAGAGAGCACAGTCGCGCCGATCGTGCCGTCTTCCTCGTCGTCGGTGATCTCCACATCGTCAAAGTCCACAGAAACCTTGACGGGCGTGCCCTCCGGAAGAGATGTGACGCAATCGAAGTCCGCGCCGCAGATCTCCACAAGATTTTCGCCGCTGATGTACGTTTCGATCTCGTTGATGATGCGGGTCTTGTGCATGATGTGAAGATCGAACGGCTTGATGTATAGCCCGACGGGGTCGCCTTCGCGGCAGTTTTCATTGGAGTATGCCATAAGTTCGTTGTCGCCGGCGGCAAGCACCGTCACTTGGAAATGGTCGCCCTTGAATACGGACGAGAGCACCGTTGCGCTGAGAAGCGATTGCGGATCGTCAACGGGCAGGATCTTGAGATCCTCCGGACGAATGATCACGTCGATGGGCTCGTTGGGCTTGAAGCCACTGTCTACACACTCGAATACGGTGTCGCAAAACTCGACTTTGTAGTCGGCGAGCATGGTGCCCGAAAGTATGGTGCTTTCGCCGATGAAGTCCGCAACGAACGCGTTTGCGGGCTCGTCGTAGATCTTTTCGGGCGAGGCGATCTGCTGGATCTCGCCAAGGCGCATGACTATGATCTTGTCGGACATCGTGAGCGCCTCCTCCTGATCGTGCGTGACGTAAATGAAGGTGATGCCAAGCCGCTTGTGCATGTCCATAAGTTCAAGTTGCATGTCCTTGCGCATTTTGAGGTCGAGCGCTCCGAGAGGCTCGTCGAGGAGCAACACTTCAGGCTCGTTGACGAGGGCGCGAGCGATCGCGACCC
>CANQMD010000041.1 GCA_947624885.1 uncultured Clostridia bacterium
TATAGTTGTGAGCGACTGGGGCGCGGTGAACGACCGCATCGAAGGCGTAAAGGCGGGGCTGGACCTCGAAATGCCCGGCAATAAGGGGCTGAACGACCGCAAGATCATCGCTGCCGTCAATGATGGCAGACTGAGCGAGGAGGATCTGGATAAGATCGCGCTGAGAATGATCAAGTTTGCGTTCGAAAACAAAGAACGCGAGGTCGAGGGCTACGCGACGGACTTTGAAAAAAATCATCAAATCGCGCGTAAAGCCGCCGCAAACAGCGCAGTCCTGCTCAAAAACGATGACGGCGCCCTACCCCTCAAAAAGGACGAAAAGATCGCCGTCATTGGCAGACTTGCAAAACAGGCGCGTTTTCAGGGGGCAGGCTCCAGCCACATCGCCGCCACAAAGATCGTGTCGTTTACGGACGCGCTTGACGCGGCAAAACAACCATACGAATATGCCGACGGCTACACCCTCAAAGGGGACGGCATGAGCAAAAAATTGCTGAAAGAGGCGTTGAAGGTCGCAGAAGGCAAGGATAAAGTCGTGGTGTTCATCGGTTTGACGGACGCATACGAGTCGGAGGGATACGATCGCTCTCACCTCAATATGCCCGAAGCGCACAATCTGCTTGTGAACGAACTGCTCAAAGTCAACAAAAACGTCGTCGTGGTGCTGTCGCTCGGCGCTCCCGTCGTTTTTGGCGAGTGGGAAAGCGAAGTCAAATCCATCCTCAATCTGTATATAGGCGGTCAGGCTGTCGGCGAGGCGGCGTACGACGTGCTTTTCGGAGCGGTGAATCCCTCCGGAAAACTGCCCGAAACCTTCCCTCTCGCTTTGGAGGACAATATCGCGTCCGCTTACTTCCCCATGGGACCGCGCACCGCGGAATACCGCGAGAGCGTCTACGTGGGATACCGCTTCTACGACAGAGCGAACAAACCCGTGCGATATCCTTTCGGATACGGACTGAGCTACACCAAGTTTGAATATGGTGATCTGAAACTTTCTGCGGACAGCATCTCGGAGGGCGAGCCCCTCGTTGCGTCCTTCAAGGTCAAAAACGTCGGCGACGTGGCAGGCGCGGAAGTTGCGCAACTGTACGTGGCGGACGTTGAAAGCACCATATTCCGCCCCGTCAAGGAACTCAAGGGCTTCAAAAAGGTGTACCTCGAGCCGGGCGAAACAAAGGAGATCGCGATCGAACTTGACAGCAGAGCGTTTGCATACTACAACGTCAACATCAAGGATTGGCATGTGGAGAGCGGCGACTTCGACATCCTGGTGGGCGCTTCCTCTCGCGATATAAAACTGAGCGCACGCGTGCGCGTGGAAAGCGCGGCACCCAACGCGCCAATCCCAGACTACACGCTTACCGCGCCCTACTACTACAACCTCACAGGCAAAGAAAAAGCCATCCCGGACGGCGACTTCGAAACGCTTTTGGGACAGCCCATACCAGACAACTCCGAATACAAAAAGGGCGAACTCACCTGCAACAACTCGCTTGGTCAGGTCTGCGTGTCGCCTTGGGGCAGATTTATCACAGGCGTGGTCAAGTTGGGTTGCAAGATAGTCGCAAAGAGCGCCGAAAACCCCGAAATGATCATCAACTCCGCGCTGGATATGCCGCTCAGATGCACCGTGCAATGGGCTCCGGAAATCATATCCGAACGCACGCTGGAAGGCTTGGTGGATATGGTGAACGGGCGCAAAGGCGGCTTCTGCAAATTTGTTGGCGGCTTCAAAAAGAAATACCGCAAGCCGAATTCAGTCAAAAAAGCTGAACAAAAGGCGGAATGACGGCGCGTTTGCATATGCGGCAACGCACCTCAAACTAAAAATCATACGCATAAAATAAAACGGCGGAAACGCCGTTTTATTTTGTGATCCAAAATCAAATCTAAACGAGGGTCACTCCTCTGAGATGTGCGTGCGCTCGGTGATCCACGCTTGCAGCTTGCAGGGCACCCAAAGCCCGTAAATGCCGATGGTGATGATGGTGAGCAACATCCACAGCAACCAATGTCCAAGCAGCGATATTCCCTTTCCATCAAAGGTCAATTTGTGACCGTCGATGACTTTGTGACTGATCTCCCAGCGATACTGCCTGCAGATCGCCCACGGATAGAAGATGCCAACCGTGATCAGAGTGATGAAAAAGTTGAACAGATGATGTCCAAGCCAGCTGATCATGGTGCCTGTGAACTTGCTTTCTTTTGCAGGTTGAGGCTCCTCGGCAGGTTGAGGCTCCTCGGCGGGTTGAGGCTGCGCAGCGGGTTGATAGGATTGCGGGAGCTGCTGCGGTTGAGGCATAGGCTGTGCAGGAGCAGGCGCGTAAACAGGCTCGGGCTGTTGAGGTTGCTCCTCGATCGCGGGTTGCTCTGCCTGAGGCTCGCTGTTTGTCAAAACGTCGTTTTGAGGCGCTTCAAATTTGGGCGCTTCCTCGGCGGGCGCTTGCTCAACGGGCGCTTGCTCAACAGGTGGTTGATACTTTGTATTTTTGTACTTTTTGCCGCAATTGGGGCACTCGATGATGGGTTTTGAAAGATCCGCATCGAATGCTTGTTGGCACTGTTTGCATGTGAATTTTGCCATAAATTTACCTCCGCTTTCGCCGTATTTTTTGTCGGCTCGCTTTTATAATAACACAATTGTTCAATAAATCAAGCAAAAACTTCAATTTTGCGCCTTTCAACCGTGTTTTTTGCGATATGGTATGCAAAAACGCGCAGATCTCATCCCTATCGCCGCAGATATGCCGCCGCGTGTACGCCGCCGCGCCAAGAAAATTGTGCGAGCACAGTTGGCGGATATCGATTGCATAAATGCTTGCGATATGGTATCATACATATCGACTATGGACCTTTTGAAAGACGACGTTTCCAAACTGTACTTCAAGTTTCTGATCTCCGCGATGGGAAGCGCGGTCGTCATTTCCATATACAGTTTTGTGGACACCATCGCGGTCGGCAAGTCCGAAAGTCAGGCGGGCGCGGCGGCGATGGCGGTGCTGTTGCCCTACTTTGCCATTATGAGTTTTTTGGCGGTGCTGTCGGGCATGGGCGGCGCGGTGCTGATGAGCCAATCTTTTGGCGAAGGCAACGAGAAAAAAGGCAGAAGATTTTTCACTGTTTCCGTGATAATCATGCTTGTGTTTGTCGCGGTGTTTTGGGTTGTGAGCATAACTTGCAAGGAGCAACTGTTCAGGCTGTTCGGCGCAAACGACGCGCTGATGCCAAAAGTGCTTGAGTACGGCAATTTGCTTGTGTACTGTATGCCGCTGTTTGTGCTGCCAAACTTTTTGGGCTGCTTCATCCGCAACGATAAGGCCCCCGCGCACGTCATGGCGGCGGTCGTTACGGGCGGGATAATCAATATCGTGGGCGACATTGTGTTTGTTTTTCCGCTGCATATGGGCATGAGAGGCGCGGCGCTGGCAACCGTGCTTGGCGCAGGAGCGCAAACCCTGATCATGTTTTTGCACTTTTTCAAAAAAAGTTCGCACCTCAAATTTGCAAGACCCGCGGGATTTGCGAGGACTTCGGGCATAGTGCTGTTGGCGGGATTCAGCGCGGGCGTGCTTGAACTTGGCACCGTGGTGATATCCACCGTCATGAACAACCAGATCATGAAGTACGGCACGGAGGCGCACCTCGCCGTGTATGGGGTGATATCCACGATCGCCGCGCTGTTTCAGGCGCTTTTTGGAGGCGTGGGACTTGCCGTGCAGCCCATCTCATCCTCAAACTTCGGCGCAAAACAGCCCGAACGCATACGCAAAACTCTGTCGCTGGGACTCATTTGCACCGCCGTGCTTGCCGCGGTTTTCACCACCGTTTGCGAGGCGGCCCCCAACGGCGTGATAGGGATATTTATGACCACCACCCCCGCAGTCGTCGCCGCGACTCCGCGAATGACGCGACTGTTTTCGCTGTGGTACCTCGTGCTGGGATTCAACGTGCTGGGAGTGTACTATCTGCAATCCATATCCCGCTCGCGCATGGCGATGTTAATATCCATCCTGCGAAGTTTTGCGATGTCGGTGCTGTTTGTCTACACACTGCCGCTGGGTCTGGGATTTGACGGCGTTATGCTTGCCCTGCCGATATCCGAAGCGATAGTGCTTGCGATCACGGCGCTTTATATAATCTACATTCATCGCAAACTGTTCAAGCCGATCCATATCGCAAATCTTGTGTACAGCGAGGAGTACGCTTGCCCGCGCATGAACGCCTGCTCCGCCGACAACGACGAATAAGCAGACGACGCGACAATGGGACGCATAAAAACGGCGCTCATATGAACGCCGCCAAAAACAATAAAATTTGCAAAAATCAAGGTTTATCTTCAAATATCCGCACTTTAAACTGCTTTTTCCGTAAATATCACAAATTTTCAGAAGATAAATAAAATCACACTTTGCCCTTGTTCATCTCGCAAAATCTCTGCACTTTCATCTTGAGATGATATTTTTCACGCAGGGCGGCGATCTGTTGCATCATGGGGCTTTTGTGGTGAAGATCGAGCGCCTCCTGACTTGCCCATTCGTCAATGAGCAACACCGTCTGACTGTCGTCAAGCGGCAAAAAATACTCATAGCGCAAGTTGCCTTCCTCCGCGCGGATCTTGTCGACCAATCCGCTGTCGGTCATTTCCTGCGCAAACTTCCGCGCGTTTGAATCCGTGCCCGTGTAATATATGTTGATCGTGAATTTCATCGTCGCCCCTCACGGAAGTTGGTCGTAATCGTCGACAGGCTCAAGCCACTCGTTGGATGCATTTTCGCCCGGAACTTCGATGGCGAGATGCGAAAACCAACTGTCCTTTGCCGCGCCGTGCCAATGCTTGACTCCCGCGGGAATGTTGACGCAATCGCCGGGCAACATCTCGATCGCCTGTTTGCCCCACTCCTGATAGTAGCCGCGGCCCGATACGCAGATCAATATCTGCCCGCCGCCCTTGTCCGCGCGATGTATGTGCCAATTGTTGCGGCAACCCGGCTCGAAAGTGACGTTGAAAATGCCCACTTGCGACGTGGATATGGGCGCAAGATAACTTTTTCCGCTGAAATATTGAGCATATGCGTCATTTGGAGCGCCTATGGGGAAAAGCGTATCCTTTGCCAATGCCGACTCTGCGTCGTCAGCCCACACTTCCTTTGCCATGTTGAACGCCGCCCACGCCTTCGGCCAACCCGCGTAAAAGGCGATATGCGTGATCGTGGCGGCGATCTCCGCCCTTGTCACGCCCGCTTTTTTGGCGTTTTCAAGATGAAAGCGAAGCGAGGAATCAGTGATCCCCGACGATATGAGCGCGACCACCGTGACGACGCAACGCGTTTTGTGATCGAGGTCGCGATTGTTCCAATTTTCGCCGAACAGAATGTCGTCGTTGAAATGCGCAAAATCGGGCGCAAACTTGCCAAGCGCGTCCCTGCCCGCGGTTTGAACTATCTTTTTGTCCTTCATATCAACACTCTCCTATCGCAAAACTCAGCAGAACTTTTCGCCCCAGCTTTTGAGTTGCTCTGTAGAATAATTGCCGTTGAGCAACTTGCCTTCGACAAGCGTCGCGCCATTGCCTGAGGAGGCGCAAAGTTCCTCCCTTGTACGTCCGAATCCGCTGCCGCCGCTTGTTGCAAACAGCACGATCTTCTTGCCCGAAAAATCGTAGCTTTCCAAAAAGGTGTTTATGATCGTCGGAGCGACGTACCACCAAATGGGGAATCCCAAAAAGATCACGTCATAGTCGGATATGCGAGCGGACGCGTCGGCAAGTTGAGGACGGAACGCCTTGTCCTTCATCTCAACGCTGCTGCGCGATCTGCCGTTTGTCCAATCCAGATCCGCGCGGGTGTACGGATGCAGAGGTTTGATCTCGTAAGCGTCAGCGCCGATCGCTTCCGCCAATTTTTTTGCTATGCTTGCGGTCCTGCCGCTCGCGGAAAAATACGCCACCAATGTCTTTTTCATACACTCTTCTCCTTTTTGCCGCAGAGTTCAGACTGCGACCTCAGTCGTCCTCGGAGGGGGATTGCGCTTTTTTGCCGAGCGCGTACTTTGCGCGGACCTTTGCGTCGATCTCCTCAAAGATGTCGGGATTCGCCTCCAAAAACGCGACGGTCTTGTCCCTGCCCTGACCGATCTTGTCGTCGTTGTAACTGAACCAGCTGCCGCCCTTTTGCACTACGCCCGCCTCTACGGCAAGATCGAGCACGCATGCCGTGTTTGAAATGCCCTTGCCGTACATGATGTCAAACTCCGCAACTTTGAAGGGAGGCGCAACTTTGTTTTTGACGATCTTTGCCGCAACATGGTTGCCTATGATGTCAGCGCCGTCCTTGACGGAATCCTTTTTGCGGATATCTATACGAACGGAAGCGTAAAATTTGAGCGCTTTGCCGCCCGTTGTGGTTTCCGGATTGCCATACATCACGCCGACCTTTTCGCGCAATTGATTGATGAAGATGATGGTGCACTTGCTTTTTGAGGACACGGCGGTGAGCTTTCTGAGCGCTTGCGACATCAGCCTCGCCTGCAAACCGACGTGACTGTCGCCCATATCGCCGTCTATCTCCGCGCGAGGTGTGAGCGCCGCGACAGAGTCGACCACTATGATGTCGACCGCACCGCTTCTGACAAGCGTTTCGCAAATGTCCAACGCCTGCTCGCCGTCGTCGGGCTGGGATATGTAAAGATCCTCAAGCCTGACTCCGAGATTCTGCGCGTACACGGGGTCGATGGCGTGCTCCGCGTCAATAAACGCCGCGGTGCCGCCCGCCTTTTGCACCTCCGCCACGCAATGCAACGCGACGGTCGTCTTGCCCGAAGATTCCGGCCCGTAGATCTCGATGATCCTGCCCTTTGGAATGCCTCCTATCCCCAGCGCGATGTCAAGCGTGAGGCATCCTGTCGAAATCGCCTCCACGGGCTGAACGTTGTCGTCGCCAAGGCGCATGATGGACCCTTTGCCGAATTGTTTTTCTATCTTGTCGAGAGCGTCCTGCAAATTTTCTGCTTTAGACTTGGTTTTTTGGATTTTGTCTGCCATATATATCTCCTTTGCCCATATGGGTCGGTTATGTTTTCATATTTATTTTAGCGCAATGCATGTACCGAAAACAGTGCGTCACAGCGCGAATATCTCGTTGCGTAAATACTTGATGAGATAGTAAAGCGCAAGATTTGCCGTTTTTTGCCTGATCTCGTTGCGGGTGCCCGTAAGATGACGCTCAAACGCGACGGTGAAGTCGCCCGCGCCTACGCCGATGTACACAAGACCCACGGGTTTGCCCTCGTCGCCGTCGGGACCGGCAAGCCCCGTTGTGGACAGCCCTATGTCTACGGGAGGAACTCCCAACCCACGCGCCATCTCGATCGCAGTCTGCTTGCTGACAGCACCGTAGTTGGAAAGCGTCGTCGCTTTGACCCCAAGCCTGTCCGCCTTGGATTGCTTGTTGTAGCACACTATGCCCTCAAAAAAGTTGTTGCTTATGCCGGGGACTTGGGTGAGCATGGAACAAATCAGCCCGCCGGTCAAACTTTCCGCCACGCCAAGCATGCGCCCGTTGCGCTTGAGCAGCGCCGCCGCCGTCTGCGCAAGCCCCTGTCCGAACGCGCTGTATACCTCCGCCTCAAAACAGCGATACACCCAACTTTTGAGAGGATCGAAATCCTTTTTGGGAAGGTCCGAAGTCACGGTGAGCGTCACGTCGAGGCAATCCTCTTCGACTTCAAAAACAAGTCCTTTGTCGCAAAAAGGCGCAAGACGATGTATCACCTCGTCCTTGCTCAGCCCGCACAGTTTGACAACTTCAGTCTGCATTCAATCCTCCTTTGCGCCGTCTTCCGCATCGTCTTTGTCGTCGATGTTGACAGGATCGGCACCTTTAAGATCGTTTTGCGCACTTTCAACGTCGCTTTCAGCATTTTCACCGAGGTCGGTTTGCATATCGCGCTCAGCGCCGTCCGTGGCGGGTCCATCCTCGTCGGAAGCGCCGTCCTGAGGCGATTGCTCATCGGCAAAGACATCCTTGTTTTTGACAAAGTAATGCACGCCGCTGAATATCGCGATGACGGCCCCAATGTAAAACAGTATGGTGCCTATCCACGCGAACGCAGTTTGCAACCCCGCGACGACAAGTACGATCGTGCCAACGTTGAGGAAATCCGTTTTGATCTTGCCGAACGCGTCCGCCGAGATAACTCTGCCACGCGTTGCCGCCACGGTGCGCAACATCCCGACAAGCGTTTCGCGCACGAAGATCATGCCGCCAAGCAGCGCCACAACGACTCGGTTTGCGAAAAACACGCTGTCAAGTCCGTCGCCAAAACATGCGATGATGAACAACATCAGGCACAGATTCACCTTGTCCGCGACGGGATCGAGATATTTGCCGAGCACGGATACCGAATGAGTTGTCCGCGCGACGTATCCGTCAAGCAGATCGGTGACGCATGCCAGCGCGTAAAGAGCGCAAGCAACGCCGATAAGCGCCGCGCGCACGTCGCCCTCGGTGTATTGCCCCGCGATGTACAACGCCACCGCAGGAATGGACAAAAGCATACGAGATATTGTGATTTTGGTTGCGAGAGTTATTTTCATTTTTATCCCTGCACGGTTTTACCGATCATATTCAGCGCGCGAACGCCTGTGATCCGCACGTCGTAAAAATTGCCGATCTCAAGCGGGAACTCGGACGTGAACAGTATGTTGCTGTCGATGTCCGGAGCCTCGCACTGCGTCCTGCCCACAAACATCTGTTTGTCGAAGTCGATGCCCTCGTACAGCGTTTTGACAACGCTGCCTATCTTTGCCTTGTGCCGATTGGCGATCACGCGTTGCTGCGCCTTTTCAAGCTGACGCGCTCTTTGCAGTTTGACCTTTTGGGGAAGGTGCCCGCCAAGCCTGTCGGCAGGTGTCCCCTCCTCCCTTGAGTACGCAAAGAAACCCGCATAATCCACATTGCCTTCCTCGATAAACCCTTTGAGTTTGAGGTACGCGTCCTCGCTCTCGCCGGGGAAACCGCATATAAACGTGCTGCGCAAAGTTATGCCCGCCGCGGAAACCTTTTTGACAAGTTCGCGAGTGTACGCCTCGTCCGTGTGCCTGCCCATGCGCTTGAGCACGCCGCTGTCGATGTGTTGCAGCGGTATATCCATATATTTGGCGACTTTCGGCTCCGTCTTTACAAATTCGATGAGTTCGTCTGTGACCATCTCCGGCTCAAGATACAGCAAGCGTATCCATTGGAGGTCTAGTTTTTCAAGTTCGCGAACAAGCTGCATGAGGCGAGGCTGTCCGTAGAGGTCCGTGCCGTAACGCGAAACGTCCTGCGCGACAAGGATGAGTTCCTTCACGCCGTCGTCGACAAGCCTGCTTGCCTCGTCGAGCAGATCCTCCATCCTTTCCGAACGGTATGCGCCGCGTATTGCGGGAATGGCGCAATATGTGCAATGATTGTTGCAACCGTCCGCGATCTTCAGATACCCATAGTGGCAGGGAGTGGTGAGCATACGCTCGGCGTGAAACGCGTCCCCTCCCGCCCTGAGGCGATAGCGCTCGCCCGCGGCGACGCTGTCAAGAGCGGCTTGTATGCTGTCGTAATCCGCAACGCCCAAAAATGCGTCGACTTCCGGAAATTCCTGCGCAAGTTCGTCAAAATAGCGTTGGGACAGGCAACCCGTGACTATGACGCGCCTGCCCTCGCGGCGGTTTTTGAATTGGATGGCGTTCAAGATCTCCTCTATGGACTCCTCCTTGGCGATCTTGATGAAAGCGCAGGTGTTCACGATCAAAACGTCCGCTTCGTCCTCGTCGGAAACTATCGTGTGCCCCAGACTTGCAAGCCTCGCAAGTAGTTTTTCAAGATCGACCCTGTTTTTGTCGCAGCCGAGAGATATTGCGCCTATCTTCATTTGAATTCCTCTTGCATGTACTTCGCTTGGAATTGCTCAAACTGCTCCTTTGTCGCGACGAACATCGTCCGCACGCACGGGAGAGTCTGGGTGTGCTCAACTTGGGCAAATCCCAAATATATGAACGAGTCGTATATGTTTGCCGCCGCCGAATAGCGCAATTTCAGTTTGCGCTGCAAAAGGGACGCGGTCACTTGAAAGGGGCCTTGACTGTCGCGCTCCTCCGTAAGCAGCTTTGCCGCTTTCACAAACGAGAGCAAGTATTTTTTTGATTTGAGATCGCCCAAAACCTGTTGCGCGACGATCTTTTCGTTTTCTTCGTCAATGCTCATCATTGATCTCCTCCGTCGTCGTTTTCCGCCTCGACCGCCGCTTTGAACTCCTCAAACTCCTCGCGAGTCATGGTGACGACAAACTTTTTGGGGTCGCGGTCGCTGGGCGCGATATAGTCCATCTCCTTGATGGTGTCGACAATTCGCGCCGCCTTTTGATAGCCGAATCCAAGCCGACGTTGAATGTAGGATGTGCTGAACGAATTGCCGTCCGTTTCTCTCAACTCTATGCCGAGCGCAAGCGCGTCAAGCAGATCGGGGCTGTTGCGCGTGGCTTTGCGCTCCTTGGGAGCGGGAGCGTCGGGTTTCTTTTCCGGCTTGCCGTTGAATATCTCGTCCTTCGCCTGCATGTTGAAGGAGCAGTCGTTGTTTGCTTTGACAAACTCAACGACGCGTTTGACTTCGGCATTGGAAATAAACGCTCCCTGTATGCGCTGGACGTCGGGCTTGCCGTACTCCATGTAAAGCATGTCGCCCATACCGAGCAGATCCTCCGCTCCAACCGTGTCAAGGATCGTCCTGCTTGAGCCGCCGTCGCTCACTCTGAACGCGATTCGGGACGGAATGTTGTTGCGGATAGTGCCCGGGATCACATCCACGGACGGGCGCTGCGTTGCAAGCACAAGGTGTATGCCAACCGCTCTCGCCAAACTGGCTATCCTGCCTATCGACGTTTCGACAGGTTTTTTGCCCGTTGTGATGAGATCTGCAAACTCGTCGATGATGATCACGATGAGCGGCATCTTTTCCAGCCCGCTGTTTTTCAGATCCGAGTTGTACTCCTCTATGTTGCGATAGCCCGTTTCCTGGAAGTAACGCGTGCGGCGATCCATCTCCTGCTCCGCCCAAGAGATCGCCCTGATCGCCTTGTCGGTGTCGCAGATGATCTCGTCCATGAGCATGTGCGGAATGCCCGAATATACCGAAAGTTCCACCCTCTTGGGGTCGACCATGATGAAACGCACATCGTCGGGCGACGCTTTGTAAAGCAGGCTGACGATCAGCGAGTTGACGCAACAGCTTTTGCCTGCGCCCGTCTGCCCCGCGACAAGCAGGTGCGGCAACTTCATGATCTTGCCGATGTGGCTTGTGCCGTACAGATCAACGCCGATCGCGAACGTGGCGGGATCGGTCGACTCGTTGAACTCCTTGGACATCAATATCTCGCTGAGATTGACGGTGCGGCGGTTTTTGTTGGGGATCTCAACGCCGATCGCGTTTTTGCCGGGAATGGGCGCTTGCAAACGAACGCTTTCGACCTCCATTTGCATTGCGATATCCTTGTAATACTTGCTGACGACGCTGACGGACGTGCCCTCTTTGAGGTTGACCTTCACGCTGTACATGGTGAAAGTGGGTCCGACGTCAACTTTTTCGAGAACGCCGCCTATCTTGAAGTTTCTGAGTGTGGCGAGAAGACGCTCGCCTTTTTCGTCTATATCGTCGTCCTGCGCGACCTTTTCACGCGGAGGATCGAGCAACGAAAGCGGAGGCGCAATGTACGGGCGCTTCGGCTTGGGTGAAGGCGCTTCCGCCTGCTTGATCACCTGCTCCAGCGTGGGTTGATGCACAACGGGCGCGGAGGGCTTTTGCGGTTTTGAGATCGCAGGTTTGCCGCCGCCGACAAGCGGTTGGGCAAGTTCCTTGCTCTTCCGGAGGTTTTCAAGCCTCGCCTGCATTTCCGCTTGCTCCTTGTCCTTTCCGTTGAGGTGCGCTATGTCCGTTGCGCTTTGGATCGCCGCGCCAGACATCTTCCCTCCCGTCACCTCTCTGGGCACGGGCAAAGGCTCGGACGGGACCTGCGGAAGTTCGGCGTCAGGCTCAAGGGGAGGAACGGAAGATAATGGGTCGACTTTTTTGAGCGGATGATAGGAGATATCTCCCGACGACTTGTACCCGCCGACGGGCAACGACTCGGCTGCGGGCGGTTGAGGATAAATGCCGGAAGAGGACAACGG
>CANQMD010000042.1 GCA_947624885.1 uncultured Clostridia bacterium
TCCCTGCCGATGACGATGGGAAAGTCGTATTCGCTCTCGCCATACTCTTTGCAGTCGCAATACCGCAAGACCTTCTCCGCGATGTTCTGAAGGCTATCCGATGTTGGCACAATCAATTCGTGTTTCATTTGCAATCGCCACATCTCCTTTTTATATTTTGTCAATATGCCTACATGTCCGCAGCGCGCCTTTGATGCAGACGTATTCAGCACGCCGTCTATATCCAAAAACTGATACGTCGTGCAGTCTTCCATTTTTATGTCATAACAACGTTACAACGACTTTAAACCGTCATAATTCATAGATAAACCATCGTTTTGCAAAATTCGCATTGAAAAAGCAACTTGCTTACTCAACACAGGAGCAAGCAATTTTGCTGTTTTTCAAACAGTTTTCGGCATAAGAGCCTTTTGTGACAATGATCTCGGGCATGGTGAGAAACACAAAATTGGAATCGTCAATTTTTTCTACCGAAGCGGGTATGACGATCTTTTTGAAGCTACCAAACACAAACGACGCTTGACCTATTGATTTTACGCCGTCGGGGACAACGACGGTATCCCCGAAAGTTGATACGACGGCGAGGGTTTCGCGATCTATGAGGCACCCGTCTTGAGCGTAATAATTTACGTTGAGTTTGTCGACGACAATGCTCTGCAAATTTTTCTCGGCGGCATGTCCAAAAGCGCCATCGCCTATGAATTTTACGGACGCGGGAATGTAGACGCTGTCTATCTCGCTCCCCCCAAAAGCGAGTCCCCCGCAGATCTTTTCCACCCCGTCGGGAATGACGATGTCGCCCTTGACGCTTCCCACCATATTGAAAGCAAAGGGAGCGATCACTTTGACGCTGCCGTCGTTTGGCACTCCTGCGGATCCGTTTGCGGCGCAATACAGCACGCCGTCGCGGTCAACAAGGCAGTTGTCCTTGACGTAGAACATGGGATTGCCCTCTTCCACTTCAATGGACTCAAGCTGTCCCAAAAAGCCGTGGTATTCCGCCTTGAGGTCGATGGCTGTCGCCTCTTTGGGTATGAAGAGGTGTTTTTCATCTTCGGAGTTGAGCGCTACGATTACGTTGTTTTCAAGTTTCATTTTTGTACCCCCAATGTGTTATTTTTTTGTATAGGAAAAGGTTGTTGTTTGTTGTTTTTTTGTATAGGAAAAGTTTTTGTGGGATTTTGTTTGTTGTGATGTTTGTTGTTGGTGGATTTTGGTTGATTTTGATGGTTGATTTTGGTTGGTTGTTGTTTGTTGAAGAATGAGGTTTTTGAAATTTGTAGACGGAGTATATCACACCGCTATTTCAAAAATCAACTAAAAACCTGTCCTATTTTATGATTTTTCAAAAATTTTTTGCGCCTCATTCACGCTTGCACGTCACCGCCTCACATTCCTCCTCTATTCCCCTGTTCAAATCCACATCATCAATGCGCGCGCATTATTCTCCGCCGTTTGCCCTTTTTGCGTTTTTGCAAAAGTGTTTACATCCGCGCAAAAAGATGATATTATGATTATACCAATTCGGGATCGAGTTGTAAAGGAAAATCTATGAAACGCCTAAAAGAATTGAGGGAAAATGCGGGGATATCCCAGCTTGAACTTGCGATAGCGCTATCGCTCCGCCAAAACGACATATCGCGCTACGAAACAGGCTCGCGCGAGCCCGACCACAAAACGTTGCTCGCCCTCGCGGACTATTTTGACGTATCCGTCGACTACCTGCTTGACCGCACGCCCTCCCCTCGCCCGCGTGAGTGAAAAAATGTGGCATTTTGATTGTTGCGTCCTATCAACAAAAATCGCACCCGACGGCTTTCCCCAATCGAGTGCGATCCGGCAGTACAACCAATTTCACATCTTACGCCTGAGCAACGCATTTTTATGGTTTGATTCTCCTTTTCAATCTCAACATCAAGTCGTATCTTCTTTCATTATCCGCTTCGTGGATGTGTTTTTCTAGCGCTTTTACAAATTCATCCAAATACTTGATTCCCCGATTCAATTCATTATAGTCTTGGAAAAACTTATATAATTCACTATAATAAACCACCTTATATTTATCTCCATCCTTATATTTTTCCAAAGACTTTTTAATATCGTTATATTTGGGGCAGAAAATATAACCTTTGATAGTATCTTTTATGACGTTTTCGTCGGTCGTTCCTTTTAATTCCTTAACCTCTTCTAATGCTAAATCATAATATTTTGACAATTGGGATTCAATTGGTTTGTCCTCTTGTTCTCCCTTTTTTATTCCGTTTATTCCCGATTTGATCTTGTTTTCTATTATTATGTAATATTTGTCCGTAACGATTTTCAAATCCATTCTTCCTTCTTCTCTTGTTATCCACAGGGGATTGTCCTTTGGAGCCTCTATATCTTTTATATCCAAAATATCCTCGGATTTCGCAAATTGCTCGAACATGTCCGGATAATTTTGGAAAAAATAGAACAGCATGTTTGAAAACATAACTTCATTGTCTTGCTGCAAAGTCGCCTTGAAAAAGTTATCATTCTGTTCCATTTCGGCGAGGTTGTCCTTTTGTTGTGCGTAAGTTTTAATGGACTCACCCCAGACATCTTCGTCGACAATTATGCGCTTTAGCTGCTTAAATGACTCATTTTCACTCTCTTTATCTTCATCAAAATAGCATCGCATACTTTGAGGCGTAAGTTTATTCTTGCCTGTCAAATAAAAAATTCGTCCGTCCTCTTCAAGTTCTTTCCTCAAAGTTAAACCTATAAACTTCTTTGGCAACACAACATCTTTAACTTCCATTGTGACCACCAATTCATCATAGTCCGTGCCTTTTAGCTTAAAAATTTCCGATAACGGTGTATTACCATATTTAATATTGGCATCTTCAACCCTCTGCGTATATATATCGATATATTCAGTTGGCTCAGTCTTGATTTTCGTTTTTTCGCCTCTGATACATTGAATGCCTTTGGAAAAAATTTGTCCATCTTCTTTAACCTCGGCTTTTGCCAAAATTTCGACGATGCCGTTCCCGCAATTTTTCACAAACAACACATGATCAACGCCGTCACATTCTTTGGTATAATTGCCATATGGGCTTAAATAAATGTAACAGTTCCCGTTGTCTGCCCTTACGAAGTTAATAACTTCGCGAGAAATATTGTCGATGTTGTTCGCATAGCTTCCGACAAAAGCGCTGTTCAGCAAAATTTTGCTCATGATGATGTCCCCTTTGATGTTTAATTTTATTTCTATGCCTTCTGGCATAACAGCTTTTTGTTCTCAAGAAGGCTTTCGCCCAATCATTACTCACATTATTGTCCCCAACAGCGGCGAAAACGGCGAAGATGATGTTGTCAGGCTCCGCATTCGTCATTTGCCGTCAGCAAATTGGCGGCAAATTTTGCCGCTTATTTCTGCTACAATCTATTTTAACATAAACGCATTCCACATTCAACAATCCAAAAATAAACTTGCGCTGATTGAAAAATATGTTTTCCAACATTTCATACCCCATGATTTACATTTATAGATCGCCGCAGTGACAAAAAAATATCCGCCTCAAAACCATATTATATCATACTTCATGCGACAAAAATGGGACATCAACCCGTTTATAATATTGTTGGTAGAACAAATTTGCAGAAAGTAATGGTTTGCAAACTGCAATGGGTTGGAAATATATGACGCATATGGCGTGTGCAAAAAAAGCGGGCAAAAAAACGATAAAGACCATTGGCGATATATGCGGCAAAAGCACATGCGCGCGATATTATAAAGGGGGAAAGTCTTGATTTGCGTCATATATCCCATTATAATGAGTACAAACACATTATTTGCCAAAATTCGCGGAGGTATCTTGTGGATGGATCAACAAAAATCAACGCGCTCAAGCGCAACAAATTTGATGCGCCCGATGGCGTTGCGAAAGGAGGGACGATATGCTGATCGCGCGTTTTGACGAAGCGACTGGGCGCAGACAGACCTTGCGCGAACATTGCGAAAATGTGTCGCGGCTGTGCGGAGAGAATCTTGCGGCGGCAGGTTTGGACGCGGTGGGACGGCTTGTTGGGCTGGCGCACGACCTGGGCAAAGCCAAATCGGAATTCCAAAGTTATATCGCAAGGGCGGCGCGGGGCGAGAGCGTTGAAAAAGGCAGCGTTGTCCATTCCATCGCGGGCATGTGTTATATCGCGTCGCTTGTGGCGAATGCAGACGGCAAAGTCGGCTTGAACGGCTATCTTGCGGAACTGTGCGAATATGCGATCGGTGCGCATCACGGCGTTTTTGATTGCGTAGACGTTATGGGAAACGTAAAGCTTCTCAACAAGATCGCTACGGAAGGCGACGTCGAAGCGACAGTCCGCGCGTTTTTTGAGGAAATCCCCAAACCTTCCGAGGAATTGATACGCACGGCGAACGCACAATTCGCCGCTGTCGTCAACAAAATGCGCATAGCGGCGGCGACCACAGACGAAAAAGCAAAAACGGAAGAACAATTTTATATCGGCATGCTCGCTCGGCTCGTGGTGTCTGCGCTCATGGACGCGGACAGGCGCGATTCTGCCGATTTTTGCTCGGGCGAACAAAAAATATTCCCTGCCGCGCCGATTGAAAAGATGGCAGAAAATTGTGAACTCGCCGTCGCCAAACTCGAGCATAACGCCACGGGGCGCATAAACGAAGTTCGCAAAGCGATATCGCGTCGCGCGGCGGAGGCGGGAGCGCTCCCCTGCGGAGCATACGGACTGAACGTGCCTTGCGGCGCGGGCAAAACCATTGCGTCCATGAGATTTGCGTTGTCGCATGCCCGGCTCCACGGGAAACGCAGGATATTTTATGTTGCGCCGCTGTTGACCATTCTCGATCAAAACGTCGCGACAATAAGAAATCTTGTGGGCGGCGAACTTGTGCTTGAACACACTTCCGACTTCGACGAGCGGTCTATAGGCGAGGACGAAGCGATCGCCCGCAGGCTTGTCACGGAAAATTGGGCGGCTCCCGTTGTTGCCACATCCATGGTGCGGTTTTTGGAAACGCTCTTTTCTTCGCGCGGCTCGGCAGTCAGGCGAATGAACGCGTTGGCGCAATCCGTGATAGTGATCGACGAAGTGCAATCTCTGCCCGTCAAGTCGATAGCGATGTTCAATGCGGCGGTCAATTTTCTGACGCGCGTAGCGGGAGCGACGGTGTTGCTTTGCACGGCGACTTTGCCCGCAAGCCCTGACCTTGCCGTGTCGGTCGACTGTCGCGACGCGGTGGTATTGAGTCAAGAGGAGCGGGACGTTTTCACGCGCAACCGCGTTTTCGTCAAAGATCAAGATATGACATATGAGGATATCTGTTCGTTTGCCCTTTCCGCGATGAACGGCGCGTCGCGACTGCTGATGATATGCAACACAAAGCGCGAAGCGGCGCAGTTGTTTGGGATGCTTTCCTCCATCGGCAGAAACGCCGACGATCCGTTTGCCGTCGTACATCTGTCTGCCGCAATGTGCAAAGCGCACCGAAAAGAGGTGCTGGAGCGTATATCGACGGGCAATGAACGCCTTGTTTGCGTATCGACGCAAGTCGTCGAAGCGGGGGTGGACGTGTCGTTTGAGTGCGTGATAAGGCTTGCCGCGGGCATAGACAACATCGCTCAAGCGGCGGGCAGATGCAACCGCAGCGGAGAATACGGCGCGACAAAACAGGTCTACGTCGTCAAGCTGAAAGACGAAAAGTTGGGCTCGCTCGGCGATATAAAGAGAGCGTGCGACGCGTTCAGGCTGTCAACCGCAAAATTGCACAGCTTCGACCCCTCGGATATCGACCTCATAGGCAGATATTATCGCGAATATTTCAGGCTGGCAACGGACAGAAAAAACGAAACCCTCTACCCCGCGAACGCAGACGGAGTGGCGGTCAGACTTTACGACTTGCTGTCTGACAACAGCCTGGGCAAAGGCACGGAAAAATACCGTTCCTGCAAGCGGCCCTGCCTTTTGAATCAGGCATTCGAAACCGCGGGCAGCCTCTATCGCGCGATCGACGACGACGCATATGCCGTGATCGTCCCCTACGACGACTGCGCGCGCAAAATCATAAGCGACCTAAGTTCGGAAAGGGCTACAAAAGACGCGATGTTTGTGAGCGGCAGGCTCAAAGATGCAAATCCCTACGTCGTATCCGTCGGCAAAACCAAACTCAACACTTTGATAGAGCGCAAAGCGGCGACGGCGCTCAGTCTGTTTGACAAAAACGTGTATATCCTCGGCGAGGGGGAGTACGACCGCGGCACGGGACTCCTCGACGAAAATACGATATTGTAAAAGGAGGTGATTTTTTGAAGTACAAAAACACAGTAGAATTCAAAGTCTACGGTCCGCTTGCCCTGTTCTCCGACCCCATAACGCGAATAGGCGGCGAAAAGTGCAGCTACCAGATCCCCACCTACGAAGCGATCAAGGGCGTGCTCCATTCGATATATTGGAAACCGACCTTTATTTGGATCGTAGACGAAGTGCGGGTGATGAAACGCGTCAAAATGGAAACAAAAGGCGTGCGACCCATAAAATATTCGGATGGATCCAACGATCTGTCTTACTACACGTACTTGACGGATGTTGAGTACAGGGTCAGAGCGCATTTCGAGTGGAATCTTAATCGCGAAGAGTTGGCGGCGGACAGAAACGAGAACAAGCATTACGAGATCGCAAAACGCAGCATCGCGGCGGGCGGACGACGGGACGTCTATCTTGGCACTCGCGAATGTCAGGCATACGTGGAGCCTTGCGCGTTCGACGAGGGCGCAGGCGAAAACGACGACGTGTCGCTGTCGTTCGGGCTTATGTTTCATGGCTTTACATACCCCGATGAGAGCCCCCTGCCCGACGATACTAGGCTTGTCAAGCGCTTTTTCAACGCGAGGATGGAAAACGGCGTGGTGAAATATCCCCGCCCCGAGGAGTGCACCGCCACCGTTGTCGTTCGCGATGGGCTCAAGATCAAGCGATTTGGGGTCGCAGAGGAGGACGAGTAGATGGGCTGGATCACCAAATGCTACGAAACATATCTCAACAACGAGGACAAAGTCGGCATACCCGTCGAAAACGGCGCAGTGCTCTGTCCTCCCGGCTTCATCACCGCAAACGTTCAGCTTGAGATCACGCTTGACGCAGACGGAAAATTTGAGAGCGCGGCGGAAGTCGACAAGACCGAATGCAAAACGATCATCCCCGCCACCGAGGATTCGGCGAGCAGGACAAGCGGAGTCATGCCCCATCCTTTATGCGATCAATTGGGCTATCTTGTGCGGGAACTTGATGAAAAAGGCAAACATAAGGCATATCTCGAACAACTCAAAAAATGGGTCTACAGCGGGCATTCGCACTATATTGTGGACGCGGTTTACGCCTATATCCAAGGCGGGACTATATATTCCGATCTGTCTGCCACAATCGACCTCGGCAAAAAGATCGGTGGCGTTGACCCAAAAAAGGCGATGGTAAGATGGCGTGTGCGCGGCGACGGCGCGTCCGAATGCTGGCGAAACATCGATATGATGCATGCCTTTGCAGACTACCTTGCCGCGGGCGATACCTCTGTCGGCTTTTGTCATGCGACGGGAAAGGTCATGCCCGTCACAACCAAACATCCCAAAAACATCGTCGGATCAAACGGCAACGCAAAACTCATTTCCGCAAACGACAGTTCAAATTTCACTTATCGCGGCAGATTTATTTCGGCGAACGAAGCGAGCGAAGTCAGCGTCGAAGTTTCGCAAAGAGCGCATTCCGCATTGCGTTGGCTGATCACAAGACAAGGCGTGACAAAAGGCAACCGCACTTTCGTTTGTTGGAACACGGGAGGCAAAAAGTTGCCGTCCATCATCAATATTTTTGGTGAAGAGGACAAGGTCGTCGTGGACACCGAGCCTCAATATCGCAAACGACTTGCCATGACTCTCGGCGGCTACAGCAACCTGCTCAACGGCAGCGGCGGCGCGGACGTTGTCATTATGTCCATGGAAGCGGCGACCAGCGGAAGGCTGTCCGTCACCTATTTCAACGCACTCACCGACAGCGATTTTCTCGATCGCCTTGACAAATGGTACTCTCACTTCGTTTGGGAGATCGACATCAATGTCGACACAAAGGACAAGCCCGAAAGAAAAAAGACCATTGGGTCGCCCAATCTCCTGGATGTCGTAAAATTGGCTTTCGGGACGCAACAAGGCAATTTTGTCGACGCTGATGCAAAAACGATAAGCGAGCCTTATCAGCAATTGGTTTCCGCCATAGCGGACGGCGGCAACTTCCCCGTCGGCATACTTCGCGCGCTGGTGTCAAAATGTTCCATGCGGACGGCGTATTCGCCCGGCAACTACAATCGGTTGCTTTCAACAACCTGCGCCGCGCTCAAAAAATTTTATCATGACAAATACAAGGAGGATATAACAATGCAACTTGACGAAACAAAAAATGACCGAAGCTACCTCTTCGGGAGGCTTCTCGCAGTGCTTGAAAAGGTTGAATCCCGCGCACTTTTCGAAGCGGGTGAAACTTCGCGAGAAACAAATGCCGAACGGCTTCATTCTTCATACGTGCAACATCCCATGAGGACGTGGAAGACGCTCGAACAACAACTGCTCCCCTATTTCAAAAGACTTCGCGGCGGAACGGAACGTTTTTACAAGGACGAGATCGCTCAGATCGTGTCGCTGTTCGACGCGGAAGACGAGCAGGAACTCAACAAACCGCTGACCGCGACATATTTGCTCGGCTACTATCTTGAACGAAAAAAATTAAATCAAAAAAAGGAGGATCAAAACAATGACCAAGCTGAATAACAAAATCGATTTTGTATTATTTGTCACCGCAGAACACTGCAATCCCAACGGCGATCCGCTCAACGGCAACCGCCCGCGCATGGACGCCTCGGGCAATGGCGAGATATCCGACGTTTGTATCAAACGCAAAATACGCAACAGGATGATAGATTTGGGCTGTGAAGTGTTTGTGCAATCCGACGACAAAAAAACAGACGAGTTCGACTCTCTCAGCGAACGTGCAAAAGCCGCCTTGGGCGACATCAAGGATTCCGCGGAATATGCGGCGAAAGCATGTGAAAAATGGCTTGACGTGCGCGCTTTTGGGCAGGTGTTCGCATTCAAGTCCGACAAAAACGGCGTGTCCGTACCCGTGCGCGGTCCCGTCACGGTGCGCACCGCAGTCAGCGTAGATCCCGTTGATGTCACCACCATGCAGATCACAAAAAGCGTAAACAGCGAGCCTGCGGAGAAAAAATCGTCCGACACAATGGGATCAAAACATTTTGTCCCGTTCGGACTTTACAAAATTTGCGGCTCTATCAACGTCCAACTTGCCGAAAAGACAGGGTTTTCTCAGGAGGATGCCGAGATCGTCAAACAGTGCCTTGCCACATTGTTTGAAAACGACGCTTCGTCCGCGCGTCCCGACGGAAGCATGGAAGTCGTCGCCATGTATTGGTGGAAACACGACTCCAAACTCGGCAAATACAATTCCGCGATCGTACATCGCTCTGTGAAAGCGATCAAAAAAGAAGGCGTTGTCGTGCCGACAAGTTTTGACGACTATGTCATAACGGTGCAGCCTCTCGACGGACTCACCCCGGAGAAGGTCGTTTGATGGAATACTCCGAGGACGAATTCATTCAGCTTTCCGGCATACAGCATTTTGTCTTTTGCCGTCGTCAATGGGGGCTTATCAACGTCGAACAGGCGTGGGAAGAAAATCTGTTGACGGCGGAAGGCCGGCTTATGCACGACCGCGCGCACGATCCCTTTCTCAAAGAGAAACGGAAAACCGTGATAATTTCCCGCGCCATGCCCGTTGTGTCCAAGCAAATGGGCGTGACGGGCGAATGCGACGTGGTCGAGTTCACAAAAGCCGATGATGGGATATCCCTTATCGGCTATGACGGAAAGTACAAGGTCTGCCCGATCGAATACAAACGCGGAGCGCCCAAACTTGAGGATTCGGACAGAATGCAACTCGCGGCACAAGCTATGTGCCTTGAGGAAATGCTCCTGTGCCATATCGACGAGGGAGCGCTGTTCTACGGCGAAACGCGTCGGCGCGAACGAGTTGAGATCACCGCTGAATTGCGCGACAAAACCCAAAAGGCTTTTCGCGAAATGCACGAGTATCTTCAACTTGGACGTATCGCCGCTCCCGCAAATGACGCTCGTTGCGGCGCGTGTTCGCTCAAAGACGTCTGCATGCCAAAACTTGCGCGTCTGTCAGCGTCGGAATATGTGCGAAAAAACGTGGAGGATATGTGAAAAAACTGCTGAACACTCTTTATGTCACGCGAGAGAACGCCTATCTCGCGCTTGATGGCGAAAATGTAGTCGTTTATGACGGCGATTCCGTCATAGGCCGTTTGCCGCTACACACACTTGAATCCATCGTGACTTTCGGCTATACGGGAGCGTCCCCTGCCCTTATGGGCAAATGCGCTTCATCAAACAAGCAGATCGTGTTTATGCGGGCCAACGGGACCTTTCTTGCACGCGTTTCAGGCAAACAATACGGCAACATACTGTTAAGGCGCGAGCAGTTCAGATTGTGCGACGACAAAACGCGCTCGCTGGATGTCGCAAAAACTATGATCTCTGCAAAATTGCGCAACAGCGCCGCGGTGCTCAGGCGCGCGCTGAGCGATCACGCCGCCCGCATTGACGCGCAAGCCGTTGAAGAAGCGGAGGAAAAGTTGCGCGCGGACGCAAAACGCGCGTTTGCGGCAGATTGTTCGGGATCGCTGCGGGGCATAGAAGGCGAAGCCGCCGCAAATTATTTCTCGGTTTTTGACAATCTGGTGCTGCGCGACGGCCCCGAATTCCGTTTTACGGAAAGAAACCGCCGCCCTCCGCTCGATCGTATCAATGCGATGTTGTCTTTCGGCTATGCCCTTTTATGTTCATCTTGCGTTTCGGCGCTTGAAGCAGTCGGGCTCGATCCTTATGCCGGAGTGTTTCACACCGACAGGCCGGGTCGCTGCTCGTTGGCGCTCGATCTTTGCGAGGAACTTCGCGCTCCTCTGGTGGACAGATTTGTGCTGTCCGCCGTCAATATGCGCATGATATCCGCCGACGATTTCGTGCTTAAAGAGGATGGCGCCGTGTTGTTTACAGACGAAGGAAAGAGGACTTTCCTCAGCCTTTGGCAGGATAAAAAACGCGAGGCGCTCATGCACCCGTTTTTGCACGAAAAAATCGAATGGGGCTTGATCCCGCATGTTCAAGCGCGACTTCTGGCCTCATTTATTCGCGGAGATATCGACGCATATCCGCCGTTTTTCTGGAAGTGATTATGCTTGTGTTGATTACTTACGATGTCAATACCGAGTCGCCCGACGGCAAAAGCCGTTTGAGGCGCGTCGCAAAGGTCTGCGAGGATTATGGCCAGCGCGTTCAAAACTCCGTATTTGAATGCCTGCTTGACCCTACGCAATTGCTGTTCGTCAAAGACAAATTGCTCGAGA
The DNA here is from genome assembly GCA_947624885.1 of uncultured Clostridia bacterium. Taxonomy (GTDB): domain Bacteria; phylum Bacillota; class Clostridia; order Christensenellales; family CAG-917; genus CAG-475. The sequence goes on from CANQMD010000042.1 coordinate 11,492, forward strand.
TCATCAACGAGGAACAGGACAGCTTAAGGCTCTATCATCTCGGCGATAAATATGATCGCAAAATAGAAAACTTCGGCGCAAAATCGTCGTATGACCCGCAAAAACCCTTGATTTTTTAAGTGCGAACTGAAAGCTCTCACAAAATTCCGCTGACTTTCGCACCGATTTTCGGCCAAAAATCAAGGCTTTCCACACTTTTATCCCGCAAAAACCTGCGGATACAAAACAAAATGGCCGAAACAAGCGGTTTTTTCTCATAAAACCGCAGTCGCCCCTCACACAGGGGCGTGGATTGAAATAGTATAATAAACATCCGCCTCAATCAGTTGATCAGTCGCCCCTCACACAGGGGCGTGGATTGAAATATCACAAAGACAGTCTCGGATCTTGCCAATTACGTCGCCCCTCACACAGGGGCGTGGATTGAAATGCGGTCGCGTTTGAAAATCTTGTCGGGGTGCTCACGTCGCCCCTCACACAGGGGCGTGGATTGAAATGGGGGTGTAGTCGAGCAAAACTTCGGTGTCCCATGTCGCCCCTCACACAGGGGCGTGGATTGAAATTGGACTATTATGGTAGTAGAGGCGAGG
>CANQMD010000043.1 GCA_947624885.1 uncultured Clostridia bacterium
AGAGGGAATCCAGATCGCCAAACGCGAAGGACGATACAAGGGCGGCATTGTCGGACACATAGAGGCGGGCAGTGTGACAAATTGCTTCACAACGGGCGTGCAGTACTCAACATTGACGGCGATCAACGGCGGCATTGTGGGCTCCGCGGGCAACGGCGTGAGCGTGACGAGCAGCTGGGCGTACCATGTGGCGGCGTCGGGCACAACATATGCGAACATCAGCGCCAATCCATACGGCAAGTATGTGGTGATAGGCTCAGATGTGACAAGAACGATGCCTCAAACTTTGGATCTTGCCAGATCTGCGGGCATAATAGGCGACGGCGCGACATACACAACTTCACTCACAGCTGTGGCGAGCGGCGTTTCGGACGTGCTGTTTGCCGTCAATGCGATGGACAACAAAAAAGATCAGTTGGCATTTTACGACGCGAGCGGAAACAACAGGACTACGCAAAACATCTTTAAGTTGTTCACAAACAATGACCAGAACGGAGCAAGCAAGGCTCCGGTGATATACATTGCTTTTGACTCAGCAAGCAGCGCGAACAACAGCATGCTGGCGCTTGCCACCGAGATCGTGTACAGAGATCCCGTGCTTAAGGCGACGCCGACCCCCACCGAAGCGAGCAATTCATATCGTCCGCCTGCGAACGACAAAGTCGGCACAGGCGACACTACGGGCTACGTGATCGAAGGCGTGGCGCACAACATCACAGGCAACGCCGTCACAGGGGCAACCGGCGACGTGTACTTCCAATATCGCGGCAACAAAGTCAAAGTTGGGCATATGGAAAGAACGTTTGCGGAAGGCTCAGAATACGCGCCGTATTTGATCAACAATAAGTCGGATTGGAATACCTTTGCAAGCAATGTAAGAAACGGGAAAACATACGAAGGGCAGTATGTCAAATTGATGTGCGACCTGACGGGATCAACATCAAGTGGAACATACGGTTACGTAGACCTGACTAGCGGCGAATGGGCAGGTATGGCGGCGGCGTCAAGCGGCGGCACAAAAAACAATTTCAAAGGTACGTTTGACGGCAACGGGCACACGATCAAAGTCAGTTACTCCGGAAATCAGGAAGGCGTGTCGCTGTTTCCATACGCAAACAAACCTGCAATCATCAAAAACTTGACAATATCGGGCGAGATCACAAGTTCGGGCAACTATGTGGGCGCATTTGTGGGTAGCCCCGACGGCGAAATTTCGATCGTGAATTGCACAAATCTTGCGAATGTTTCAGCAAACAATGACGTTGGCGGCATTGTGGGAAGCACAAGCACAAAGATCAACTTTGTTTCATGCGTGAACAAAGGCACGATCAAGATGACGCAAAAAAATGAACGCGATGGCACCAGCGGTAGCAACTACATGCCCGATTTAAAGATAGGCGCGGGCGGGATCATAGGCAACAGCGAGGCGGCTCTTGTGATTGAGAGTTGCCGCAACACGGGCGACGTGTTTGGCGCGCAAGGCATAGGCGGCATCATAGGCAGAGCGAATAGCAACACTACAATCTACAATTGCGCAAACTCCGGTCGGATCGTCGCGCACACATCTCCCGCCTATTGGGATTTCACAAACATGAAAGAAGCATCCACAGTGGATGAGGCATACACAGACTTTGCAGGCAATGCGGGCGGCATTGTTGGCATTGTCAGCCAAAACGGCGTGCTCAATATGTATGCGAGTTACAACTCCGGCGAGATCACCGCGATGGCAAGTATCGCAGGCGGACTTGTTGGAGCAGTTGGACTGTACAACAATGAATGGGGCGACGGTTGTCGAATCATAAGCGGCGGCAAATCCACCATTGCGTACTGCTACAACGCGGGCAAAGTGCAGGTGGGAGGAACTTCAGCAAAGAAAGTATATGGATGGGGAGTGATTTCGCGTAAAAGCCTCGATGGAACAATTGCAGGCGGGATCGCGGGCGCGATCGGTTATGCCGACGTCAAATACTGCTTCAATGTCGGCGACATAACATCCTGGGGCGCTGTTGGATATGGACTGACTGAGTGGCAAACCAGGACGGGCGGCATAGTAGGACAAGGACATCCCGAATCAAAAGATGTGTCATCGACGAATAATGCGGAAGAACTGAATATAAGTTATTGCTACAATATAGGATTGTTGTCTAACTATGGCGATAACCACGGCGATTATGCATTCTGGAATCCGGATGAATTGAGATATAGCGGCGGCATGATCGGATATCAAGATCATCAGTCGGGAGGCTCAGTGTCGGTGTCAGGTTGCTATACTCTCAAAAACTGCGTTTATATGGCTCCCGCGACTGAAAACAATTATGCGGACACTGGTTATGAGGCGACAGATGGCAACAAATGTTATATAGGCACAGTTGTCGATTCGCTTGAGCAATTGACGGCATATATGTCAAATGATACCTACCATACCGTGAAAGCGGACAAGATGATAGGAGGCGGATCGTACAGTTCAACAGCAAGTTTGATACAGTCCGGCGAATCGGGAGCGTACTTGGCGAATTCCACCCCGTCGACAGGCGTTGTGATCCCCACGTATGATAAGTCATTCGAAAATGCGACGCTAAACGGATACATCTACATTTACGGTTGCTTGCCGACCCTCGCGATGTTCGCTGTGGGCACCAAGGAAGGCTTGAGCATGCTTTCCATGTCCTACGGCAAGGACGAAAACGGCGATTTTGTGGGTGCGCAGGCAGGCAGCGAACAAAGCCCGTATATCATCAAGGACGGCGTGGATCTGCTTGGAATGTCGGCGCTTGTAAACGCATATACCGGGACATACTTCTATACTTTCCATGATAAATATGTCGAGATAGCCAACGGGAGCAACAACATAGACAACTTGACAGTGAAGTCTATAGATATGACCACTCTCAAAAACGATACGGGAACTCCGGGTAAAAACTATTTCCTGTATGAAAAGAGCGCGGCGGGCGGCGGTAAAAATAAGAACGATGCCACTGACCTGAAATCAAATTGGAAAGCAAAGAATTACTATTACACAGGCACAGCATGGAGTACGGGAGCAAGTTTGGACACATTCAACTTCATCCCGCTTGGTTTTCACAACTATCAAGGCAAATATAGGTTTGATGGCAACTTTGACGGCAGCGGCGCAACAATAAACAACTTGAAGATACCATTTGCGGATAACAGTAGGGCATATGCCGCTATCTTCGGCCAAACGCAGAGCGCGACAATATCCAATCTTACGGTAGACGGCGCAACCATATCAGCATACTACACAGGGAGCGATACCGCCACTAACGCGTCTGTTGCGGGCGGAATCGTCGCATGGGCGGGCGGCGGCACCACCATAGAAAATTGCACCGTCACAAACAGCAAGATAAACGCATATGCGAAAAACAACAATAGCACAGACAACAACACGACCTATGCAAACAGCTATGTTGGCGGAATTGTGGGAGTGATCGTCAGCGGCAAATCGGCCGGCACCAAGATCCAATATATCACAGGCGAAACCGTTACGGTGCAGAATTGCACGGTGAGCGGCAGCACCACCGTGAGCGGCTACGGCACAAATATCGGCGGCATTGTGGGGCTTGCGTCGGGCAATCCCGTTGCGCATGCAAACTCCACAAAAGACGGCGATCCCACGGGCACGCGCGTGAATTTGATAGGAAACAAGGTGGAAGGGGCGACGTTGAGCAAGACGACCTACACTTCGCACGCAAGCGCCGACACGGGCATAGGCGGCATTGCGGGCAGGATAGACGGCAACACGCAGGTCACCATATCCGCAAACGAGGTCGGCAACGGCAGCGGCACTGTGACGATCAAGGGCAAGAGCGAACTTGGCGGCATAGTGGGCTCCACTTTGGGCAACACCACAATCACGGGCGATGAGGACTCCGATACTGTCGTGGGCGCAAAAGCCACCGTGTACGTATACTTGGCAGGCGGGGCTTCTTCGGGTACTTACGGCACCGCCGCGGGCGGCATTGTGGGCTACGGCATAGGCGTGTACTTTGGAGATATAACCTTTGAAGGAACTGTGCAAGCCACAAGCGCCGCCGTCAAAAACGTGGGCGGCATAATAGGATATATGGACGAGGGCACGGTGTTCCTGGAGGAAGGGGACATCGACATCACGGCCGAGTCAAAGATATACATCGGCGCGAGCAGCGACAACTCCAACATCGGCGGCATAGCGGGATACTCGAAGGGCGCGGAGTTCCAGGGCAACTACACAATTTCACCCAATATCAGAAGATCCTCATCCGCGGACAAACCAATCGCGGACAACGTGGGCGGATTTATCGGGATGAACGCGGGCGATACATATATCAACGCGGCGCGCAGAGCGGTGGGAGATACAAGCAGCGAGATCCCCACCAACACGATCACCATACTCGGCAATATCTACGGCAGCCAAAACGTCGGCGGATTCATCGGCTGCAACGAGGGCACTATAGGCATAGGCAACGACGTTGTGAACAGCGCACAGTACAACGGCAACCTCACCATAAAGGTGGGCAACGTCGGCGCGACGGACAATATATCCGCAACGGGCGAGAATGTCGGCGGTTTGATCGGTTATAATGCGGACAAATCCTCCGTCAGCGAGTCGGTGATCCCAACAATCACCATTCAGAAAGGCAAGATATACAACTACGCGCACGTTTCAGGCAAACATAAGGTCGGCGGCGTGGTGGGCTACAACGCGGGCGTTTTGAACACAGGCGGCAGCACCGTGCAAAATACGTCCTCCACAGGCAACAATATGGCGCTGGATATGCGCAACTACGGCAACGTGGTCGCATTTGGCACCGACGGCGAAACCGCAGAGATCGCATTCTCAAACGGCGAGTTTGCGGGCGGCATAATCGGCAAGCACGACAGAGGCGACATCGCGGGCTACTACGCCAACTTCGGCAAGGTCACGGGCGGCTTCTTCGTGGGCGGCTCCATCGGCTACGTGGGCAGCCAGGGCAGATTGGTCATAAGCACGCAGACGGGGCAAGGATCGCTGGGCAATACGCAATTTTCCAACTTCGGCGCGGTGTCAGGGCTGCAATTTGTGGGCGGCGCTGTGGGCGCAACAATAGGCACAATTCTTGGCAGCGCGGAATATCAGGTCACATTTATGTGCAGCTCCGCCGACGTTGACAAGGACGGCAATATCATCGGGCTGGATACAGGCGCGGGCACAAAGAATGCCACTCGCACAGGCGCGGTCACGGGCGTGAACTACGTCGGCGGCGTAATCGGCATTTTGGCGGGCGTTCAGGGCAACAGCGTGACTTACGGCGAGTTTATAAACAACTGCAGCTGTTCTATAGTCGTCACGCAGGATATGCTGGACAAGATCGAAACCAAAAACAACGCCGGAACACCGTCTGCGGGTGCGCTGGGCGGCGCTATCGGCATGATCGGTATCACCGAAATAATATCAAAATACAGCGACTATCTGCCAGCGGAAGGCAACACTACATCCGTCACGGGAAGTATGTTTGAGTACTCCGTGCTGCACACGGCGACCTCAAGCGACGACACGGATCCCAACAGCCGCGACTTTGCGGTGACCGTCCCCACAGGCACTTCGTCGCCGCAGGGCGTGGGCGGAGTCATAGGCATAATCACCGCCGGCACAACATTCAACTATACCAACAACATCTATGTGACCGGCAACGTGACCGCGCCTACCAGCAACTACGTGGGCGGCGTGGTAGGCTTTGTGCGCGCAAACGGCGTTGAGTTGCGAAATATCCTGCTGGACCACACCGTGGTGGAAGGCAATACGTACGTCGGCGGCATTGTCGGCGCGGTGGGCGGCAAAATCAGCGAGGGCGCAAACTTCAAAGCCACCAACTGCTTCAACCTGCACGGCACGATCGTCGCGGCGGAAGGGACAGAATCAAAGTATCAAGGCGGCATTGTGGGCGGATTCTTCGAAGGATCCGACGCAGAACAGACCGCAGACGCCAGCACGTGCTATTGGATCCTCGATACGGTGCCAAACGATCCTACAAAACCGCTCACAAGCGAGTATATCCAGAGCGTTGTGGACGAAGGTACTTGGCTTTCAAGATCGACGGATGAAAAAACCAACATCGGCTCCGAACAGACGGGCTGGGTGTTCCTGATCGCGTCAGACTTCGCCATGGTGAAAGAAGGCGGCGCTCAGGAGGGCGTGCATACCACGGGATTCTATGGCACGAGTGCGCCGAAAGACTACGGCGTGATCGGGTTGCATGCAGAGGGAGGTCACGACCTCGATACACAACTCAAATATTGGAAGCGTATCGCCAACAACTACAGCCGCGAGGAGCGTCGATCCACGGCGGCAAGCGAGCCTTTGCAGTCGTTTATATCGGCGGCAGGTACGGATACATTTGGCGCAGAAGGACAGCAGGACGGCTACGTCGCCATAGGCTGGCTGTACGCCGCGGGCAGCGCTTCCAAACCCGGCAAATACCTCACCGTCAGCACCGCAAAAGGCAATGATAGCAAACAGTCCTTCACGGGGAGCGATCTGTTTGCAGAGGCGCTGCCTGTGCACGTCAAACACGCGACAACGACCAATGCGTATTCGGACGACAGCTATGCTTTGACCTACGTCGCCATCAACGCCAACAACAGGACTGCCAACGAAGACGGAACGTTCTCATTCAGCAATACTGTGGGCAACATCGCCGTTTACTACCGCGCCGCAAGCACGGTGACCGATGGCGAGGCTCAGCCTGTGGACCTAGGCTCAAAGTCATATAACGGCAAATCGCAAGCGCCCGATCTTTCGGCAGCGACCGCCAAGGCTCTCAAAGATACCTTTGACGCGAACAAGATCGCAAAACTTGCGAAAAAACCGAACGCAACAGATACGACAAAGAAGGGAACATATGGATATTATCCGCGCCTCGCTCGCGTGACGACCGGCGATGTTGACGGAACGAAGATATTCGCGTCCGAATCCGACAACGGCAACGACTTCACCGACGCGGGCATCTACGAGGGCTATCTTGACATCTACCTCTTCGACGATGGAGGCACGCCAAAGGTGGTGGGCTCCGTCCCGTTTGTGTATCAGATCACCCCGGCGGAAGTCAAGATCGCGCAGGTCGGCTCAAGCCCGGCAGAAGGCTATTTCAACGGCAAAGCAAAGGAAACTACATTCCAATTCCAGGTGGCGGGGAAAGAATGGCACGAATTTATCATGCAACAGACAGACAAAGGCGATCCTGACGCTCGTGACAGCTATGATGATTATATTGACGAATTGCAACTGTACTTTGCATATATCAATGAAATAGCGGCAGAGCCGTACTATCTGCTTGCGGACACAAAATTTGAGCCAAAAACTATGGGATCCGGCGGCTTGGATGTCAGCTTTGACGGCTCGAATGTGAAGTTCCATATCAATATTGACAATGGTTACAACTATAATGTTTCGGGGCTGCAATACGTTGGATTGTACAACTTCTACAGCAAGTCAACCAACCTTTACAAGCCCTATGCGCTCAGCGAGGATGGCAAGTCATGGGTGCAGAGCGAGGGCATAAAACTAGCGGACGGCATAAAAAAGTATGTTGAGTATCAAGTCATGACCTCGGATGGCAACTTCCGCTTTGTCGGCAGACATACCGACAGCGAAAGCACAAACGAAAATGACAACGAGAGCACGATCAAGGATACAAGCAAGGATCCAAGCACACTGCCGCTGTATCAGATATTCAACATGATGAACAACGAGTTCACAGCCTCGTGGGCGTCGACATCTGCGAAGGTGTACAACGGTAGCAAGCAGAGCTTCGCCGTGCTTAAATTTGTGGCAAAGGAGGCGTTTGATAGTTCCACCTCGCTTTCGGATGAGTTCCAATGCATTACGGACGATCACATTTACTTGACTGTGACAAAGAGCGGCGGCCCGACTGACAACAGCTATCCCGCCACTTGGATGTTTGACGATGCTTCAAATGTAACCTTGTCTGCAAACTCCGATAATAAGACCGTCACGGTTACGCTGAATCTCGGCCCCAATGTGGGAGGCTACAAGGTTGAGTTGGTCGGAGAGTCAATGACGACTGTCAATTGCACCATCAAATTTGACGAGGGTCAGCAAGATAACCACACGTATCGCATTTATCAGAAGAAAGTCACGCCGCAATACTTTGAGGACAAGAGTGGCAGCAAAGAATTCAAAGATAAATCGGATTACACCTACAACGGGCAACAACAGGGCGTGATGTTGGTGGAGTTTGCCGGTTTTGTGAACGATGGTAAGTTTGATGTGAGTGCGTCGTTGAACAGCAGCACATCCTCGTATGACATCAAGAACTCCGATCGTACGATCACGATCAAGAGCGGAAACTATTCAAAGAACGCAGGCTCATACACGTTGACGTTGTCGCTTGCAAGCAACAGCAACTACACGTTTGATACAAAGAGCAGCAGTAGCTACTCGATAGCCTCGTCAACTGCTTCGGTGTCGTGGACGATAGACAAGTATAAGATCGGAGTCACACTCAGCGGAGGCGGCACGTTCACCTATAACGGCGCTGCGCATGCGCTTGATATAAGGATAACAAATCAGCAATCTTCAAGCGCTAAATTCACGCCGAATCCTGACGGTACTTATACTATCGAGCCGTTCGGCGCGGGAAGTGACAAACTTACGTTTACACCTGCATTTGACAATGGTACGGCTGTCAATGTCGGCATGTATACGCTCAATCTTGAAACTTGCGAACTTGAGGCAGCGTCGGGGACAGATATAAACAACTTTGAGTTGCAACCGCCTCAGGGCAGTGGAACGATAACGATCGTACCTGCCGAGATAAATATCGTTTGGGGCACAACGACGACTTTCATTTATAATGGCAAGTTGCAAGGCGTGGATTTGAGCACGTTTACGTTGGCAAATCCGAACTCGAACAATTCCGTCAAGAATATAAGTATAGGCGCAACGAACTATGAGCCGAGCAGTGAGAGCACGGCGGCTACGTTTGTTGTGACAAATGCGTATGGGGAATCTTCTGAAACCATAACTATTGGTGTGACGAATGGGCATGCCAAGGATGTAGGCGAGTATACGGCTACGGTTGACGGCAATATTCAGAGCATTGTGGGAACAAATGCAGCAGGCAGTGCAATCGCAGACAACTATAAACTTATCGTTGGCGACGGGCAGTTATACAAGATCGCGGTCAAGGACATCACTGCAACAGGGGTGAGCAACAACAAACTCACAAAGACTTATGACAACAGCGTTGATGTGCCAGATGAGAATCTCGGCGAGATAGTGTGGAGTGGGCTTGAAAACGGAGAAACGCTGGAAAAAGGCACGGACTACACCATCACGGCGGCATATTCGCAAAAGGATGTCGGCACAGGCTTGACGATCACATACACCATCACTATCAACAGTAACGAAAAGACCAAGAACTATGCTCTTGACGCAACTACGCTCACGATCGAAAACGGAGAGATCACGGCAAGAGAGTTGACGATCACGATCAACACGAAGGATGGCGCGGCGACCAAGGTGTATGACGGCAACAATAAGTTTGGCGGCGACGGCGTTGCAGACAGGGAAGGCAACAGCAAGATATATCGCTCCGGAAACGGCTTCCGTGTGGAAGGATTTGCAAGCGGAGAGTCCGGAGTAACGGTGTCCGCAGTGTTTGAGGAAACGGGCGCAGACAGGAGCGCATACGACGCGTTTGTCAACAATGTCAACGATCCGGGCAAGGAGAGCGGCAAGAGATTGGTGTTCACGGTGAGGTCTGCCAACTACACGTTCAGCGGGGAAATCAACGGCGGATTTGAAACGACGTTGAACAGGCAGACAATGACCGTGACGGGCGATATCAGCATAACGCCGAAGTCTATTTCCGCGAACTACACGAATACGGCGCAAAGCTACGCCAAGCCGGACAACACCTACAACACCGACTGGAAGGACGTTGATGTCGGCACGTTGAGCGGCGTTGTGAACGGAGATAAGGTTGCTCTGAAGATAGACAACAATTGGAAGAAAGAGTATCACAGCCATACGGTGATACGCGGAAGCGAGAAGAGCACGCAATTGAAGGTGCAACTTGTCTACGGTCCGGAGGCTACGGGCGATTCGGACGCGGAGAAGAGCGCCTACCGCAACTACACATTGAGGAATTATCCCACTCTTACGATAGGGTACTTTGTAAACAAGGACGCGTTTGAGATAGGATCGCTGGCGGGCTTGCTGATCGCGGCGTACTATTACTCCGCAAGCGACAACCAATTTGGCGTTACGCTGCCCGGCAACGTAGTGGAGCACGAAGTTTGTACTGCGGAACAATATGTGAACAATGAAGGTGTGCCGGCAGGGTATGAAACATGGGATGAGTACTTTGATAGCCTTGGGCAGCAGGTGTTCCAGAGCGGAGATAGGTATCTGTATCTTGAGGAAACGGCAGGCGAGCCTATAAGCTATACGAGTTTCAAACTTGTGAGAGATATTTCGGGCGTGTTTACAAGCGAAGATCTTGTTATGCTCAACAACATGTTCATCAGGGTGGAGTATGACGAAGACGGCAATCCTGTTGGCGGGCAACCTACGTACACATGGGGCTACGGGCAGACGGGCACAAATCATCTGCTCACCAATGTGCTGAAGGGCAAGGCGGGCGACACCGTGACGATTTTGGACAGTCTGTTTGGCAAATTCACGGGCACCTTTGACGGCAACGGCTACGTCATAAACGGCATAAACATCATGGGCGGCGTGACAAGCAAAGACAACGTTGGATTGTTTGCTACTATAGAAGAAACGGGGTCTGTGAAAGACATGCATTTGAGGAACGTCAACGTCATATCCGACGGAGCAACGAACGTTGGCGCACTTGCGGGAAGCATAACCACGGAGGTTACAAACGTAAGCGTGCAGGGCATATTCAACGTGACGGGCGGAGATAATGTTGGCGGAATCGTGGGCGCACTCAGCGGCAGTCTGTCCAAGGCGGTGGCAATGGGCACCATGAACACCGTGGGAGCCGAGAACGTGGGCGGCATAGCGGGCACAGGAACAGTGACGAACGCAGCGTCCATGATGTACATCTGGGCAAAGGGCGCAACGAACGTTGGCGGCATAGTGGGCAGCGGAACGGCTGGCGACAACGCCACGTATATGGAGAACTCCGTTTGGAATGGCGATGGCGATACCAAGAGCAAATATACATCTGCAGACGGAGCAACTGCCAAGACTTATGATAAACTGTATAACGGCTCAAAGAGCGGGTATACAAGCGAAAACAAATATTATCTGTCCACCGCAGAGAAAGGCGCGTACGATGTTTTGGCGGACTATACGCTGGATGACCATGAGGTGCAGGAGGGAGAGGCTCCGCGCCAGAGCAAGAGGCTTTGCGACATCATAGACGTGTACCTGTTGCAATACACCTTGGCGGCAAGCGGGACATACCAAAAGGGTGATAAGACATTGCAAGTGTATACCAAGTCCGCTACAAGCTGGCTTGTGGGCGATGGCAAGGGCACTGAATCCAAGCGCATTGTGATAGCCAACCAGCAGGGCGCGTCATTGCTGAGGGAGCTGCGCTTTGCGGCATTCAGTCTTGAAGCAGATGTGTATATGTACAGCACGTACACGCTTGAAACGTACCAGGGCGCGTTCTTCGGCAGCGTGGAAGCCAATGGCCACAAGATCTATATAAAGAACTA
>CANQMD010000044.1 GCA_947624885.1 uncultured Clostridia bacterium
CCTGCCTACGGGGATAGTGGTGGAATGCCAGGACGAACGCAGCCAAATGAAAAACAGGGAAAAGGCGATGAAAGTGCTGAAATCCCGCGTGTACGACTACTACCAATCGCAGGCGCAAAAAGAGTACGACGACGTGCGCCGCGCTCAGGTGGGCACGGGCGACAGAAGCGAACGCATCCGCACATACAACTTTCCGCAGGGACGCGTTACAGACCACAGGATCGGATTGACGCTGTACTCGATCGATAAGTTTATGCTGGGCGAACTTGACGAGATGATAGACGCGCTGCGCCTCGCCGTGCAAAATAAACTGCTGGAAAATATCGAGTAATATGTTTGTGTGGGGCGCTGCCCCACGCCCCGGCAAGGGACTTCGTCCCCTGCACCCCAAGCTAAAAAGCGCAAACTTTGGCTCTTACATCGCCAAGTTTGCGCTTTTTGATTTGTGTGCAAGTTTCAAAATCCGGCGTGCGACCCTGTATTGAAGTCAACATTATTCAAGCAATTATTTCACATATCATTGTGAGTTTGCCGAAGAAACCATTGGTATTTTTTCATCAGGGAACTGATCTATTTTGAACACTTTTTTCTCGATAAAGCGGTAGAATTTTTGAAGAGCGGCGAGCAATTTGTCGCTTGTGAAACGCGTGAGTTTTTGCACGGTTTTTGAATAGATAAAGCAGATGACGGCGGAGGCGACAAAGATCGCGACGGACATCGCCGTTATGAACGGCAGGGGCGAGGTTGGGATCCGGCGCGGACTGCGCGGGTGTGTTTGTCAATAAATCTTCATCGTTGTTCATGATTTTCCCTCGTGAAATACTTATTTTTCGGGTGACGAATGAATGATAGCATTTATTGCCGAACAATTCAATCGTTTTGCGGGGGAATGTGCGTAGAACAGAGGTTTGCGAGGGGTTTTTGGCAGACTTGAGGTTGTGAGGAAAATTTACTTGAAAATGTGACGGGTTTAGTGTATTATAATTGTAGAATCTGCTTGGAGGAGTTTATGATTAAGCTGATCACCGGAGCAAAGGGCACGGGCAAAACAAAAATCATCATTGACATGGCTAACGCAAATGTGGACACGGCGAAAGGAGATATCGTGTTTGTGACCGATAAGGAGGACGGATATAAGTTTACGCTGAGGCATCAGGTGAGGTTGATCAACGCGTCGACCCTCAAAAAGGGAAATAATCCCGTGGAAGAGCCTGCGTTGATCGGGTTTATCATGGGTATACTTGCGGGAAATCACGACATCGAAACGCTGTATCTGGACGGCGCGCACAGGCTGCTTGGAAAAACTGTGCACGAGATGGAGGACTTTTTCAGGGATATTTACGCGGTGGCTAAATCGACGGATACGCAATTTGTGGTCACCGTGAGCGAGGACGAGAAAAACTTTCCGGAGTTTTTGAAACAATATTGATGCAATTTGTAAGTACGAGATCAAAGGATATTTGCGCGTCGGGGACAAAAGCGGTCGCGGACAGCATTGCTTGTGACGGCGGACTGTTTGTTCCGCTGTCTTTGCCTGTTTTGGACGAGGAATTTTTGAGCGGACTTGCGGGACTGTCCTTCGGCGAGAGGCTCAAAAGGATATTGGCGCTGTTTTTTGACGATATCGACGTGGGCGCGGTCGTGGACGAAGCGCTTGTCGCGGCGGGAGAGGACGAACTTTCGCTTGTCAAAACTGAGGACGGCGTGTATATGCTGGACCTCGCCGAGGGCGCGACGGGCAGAGCGGAGGATATTTCGCTGACGGTGTTTGCGAGGTTGCTTGCCGCATGCAGGGAGCGCGAGGGATATGACAAGCGCTTTTTTGTGGCGTATGCGGGAGGCGCGGAGATAGGCCGAACGCTGCTAAACGCGTTTGGAGGCGTGGAGAAGGCGGCGGCAATGGCGTTTTATCCGCATAACGAGGACGCGCTGAACGTCCGCGGCGCTTTGGACGCGACAGGAAAGAGAGCGAGAGCGATCGGCGTGAAAGGCGGGAATATAGCGGAAAAATTGCGGGGCTGCATGTACTCCGAAGGTCTTGCCGAGAAGGCGGCGGAGGCAGGGTTTGACATAATCAGAGCGAACGAACTAAACGTGGGAAGGATACTGCCGTGCGTGGCGATATTCTTTTCCGCATACTGCGACCTTGTGGACTCGCGCGAGATAGAAGCGGGCGAGGAGATCAACTTTGCGCTGCCCGCGCTTGATCTGACGCTTGCGACGGCAGGCTGCTACGCGCGGTTGATGGGGCTGCCGATACGCACGATCGTGATCGCTTGCAACGCCAATAAGGCGGCGGCGGAGTTGGTGTGCGAAGGCAAAGTGCAGGCAAAAAGAGCGCTGTATCTCACTTCCGCGCACGAGTTGGACGTGCTGTTTCCTGCAAATATGGAGAGAATTGCCTACGAGTTGTGCGGGAGGGACGTCGAGCAGATATCCGCCGCGATGGAGAGGCTGTTTGAAGGCAGGGACTTCGAGATAGAACAGGACAGAGATTGCGTGGCGTTCGACTTGCTGCAGGCGGGTTGGGCGGACGAGGACGAGATGAGAGAGGCGGCGTTCAACGCGTTTGACATCGACGACTCTGTGCTGGACCCCGTGACGGCGGTCACGATGAGCGTGTTTAACGACTACTGCTGCGAAACGGAGGACGATACGCCGACCGTCGTCGCGCAATGCGTGAATCCGTATGTCGTCGCGAGAGATACCCTCGCCGCGATCGGCACGAGAGAGAGCGATCCCGTCAAGGCGGCGGCAAAGCTGGAAACGCTGACAGCGCTGGAATGCCCCGATTGTATATACCGCTTGAAACATGACTTCGCGATGAACGAACAGGGACTTATACCCGAAACTTGGATGGAGGAAGCAATTGTCGCCTTTTTGAAAGAGGCGGCGCAGGAAAAATAGCGTATGGACGAGAAAAAGAGAATTGTGAGCGGGATACAGCCTACGGGCGCGATCACTCTTGGAAACTATATCGGCGCGGTCAACAATTGGCGCAAAATGCAGTCGGATTTTGACAGCATATTTTTTATCGCCGATCTGCACGCGCTTACGCTGAGAAGAGAGCCTGCAGAGTTCAGACAGACCGCGCTGAGCTTTTTTGCGCAGTACCTCGCGATGGGGTTGGACCCCCAAAAGGCGATCATATACTTTCAGTCGCACGTGCATCAGCATGCCGAACTGCAGTGGATCCTAAATTGCAATACCTACGTCGGGGAAGCGTCGCGCATGACGCAATTTAAGGATAAGAGCGCAAAACATGCGGATAATATCAATATGGGGTTGATGGATTACCCCGTGCTGATGGCGGCGGATATCTTGCTGTTTCAGTCGGACCTCGTGCCAGTGGGCGTGGATCAGAAACAGCACCTCGAACTGACGAGGGATATCGCGATCAGATTCAACAACCGCTACGGCGAAACCTTTAAGGTGCCGTCGCCATATATCCCGGAGGTGGGCGCGAAGATATGCTCGCTGCAGGAGCCTACCGTCAAAATGTCAAAGTCCGACCCGGATCCCAACGCCTATGTGTCGGCGATAGACGACGAGGCGACGATAATAAGGAAATTTAAACGCGCCGTCACGGACAGCGGAAACGAGATCGTCGTGCGCGACGATAAGCCCGGAATAAGCAACCTCATCAACATCTACGCCGCGATAGAGGAAAAGACCCCCTCGGACGTGGAAAAGGAGTTTGCGGGGCAGGGATACGGAACGTTTAAGATCGCCGTGGGAGAGGCGGTGGCGGCGGCGTTTGCGCCCATAAGACGCGATTACGCCGCGTATATCTCGGACAAAGCGTACCTTGCCTCGGTGGCGCAGGAGGGCGCAGATAAGGCGGCATACCTGGCGGAAAAGACGCTGCGCAAAGTCAAAAAGAGGGTCGGGTTGATATCCTTTTGAAATTTCATATTGATTTAATATTGCGAGAGTATAATTGAGAATATGTTTGGATACGTTATACCTGACAAAAACAATATGTACATCAAGGACTTCAACGTGTTTCAGGCGTTCTATTGCGGGCTGTGCAGGACGCTTGGCAAGACGGGATCGCAACCGACAAGATTGTGCACAAACTACGACGTGACGTTTTTCAGCGTGCTTCTGCACAGCTTGACGGAGCAGGAAGTCACCTTTGAAAGGAAGATATGCGCGTATAGCGGCAGAAGAAAAGCGTCGGTCGCGGCGGACGAACTCAGCCGTAAAATGGCGGATCTGGCGGTGTTGCTGGCGTACTATAACCTGGACGACGACGTGCGCGACGGGAAAATTTTGAGAGCGCCTGTCAAATGGGGACTTTCCCTGAGAAGATCCAAAGCCGCAAAACGCCTGCCAAAGATTGACGAGATGATGAGATGTAGGTTTGCCGAACTCAGAAAACTCGAAAAGGAAAACTGCGACAGCATTGATATGGCGGCACATCCGTTTGCGACGCTGATGAGAGATATCACGCGCGAATTTGTGGGAGAGGACTGCGTGACGGACGACTTTGCCTATAACCTCGGCAGGATCGTGTACCTTATGGACGCGGTGGACGACGTGGAGAAGGACTGCAAGAAAGGAACGTATAATCCGCTGGTCGCCGCGATGGGAAAATGCGAGGATAAGGCGCGGTTTTTGGAAAAGAACAGAGAAGAACTTGAATTTTTGCTTGGCTCGACTTACAATAAGATCGTGGGCGCCTACAATATGATGCCAATCAAGTTGTACGAGGGCGTGCTGAGCAATACAGTATATCTGGGCATACGTATGCAGATGGAACGTCTGCTCAAAGGAGAGGAAAAATGCCAAATGACCCGTTTGTGATCCTGGGGATCGACAAGGAGGCGACTCAAAACGAGATCGAAGAGGCGTATCAAACCAAAAAGGCGGAACTGAAGTCCCACCTGTTTGACGACGGCGAGAGCGGCGCGGAAGCGGCAAGACAATTAGAGTTGCTTGAAGCCGCGTATAAGGACGCGATGGACGCTACGCACGACAACGCCGAGATCTCGGGGGAAGGGACGTCGACGTATGAAGCCGTGAAAAAGGCGCTGATGGAACATAAGGTGGAAGACGCGCAACGCGAATTGGACGCGATCTCGTACCGCGGCGCGGAGTGGCACTATATGCAGTCGTACATCTTTTATGAGAAGAATTGGCTGAACGACAGCAGGAAACAGCTTGAGATCGCCTTGCAGATGGACCCGAACAACGAAAAGTATAGCAAGGCGCTCAACAACTTGAAAAAGAAAATGGACGGGTCGAAACCATATGACAGGGAAGGCTCGCACGGAGTGTACGGGTCGAATTCAAACCCGCAATATACGGCGACAAATCGCACATACTCGCAGGGCGGCGCGGACGCGACGGACAGCTGTTGCGCGGCGTGTCAAGCGCTTTGGTGCGCGGATTGCTGCTGTGAATGTATGGGCGGCGATTTGATACGCTGCTGCTGAAAATATAATTGAATTTTGAGAGAACTATTATAAAATCGCAATGTTTTTATAATAGTTTTTCACAAATAGCCCTCTTTTTGGTGGATTATTCGGGCTCGCTGCGAGCGGGACGCGGATCATAACGAAAGGAAGAGGGAAGAGCGTGGTATGAGAAAAGTTGACCGGGCAGACATGATCTATGCGGTGGCGCTTGCGGGAATATCCGCGGCGCTGGCGATCATTTTTGTGACGTTGGGCGTGTACGTGCGCTTTACGACGGTGGCTTTTTTTGTTGCCGCGGGACTGTCCATTATGATCCCTCTGACAAAGAGATATTGGTTTTCAAGCGTCGCCGCGCTTGTCGTTTCGGGCGTGGCAAGTTTTTTTATCGCGGGGTCGGATATAACCGCTGTCGGGGGATATGTAGTGTACTTTGGGCCAATGGCGCTGTTGGCGGGAATAATGTATAACCTGCATGTGAAATGGTACGTGCAAGTGCCTGTAAAGTTGATATTTGTCAACGGCGCGCTCGCATTGCTGTACTTTGTGCTGGGCACTATCGTGGTGGACGAAGCGATCATGCAGGCGTTGCCGTATTGGGCGATCGCGATTATCGGATCGGTGCTGTTGATGGCGGTGGATACGGTGCAGGTGTTTGTGTACTCCAAGCTGGCGGTGATAGTGGGAAGGGCGCTCAGGACGGCGGGCAAAGCGAAAAAAGCGTCCGAACAGCAAGAACAGGATGACTATGAAGATCCGTTTGAGGAGGAACTGTATAGGGATATATATCCTCAGACGGGCGACGACGCGGCGAAAGACGAAGAGAGCGGCGAGGGCGAAAACGCCTTTGAAGAGGAAGAGGAAAGCGCGAACAAAGACGAAAACGAAGACTGAGCGGGGGAAGAGGAACAGCCTCGTTGTTGTGAAAATATATTTTTTGAAAGTGCAAAAAAGAAAAAAGATAAGCGGAAGATGAAAGAGATCTAAAATTCAAAAAATCCGTTTGAAAATCATTATAAATTCAAAAAATTGACTCCCGCAAGCAAAACGTCTTCTATTTTTCGGCTTTTTATAGAATAGTAGATGATTTTTCCGTCGCGTCTTTGCTGCACGATGTCCGCCGCTTTGAGCAGGCGAAGTTGGTGCGAACAGGTGGTTTGATTGAGGTTTAGTATGCGGCTGAGGTCGCTGACGCATAACTCCGAAATGGACAGGGCGCAGATGATCCTTGCGCGGGTCACGTCGCTGCAGGCGGAGAAAAATTCCGCGAGAGAATACAGCGTGGCGTTGTTGGGAAGAAAACTTTTGACGGTCGCTTCGGTTTGTGGATCTATCATCTTTTCCATAACGCTATTGTAAGCGGCGCGGGGGCGCGGGGCGTGAGAGGTTTTGTCGCCGCGGGCGCTTTTTGGCGGAATTTTGTCATATCCGAGATGTTGGCATTTGCACATAGGCGCATATCGGCGCATATACTGTTGCGCATTGGAGGCGATATGTTTGACGACAATTGGTATCTGTTTTTGCTGATAGTGATGCTGGCGTTTTTTGCGGACGGCAATATCTCGCAACGCGAAGCGACAGTGATGCTTGCCATCTTGTTTGCGCTGACTTTGACAAATTCCTCCGCCGAGAACGCCTCGTCTGAGGAGAATTGCTTCTGCGCAAAATGAACTTTTGGCTGTTGCAAATTTGCATGAGGGCTGTTACAATATCCTCATGCAAAATTTTGTATTTGATCTTTACGGGACATTGATCGACGTCAGAACGGATGAGTCCGACGAGGGATTCAGACGCGATTTTTCGCGATATTTTGAGAGGCTGACTGGCATTGAACGCGACGTTTGGCCGCTTTTGAGCGCTTTTTTTGAGAATAGGGGCGAAGAAGAGGCGGACTTTGTTGCGGAAATGACGAAGACCCTGGACAAATTCGGAAAGAAAAGGGAATACGCAAAAAAGCTGGCGGAATATTTCAGAAAACGCAGCGTGAAGAGGTTGGCGTTGTACGACGGGGCGAGAGAAACGCTGCAAAAACTTAAGGATAAGGGCGCAAAATTGTACGTGCTGTCAAACGCGCAGGCGGCGTTCACTTTGCCCGAATTGAAGGGGCTTGGAATATACGAGTTGTTTGACGGCATAGAATTGTCGTCGGAGTTTGGATTTAAAAAGCCGTGTTTGAAGTTTTTTGAATATATTTTGGCAAAATACGGGCTGAAAAGAGAGGAAACGGCGTTTGTGGGGAACGATATCGCCGCGGATATCGTCCCTGCAAAGAAAGTCGGGTTGAAAACGGCGTATATACGCACGGAGATCTCGCCCGCGGAGGATAGCGCGGAACTGGCAAAAAACTTTGCGGATGTTGCGATAGACAACGACTTTGAGAAACTTGCGGAGGTATTGGAGGCTTGGATATGATCTTTCCGGAATTTGGAGCGAGATGCGAAGATAACAAGGTGAGTTTTGCCGTGTTTGCGCCGTATGCGAAGTCGGTTTTTGTCAGAGTGTACGAGTCGGACGAGAGCGATCTCCCTGTGATGGAACTCAAAATGAAACCCGTCGGCAGAGGATGCTTTGAAGCGACGGCGGACGGCAATTGCGAGGGAATGTATTACACCTACGTCGTGAACGGCGTTGAAACGATAGATCCATACGCGAGATCTGCGGGCGCGAACTCCAAACGAGGCCTCATTCTGAAGGAGGGAAGCGCGGATCCCGAAGGCTGGGAAGAGGACAGATTCGAGCCGAAAACTCCCATAGTGTGGGAGGTGCACGTGAGGGATCTTTCGTCGGATAAGAGCCTGGCTCTGCCGGACGCGGGGAAATATTCGGCGTTCAGAATTGGCGAGTCGTTGGACGGGAAACCCGTGTTGGTGGACTACATCAAGCAACTTGGCGTGACATACGTGCAACTGTTGCCCGTGCTGGACTTTGGCAGCGTGGACGAGTTGGGAAACGGATATAATTGGGGATACGACCCGATGTGCTACTTTGTGCCGGAGGGGAGCTACTCAAGCGATCCTCACGACGGGTATGCGCGCGTGAGGGAACTTAAACGGCTGGTGCAGACGCTGCATAGCGCGGGAATCGGCGTGATTTTGGACGTGGTGTACAACCATACGTATTTCAAAAAAGGGAACGCGCTGGACGTGTGCGCTCCGGACTACTACTACCGAATGCGGGACGGAAAGCCTTGCAACGGGTCGGGTTGCGGCAACGAAACGAGAAGCGAAAGCGCTATGTTTGGAAAATTGATGGTCGACAGCGTGACATATCTCGCAAAAGAATACCATATTGACGGATTCAGGTTTGACCTTATGGGATTGCACGACGTGGGGACTATGAACAGGATACGCAGGGCGCTGGATACGCTGTTTGAGGACGGCAGAGGAAAAAAGATCCTGATGTACGGGGAGCCGTGGTACTGCGAGCCGCCATACGGCGTCAAGGGCGCGGATAAACAGAACTTGCATCTGCTGGACGAGAGGATAGGCGTGTTTAACGACGACTTGAGAAACGCTTTGAGAGGCGGACACTTCGGCGGCGCGACAAAAGGCTACGCGCAAGGCGTAACCGAATTGATGGATGTTGTGCTGGGAGGAATAAGCGCAGGCATCGCGGGCAAAAAAAACGCGGATATCAAAAGCCCGATCCAACAGGTCGTGTACGCCGCATGCCACGACAATTATACCT
The DNA here is from genome assembly GCA_947624885.1 of uncultured Clostridia bacterium. Classification (GTDB taxonomy): domain Bacteria; phylum Bacillota; class Clostridia; order Christensenellales; family CAG-917; genus CAG-475. The sequence goes on from CANQMD010000044.1 coordinate 9,108, forward strand.
TGTTCGATCAGTTGGTCGCGTCTACCGACGATAATGAGGATAGGCGCAGAATGCAGAAAATGGTCGGATTTTTGCTGATGAGCGCGTTGGGTATTCCGTTTTTGCAGGCGGGAGAGGAGTTTTTGAGGACAAAGGGCGGCGACTCCAACTCGTATAAGTCCGGCGACGACGTGAATAAGCTGGATTGGCGCAGAATGATCGCGGAGTGGGATACCGTGCAATACTATAAGGGCTTGATCGAGATAAGAAGATCCGAACCCGCCTTTGACGATTTGAGCGCCGCAGACAACGCTTTTTCACTGCTGGAAAGTCCCAAAGGAACGGCGGCGTATGTGATCGGCAGGACGGCGTATGCGGTGAACAATACGGACAGCGCGTTTGTCGTGGACCTGGGGCGAAGGGCGCAGATATTGGCGGATATGGACAGGGCGGGCACGACCGCCATTGCCGAGTGCGACGGAAAGCTGAAAGTGGCTCCGCATAGCGTGATCGCCGCAAGAATTTAGAGAGGGAAGAGGTTTGCGCGGGTTAGGTTTGGACGGAACGGAGGCTTGTTATAAAATCGCCGCAACGTAGGGCGTTAGGCTTGCGCGACGTAGGGCGGTAGGTTTGCGCGACGTAGGGCGGTAGGTTTGAGAGAGAGAAGAGAAAAATAAAATTTGGGCTTGACCGATTTGAAAAATTGCGGCTATAATATCGCGAGAACGACGCGTTGTATGAGCGCGAAAGCTATAAAACGGGCAAAAAGGACGTGGAGAGAATGAATAAGACGAAAAGATATGCGGGAATATTGATGCCGATCTCGGCGCTGCCGTCCGACGAGGGGATAGGGACGCTGGGCAGGTATGCGTTTGAATTTGTGGATTTTTTGAAAGCGGCGGAACAAAAAGTGTGGCAGGTGTTGCCGTTGAATCCGACAAGCTACGGCGACAGCCCGTATCAATCCTGTTGCGCCAACGCGCTGAACTACTATCTGATCGACCTTGCGGAACTTGCGAAGGCGGGTTTGTTGAAAATAAGCGAGATCGCAGAGGCGGAACTGAAGGACGACAGCGGCAGAGTGGACTACTTTTTGCAATTCAAAAATAAGGTGGCGTTGCTGAAGCTGGCGTTTGAGAGATTCGAGAGAAGCGAGGAGTTCGCGGCGTTTGTGAATGAGGGGAAATACGACGATTTTTGTTTGTTTATGTCTATAAAGGCGCATTGCGACTACGTGGCTTGGGATAAGTGGCCGCAAGAGTTGAAAAACTACAGCCCACAGTTGGAAGAGAGTTGGAGAAACGAACACCGCGAGGAGATTCTGTTTTGGCAATTTACGCAATATATGTTTTTGAAGCAGTGGAAAAAACTTAAGGCATACGCGAATGCCGCGGGGATCGCCGTGATGGGAGATATCCCCCTGTATATTGCTTACGACAGCGTGGAAATGTGGAAATACGGCGACAAAATGTTCAAGGTGGACGAGCAGCGCAAGCCATACCTCGTGGCCGGCGTGCCTCCGGACGCGTTTTCGGACGACGGGCAGCTGTGGGGAAATCCCGTGTACGACTGGGAAAAGATGAAAAAGGACGGCTTTGGCTGGTGGAACGCCAGGATCGCGGACTGCTTGCAACTTGTGGATATATTGAGAATAGACCACTTCCGCGGTTTCGACAGATACTACGAGATCCCGTTCGGCGAGGAAACCGCAAGAAACGGCGCGTGGGCGGAAGGCCCGTCAAAGGCGCTGTTTGAGGATAAGCTGGAGTTGGATATCGTCGCGGAGGACTTGGGCGTGATAGACGACGGCGTGCGCGAGTTGATGAAGTTTGTGGGATACCCCGGAATGAAGATACTTGAGTTTGCCTTTGACGGAAATCCCGACAACGAACATAAACCGTCCTGCTACAGCGAGAACTTTGTGTGCTATACGGGGACGCACGACAATATGCCGCTGAAAGCATATATCGACGACCTCAACGAGGACGCGAGGGAAACGTATGCGAAGGATCTGGAAAATGAGTGCAAATTGCTGAAAATTGATCCGAAAACAGACTGCGCAGAGAGTATGTGCGATACGGAAGTGGAATTGGCGTATGCGTCAAAGGCGTTTATGGCGATCATCCCGTTTTGGGACCTCTTGGCGCTGGGCGTGGAGGCGCGTTTCAACTTGCCGTCGACAGTGTCAAGACTGAACTGGAGTACGCGCTTTGAAAAGGACGACTTCTCTCCGGAAATGGCGAGGAGATTGAAGGGGCTTGTCAAGAAATATGGAAGATGAAAACGCGGGCTGACGCCCGCTTTTTTTGTGGCGGACAGCTCCCCTTATAATCACCCCAAAAAATTACGTTGTAATTTTTGGGGACCCCGAAGGGGCGCCTTAAGAGGAGGATTGGAGCCTTTGTGGGAGAGGAACGGACGGGGTGCGTCTGCAAAGGGGATGTTTCGACTGCACTCAACATGACAGTAAATA
>CANQMD010000045.1 GCA_947624885.1 uncultured Clostridia bacterium
CCTTTGCAGCCTTCGGCATACTCTGCTTTGCCGCACCCCTCGGCCGGGCGCTGACGCGCGGCCTGCGCAAAAAGAATACGCTGCCCGGCAAAATACTGCGCTCACTGCTCTCGGCGGCGGCATTTTCGCTTGCGGCGGCAGTCGCGGGCGAACTTGACGGCGGCGAGGTGATCCTGCTTGACGGCGACCTCGGCGCGGGCAAGACGACGTTCACCAAGGGGCTTGCGAAGGCTCTCGGCGTGACGGAGGAGGTCACCAGCCCGACTTTTGCCATTATGAACGTCTACGAAAGCGGCAGATTGCGCCTCAACCACATCGACATGTATCGCATTCAAAGCGAGGATGAGATCGCGGAACTTGGTATAGAGGACAGTTTTGATCCCGATTCCGTCACGGTGATAGAGTGGAACAAACTCCGACATCTCGACGGAAAGATATATCACATTCAGGTGAGCGCGGGCGACGATGAAAACTCGCGCGTGTTCACTGTGAGCGAGGGCGACCCGAAGGATATCGCATAACAGATATGTTCTTTTGAAGCATTCTCACGGTATGATATGGCAGGATCGGCAACGCTCTTCGCGCATATCCTCGCAAACCGCGCCAAGATACACAACAAGTCACAGGGTGAAAAATGATTTGTCTTGCAATTGACTCAACTTCAAACAAACTTGCGATCGCGCTCCTGAAGGGCGACGAGGATTTTTGCCGCACGATCAACGTCGGGCAAAAGGGACATTCGGCGCTGCTGATGCCTACCGTGCGCGAAATGCTTTTGGCGCACGGCGTAAGCGCGGATATGCTTGATCACGTCGCCGTCAACGTAGGGCCCGGCTCGTTCACGGGCATAAGAATAGGCGTTGCGGCAATGACGGCGCTGGCATTTGCCACGGGCGCAAAGCGTATCGCCGTCACATCCTTTCAGCTTATCGCGCATGGCAGGGACAGCGTGTTTGCCGCCGTTGACGCAGGGCACGGCAATGTTTACGGCGCTGTCTGCGAGGGCGGCGAGGTCAAGGAGGCGGCGTTTTACTCCGCGGAGGAGGCGGCAAAGCTGACGGACGCGGTGTACGAGCCTGTTGAGGATCTTGCGACGGCGCTCGCCGCCACGGTCAGGCTCAAGGCGGCAAGGCGGGAGTATGTGGACGTATTCGAGCCGTTCTATATGCGCAAATCGCAAGCGGAGAGGACGCAAAATGACGTTTGAGGCGCTGAACAGATCGCATATTTCCCAAATCGCCGCGATCGAGCGCGAGGCGATGGACGAGCCGTGGAGTGAAAACATGTTGCTTTCGGAACTCAATTCCCCTTCCGCGCATATAATTGTTGGCGTTGAGGGCGACGAGGTCGTGTGCTACGGCGGATTTTTGCAAGCCGAGGACGAAGCCGACGTGCTCAACGTCGCGGTCAAGCGAGAGTTGCGAGGCAGGGGGCTTGGCAAACTTGTCATGAGCGAACTCATATCGCTTGCAAAACGGAATTCGGTCAAAACTCTTACGCTTGAGGTGCGCGAGGACAATTTGCCCGCGATCGCCCTCTACAGGGGGTTGGGGTTTGAAACGGTCGGCGTACGAAAGAGGTATTATCACAATCGCTTCGACGCGCTCGTCATGCGGCTGAAGTTTGAGGAGGGGCTTGACTCAACCGAAGTTTGAGGAAAAATTTATACAAGCGGGTGCGCACAAGGTGCGTTGCCTGTTCGCGGGAGAGGGAAAAGACGTCGTATTTTTGCATGGCTGGGGCTGTGATGCCTCCGCCTTTTTGTTTGCCGCAAACTTTTTGAAGGACGAATTCAGGGTGACGCTTGTCGACTTTTCGGGATTCGGAGGCAGCGGAGCCCCGGACTATCCCTACGGAGTGCCGGATTACGCGGACGAAACGCTTGCGGTTTTGGGAGCGCTCGGCGTGAGGAGAGCGTGTTTTGTCGGGCATTCTTTTGGCGGGAGGGTGTGTCTTGAGTTGGCGGCGCGGCGCGGCGAGCATGTAAAAGCGCTCGTGCTTGTGGACAGCGCGGGGCTGAAGCCTCGCCGAGGGTTGAAGTATCAAGTCAAGGTGCTGTTGCACAAGGCGCTCAAGCGTATCGGGCTCAAGGGATTGAAAGGCTCCGCGGATTACAGGCAGTTGTCGCCGCTCATGAAGGAAACCTTCAAAAAGGTGGTGAATTACGATCAAACGCCGCTGCTTTGTCACATTTTGTGTCCGACCGCAATATTTTGGGGAAAGGACGACCGCGAAACGCCGATGTATATGGCTCGCAAACTTTGCCGCGGGATAGCGGACAGCGCGATGTTCACGCTTGATGGCGGACACTTCGCATTCGCGGAGGATCGCGCCGAATTTCTTGAGATCCTGCGGGCGTTTTTGCGCGGAGTCGCGGAGTGATGGAGGCAAAATGACCCTGCTGAGAGGCGATTGGTTTTATGTATTTCTTGTGGCGCTCGACTCGTTTTTTATGACGCGGCCGTACCTGTACGCTATCCAGCAGGACAACTACCGCGTCCGAGAGATTTTCAAGTCGAAAAGGCTTGCGCTCATATATCTGTTTGACATTTGCGCCGTATCTGTTTTCACGGCGATATGGTTGGCGTTCTACTTTTTCCAATCGCGGGCATTTTGGGGTTTTGCCACGGTGCTCTTCTTTTTCATAGCGGAGTTCGCGATGTATTTTATGGAGGATCTTCCAACGCGCAAAAAACCTCTCAGATACACCAAGCGCGCGGTGCGATGCCTCTTGTTTGTGACGGCATGTTCTACTGCCGTCGTGATGTGCTCGTTTGGCGTTGCGACCGCTCGCCTGTCCCAAAACTATTTGAGATATTTGGTGCTGTTCTGTTTTCCGTTGGCGTTTCCCGCGCTGTTTTCGATAGGCGCGAGCGTCATCAACGTATTCGAAAAACTCAACAATTTCAGATATATGCGGAGCGCGTCCAAGCGGCTTGCCGCTATGCCGGATCTCATCAAGATCGCAGTCACGGGCAGCTACGGCAAAACGTCCGTCAAAAACTTTTTGCAGGCGATGTTGTCCCAAAAGTACAATGTTTTAGCGTCGCCCGCAAGCTACAACACTCCAATGGGTATATGCAAAACGTTGAGATCTCTCGACGCGACCTACGACGTGTTGATCGCGGAATTCGGAGCGCGAAGGACGGGCGACATACGCACGTTGATGAATATGGTCAAGCCCAACTACTCCGTGCTTACGGGGATAAACTCCCAACACCTCGAAACGTTTGGCAAGGAAGAGAATATCGTTCGCGAAAAATGTCGAATTCTGGACGTTGGCGAGGGAGGCGTGTGCGTAGTCAGCGACAGAGTTCGCGACAAGGCGGACGGCGCGATATCCAAGCTGAAAAAGCCTCCGCAAATCATATTCGCGGGGTTGAACGACGGGGATTGTTTGAGTTATGACCTTTGTATGAGCGAGGAAGGGACGCAATTTACGCTGCGCCTTGGGGCAGGCGACTACAGGGTGCAGACCCGCCTCATCGGCAGGCACAATGTTGAGGATATCACGCTTGCGGCGGCGATGGCATACGCGTTGGGAGTGGAAGCGCCGCTGATTCTCTCCGCCATAGAGGATCTTGAGCCTGTCGCTCATCGCATGCAACTCATTCACGGCGACGGGATATTGATCATTGACGACAGTTTCAACTCCAATCCGGACGGCGCGATGTGCGCCCTCGACGCGCTTTCGATGTTCGATCGCCGAAAGGTGGTGCTGACTCCGGGATTGGTTGAGTTGGGCAGCAGGGAACGAGAGGAAAATTACAAGCTGGGGCAGAGGCTCGCCGCGGTTGCGGATCTCGTATTGTTGGTGGGCGCGAAGCGCACCGACCCCATCAGGCGAGGGCTAATGGATGGCGGATTCGGAGGCGAGATCCACATTTACGACTCTCTTGCGGGCGCACAGAGCGATTTCAAAAACAGATTGAACTTCGGCGACGTATTCCTCATCCTCAACGACCTTCCCGACATATATGACGACAAATTGAAGTGAGGAGTGTTTTTGGAAAAGTATTACAATTTGCAACGATATTTGTAAAACTTTTTCGGAAAAATCGGACAAACATCCGTTGAAAGTCGATAATTTTGACTTAAGACTATTCGTCGTCCACGGCGGCAACATGAATGTTATGAGGTGATTTATGAAAACAAAAGTAGCGCTGTTTTTCGGAGGAAGATCGCTTGAAAGCGACATTTCGGTGATCACGGCAATGCAAACCCTTGCTGCAATCGACCGTTCTCTTTACAACGTGGAGCCTGTGTATATGCACGAGGGCAAGATGTACGTCAAAAAGCTGAGCGATATTGACGCTTTCAGGGATTTCGATCCCGCTCGTCACACGCAGGTTTATCTGCTCAGCGGCGGACTGTACGAACTCAAACGCGACAAACTCAAACGCTATTTCTCTCCCGACGCAGCTTTGATCTGCTGTCACGGCGGAGAGGGCGAGGGAGGGATATTGCAGGCGATGCTTGAGTACAACAACGTCAAGTACACCTCGTGTTCTCCGCTCGCGTCCGAGTTGTTGCTTGACAAAGCCGCGTCCAAGCGCATGTTTGAAAGCCTTCTTCTCAACGTCCTTCCCCACAACGAGGTGACAAAGGAGGACTTTGCCGCGAGCGCCGGGGATGTTTTGGATTCGCTTGAAAGTTTGCAATATCCTCTCATAGTCAAGCCCGCGCACCTCGGCAGCAGCATAGGCATAAGCGCGGCGCACGACAGGCGGCAGCTTTCGGAAGCGTTGGACGTAGCTTTTAGGTTTGACAGGGAAGCGGTGGTCGAGCATATGCTGACAAATGCCGTCGAGGTCAACTGCGCCGCCTACCGCGACGGCGGAAGCGTAGTTGTGTCCGAAACGGAACGCCCCATTTCCGCCAACGATTTTTTGACTTTTGAGGACAAATATATGCAAAATGGCAAACTCAGCGGCGGTGGGCACAGGATCCCGGCGGGCGTTGGCGCGACGGAGTTGATCGTCAAAGCGGTCACGGAGCGTCTGTATCGCGAACTTGCTCTCGACGGCGTGATCCGCGCGGACTTTCTTGTGGACGAAAACTCAAAGGTGTACATCAACGAGGTCAACACCGTACCCGGCTCGCTGGCGTTCTACCTGTTCAAGGACGTGTCGCATTCCGAGTTTATCACTCGACTCATACAAAACGCCTCACTGAAGCGTCAACCCGCGCCCAAGGCGTTCAAAACGGAGGTGTTATCGCGCTTCAAAGGCGGCGCAAAACTCACCTCCGACGCGATCGCAAAATAAATATTTATGCAAAACTTGCGCTTAAAGCAGGGTATAATACGAATATAATTCACTTGTCAATCACTTTGTTTACAAGTGTATAACATCTTGCGCACACATCTGAGCAAAATGGGTGAGATATGCCTACTGATCTGCGAATTTGTACAATCTAAACGTCCCGATTGTCATCTACGTCGGCTGACTTTGATATTTTCTAAAGCAAATTTAAGATTTGAAAAAATGTTGTCAGGGGGTTGCAAAGTTGTTTTTTACAATGTATAATACTGCATAAGCATTGCGACTCTATTTTGCGTATATCACCGGACCGTCAACAACAATGTTGTCCTCGAGTTTCGACGGCAGATAGATGATGATCTGTTTCTCGGACGGCACCGATTTGAGGATATCGTCCGCAAAAAACAACAGCTTGTCCAGCGCGGTTTCCCTCGCGGACGGCGCGGGTTTTTCGGAGATGGTGAAGTATGAGATAGGTTGCGAGTCGCAGGCGCAGGAAAGCTGTCCTTCGTAGGAAACGTAAGCGTCCAGCGTGAGATACCCAAGATATTGAGGATCGTCCGTAAAGATTATCACCGCTTCCTTCGACAGCAAATCGACGTTGATCTCGCGCAGGGTATATTCGTGAGAGGACGAATCCTCGACGGCAAATTTCAGTTGCATATGGCGCACGTCCTGAAAGTACCCGTGCTGTTCGCGGTAGGGGCCTATGACGGCGATCCACTTGTCGCGACTGATGCAGCCGAGCGCGGCGGATATCACGGTCAGCACAGCGCCGATCGCCAAAAACAGCAGGGCGAAGTTGCTCAGCGAAAAGTACGCTTTCAAAGGTTTTTTGCCATCAACGGCGCTCTTTTCGGCGGGCACGGCGCGGTCGGGGTATTGCCAGCCCATCTGCTTGTCGTAAAAAGCGTAGTAGCGCTTGAACGCGACGATGAGGCCAAGCCCCGCGCCCACAAGCAAAAGTCCCGCGCCCACAAGTATCAGGCTCACCATTGCGGAGTGAAAGGCGACCGCCGTCACAAAACAGTAAAAGACCAAGATCGCGCCGCTCAAAAAGCATGCCGCGATGAGCGCCACGATGAGCACAAACGGTATATTGATAAGCAATCGCTTGACAAAACTGTTTTTTCTGGTACTGATACGTTTCATAGCAATCATTATACACATGAAAAAAGTCAAAGTCAAATCCAAAAGAAAAAAGTGAGATATCGGCAAGCATATCTCAAAGGGCGACGGCATATGCTCTGATAGACGTTATTCGACTCAAAGCGACTTTTTATGTCGCGAAATGTATCGAAAGCGTGCTATCATTGAGGTGCAGAATGTTTGTTACCCTAAAACGCAGTCATCTTGTGGCTGTTGCGGCGCTGCTCATGACGGCGCTGGTGCTTGTAAGCGCTCTTGGCGCAACGTCGACCGCGTCGGTGTTTTTCGGCAAAATGTCGCGCAAGATCCCGGTCTACGGCGTAGAGGTCGAGGGGGAGGAAAAACTCATCGCGCTCACTTTTGACGCCGCGTGGGGAGCCGACAAAACCCAAGGCATCTTGGACATAATGCAACAATTCGGGGCAAAAGGCACGTTTTTCCTCGTCGGATTTTGGATCGACAAGTACGCCGACCAAACCAAGGCTATTGCGGACGCGGGATTTGAGATAGGCAATCACTCTCGCAATCATCTCAACATGCCCAAGCTGTCCGACGGCGAGATCAAGGCGGAGATAGAGTACGTCAACGACAAGGTTTTTGCTCTCACGGGCAAGCGTCCCACCTATTTCCGCGCTCCGTTCGGCGATTACAACGACAGGCTTGTGACCGCGGTGGAGTCCATGGGTATGGTGGAGGTGCAGTGGTCGATCGACAGCCTTGATTGGAAGGGACTGAGCGCAAAGCAGATATACGATCGGATCATGCCAAAGGCAAAAAGCGGAGATATTGTGCTTTTCCACAACAATTCCGATCATGTGCTTGACGCATTGCCCACGGTGCTGACGGCGCTCAAGTCGCGGGGATTCAGGTTTGTCACCCTCAGCGAGCTTGTGGCGACGGAGGGTTACACGGTTGACAACAACGGCATACAACGCAAAGCCGCCTAAACGCAAACAAATCAAAGGGCGCAAGCCCAATAAAATCTAATAGGCACTCGGTGCCTAACGGAGGAGTATGAGTTACGAACAAATGCAGAACAACAAGGTGTTCCTGACGGGACATGTAGTAAGCGAACCTGAGTTTTCTCACGAGATGATGGGGGAGGGGTTTTATGACTTTTCTCTCGCGGTCAAGCGACTGAGCGGGCAAGACGACATCATCCCCGTCACAATTTCGGAAAGGCTTATGGACGGCGTTGATTTCAGCGTCGGCGCTCAGATCGGCGCAGTGGGGCAATTCAGAAGCTACAACAAACTTGTCGGCGAAAAGAGCAAACTTGTGTTGAGAGTTTTTGTGAGGGAACTTGTAGAGCCCGACGAGGACAATCCCAACACAATCGAACTTGAAGGTTTCATATGCAAGCAGCCCATCTACAGGCAGACCCCGTTCAAGCGCGAGATCGCAGACATGCTTGTTGCGGTCAACCGCGCCTACAACAAGTCCGACTACATTCCCGCGATAGCGTGGGGCAGAAACGCGAGATACGCCGGCTCTTTCGAAGTTGGCAGCAAGGTGCGTCTTACGGGCAGAATACAGTCAAGAGTGTATCAAAAGCAGCTTGAGGAGGGCGTTGTTGAGGAGCGCACGGCATACGAGGTGTCCATCGCCAAACTTGAGTTGTTGCAGACTCGCCCGCCCATTCCTCGCCACGAAGAGGAGGATGAGGAAAACAACATTCCTCCCATCGCTCCCGACTACAAAACGCAAGGCTGAAGAGCAGACGATCTGACAGGATATCGATATCACGGCAAGCCGTTTTTGCGGCGGCATTCGCATACGCCTGTTCGCGAAATGCCAAAATATCCTCAAAATCACAGGGCGGAGTCCACATCCGCCCTTTTTTCGTAGCGTCCGCCTCATTTTCACAACGCAAACCTCACGATTTTATATTTGCAATGTTTTCACAACGCAAACCGCAGTCGATCCACAAGTCGTGTCGTATATCCCGCGTATTTCAAGCGCAGTCAAAGCGCTATATCTGCGTAATTCAAACGTAGTCGAGGCACTGTACATGTGCATTTCAAACCCAAACGCAGTCGAGGGGCTATACTGCGTATTTCAAACGCAAACGCAGTTGAGGCATTATACCGCGTATTTCAATCCCAAACGGAACTTGCCGCTTAAAGGTCGCATTGTCGCCCTCAAACGGCAATATCCTCGATATTTGCGGCGTTTTGCGGAATTTTGCATAAAAACAGGCTGTTTTTTCAAAAATTTGCCGTCGCTTGCTATTTACAAGCGGCAAAATCTGTTGTATAATAAACTATCTGATTATATGTTGTGCGCGTCCATGCGCGCATATAAAGGGAGAAATTATGAAACTGAGAGAATTCACACTCAGACTCGGCTACAAGGTCGACGGCAAAGAGCACATGCTCGTGCTTGACGGGCCATCCGCCGACAACTACGGCGACGAAATGGTGCTTGTCACTCTGGGTGGCGACGAGGGCAGACTGCTTGTCAAGCTGACCGTGGCAAAACCTGTCGAACTTACGCTTGCGGAACTTGTTTACGATCGCTATTTTGAAAGCAACGACGCGTTTTTTGCAAACGGTTTTCAGTCGTGGACGGTCAGCAGGGAGTATCGCCGCGGCGAGCAGCAAAACGGGCTTAATCCCATTTGCAACGCCATTCCCATCGCCAAAAAGTTTGCGGGGGCAAGCGGAGATTATCACTTTGCACAATATGGCAGAGATCTTTATCACTCTTTCACCTACACCTACATTCGCAACGGCGAAAAGGTGGATCTGCTCGGCTCGCTCAACGAAAGGACGGGCTACACCGTGTTTTACGCCGACATGCGCGAAAAGATCCTTGCGGTGGTCAAGGATGTTGAGGGCTTGCGCTTTGACGGCGAGTACGAACTGTTTGACATTGTGGAGCGCACGGGCAGCTACGACGAGGTTTTCGACGCGTATTTCGAGGCGTATCCTCTCAAGCACACGGGCAGAGTCGATCGCATGGCGGGTTACACCTCGTGGTACAACTACTATCAATCCATTGATGAAAAGACCATTCTGCGCGACCTCGAAGGCTTGCGCAGGGCGGAGGACATGGCGGACATCTTCCAGATCGACGACGGATTTGAAACCATGGTCGGCGATTGGACGATAGATTCCCAAAAATTCCCCAACGGCCTTATGCCGATCGTGGACAAGATCCACGCGCAGGGGCTCAAGGCGGGGTTGTGGCTTGCGCCGTTCGCCGCGCAATTCAAGGCGGAGATCGTCAAAAATCATCCCGAATGGCTGATAAAGGACAAAAAGGGTAAACCTATCGTCAGCGGCATCGCGTGGATGGGATTTTATGCTTTGGATTTTGAACTTGACGAAGTCAAGGCATACATTCGCGACCTGTTCAAGCGTGTGTTTGACGAATGGGGCTTCGACATGGTCAAACTCGACTTTTTGTACAGCGCGGCGATCTATCCCCGCAACGGCAAGACCCGCGGACAACTCATGTGCGAGGCTATGGACTTTTTGAGGGAGTGTTGCGGCGACAAACTCATTTTGGGATGCGGCATTCCGCTCGGTCCCGCGTTCGGCGTTGTGGACGCGTGCCGCATAGGTTGCGACGCGGAGATCAGCTTCAAGGACAAGTATTATGTCAAACTCACCAATCAGGAGATAGTGTCCACTCGCAATTCCATGAACAACGCGGTGTTCAGGCGGCATCTTGACGGCAGGATCTTCGCCAACGACCCGGACGTATTTTTCCTGCGCGAGGGCGGTTTCAAAGCGGCGAAGTACAACCTCACTCAAAAGAAGTTGCTTGCAAAGGTCAACAACATGTTTGGCAGCATTCTGTTTGTCAGCGACGACATAGGCGAGTATTCCGATGATATGCTCGCGCTGCTCAAACAGGCATACACGCCGTTCGAGGGCAGAGTGACGTGCGCGGAGTATATCGGCGCGGACACCATCGCCGTCAATTACGAACTCAACGGCGAAAAGCACCGTTTCTGCTTCAACACACGTTCGGGCGACTTCGAGGACTCCGCAAAATGATAGATTTTGCTCGGCTTGAGGAGATACGCGCGCTTGCCGCAAGTTATGGCGCGACGCTTGTCGCCGCCACCAAAACGCAACCCGCGGACATTCTCAAAGAGTTGCACGCCGCCGCGCCCGAGGCGATCATGGGCGAAAACCGCGTTCAGGAGTTGCTTGACAAGTACTCTCCCGACTACGAGTGGCACATGATAGGGCGGTTGCAGACCAACAAAGTCAAGTACATATGCGGCAAAGTCAGCATCATCCATTCTCTCGACAGGCTAGACCTCGCTTGCGAGATCGAAAAGCAGGCGGCAAAACTTGGCAATATCCAAAACGTTCTCGTCGAGATCAACGTTGGCGAGGAGGCGACAAAGGGCGGGGTTGAGCCCACACAAGCGCAACAGTTCATCTCCTCGCTCGCGGGGTTTGAGCACGTCAGGATACTCGGGTTGATGAGCGTCATGCCTCGGCTTGACGACGCCGACAAACTGCAGGCGCTATACCGCAAACTACGTGCGCTATTTGACGACCTCAAAACCGCACGGCAGAGCAATCTGCAAATGAAATATCTTTCGGCGGGCATGTCCGACGATTACAAGATCGCGCTCGACAACGGCGCAAATATGTTGAGGATAGGCAGGGCTATCTTCGGAGAGCGCGGCTTAAACGCACAGAAAGTATAGGAGAAAATATGGCAGAAAGAGGATTATTCGGCAATCGCGATCAACGAGGGGCACGGGGGCGCGACCCCTATCAAGCACCTCAGCAGGGCGGCTGCCCGAAAGATCAGGTCGCTTGCGCCGTTTCCGGGTA
>CANQMD010000046.1 GCA_947624885.1 uncultured Clostridia bacterium
GGTGGATCACGACGGCAAGCAGGAAGATTGGCTGTTGCTTTTCAAAAACGAGACGCACAACCATCCCACCGAGATAGAGCCCTTCGGCGGCGCGGCGACCTGCATAGGCGGCGCGATACGCGATCCGCTGAGCGGCAGAAGCTATGTTTACGCGGCGATGCGCGTCACGGGCGCGGGAGATCCTCTTACGCCCGTCGCGGATACGCTCCCCGGGAAGCTGCCTCAGCGCAAAATCGTGACTACGGCGGCGGCGGGATATTCGTCATACGGCAACCAGATAGGGCTGGCGACGGGGCAGGTGGACGAGATGTATCATCCCGGCTACGTTGCAAAACGGCTTGAGATCGGCGCTGTGATCGCCGCGACTCCCGCGCAAAATGTGCGCAGAGAGGCCCCTGATCCCGGCGATAAAGTGATCCTGCTTGGAGGAAAGACGGGGCGCGACGGTTGCGGAGGCGCTACGGGATCTTCAAAATCGCATACCCTGCAGTCGCTTACGCATTGCGGGGCGGAAGTGCAGAAGGGCAACGCTCCCGAAGAGCGAAAGTTGCAGAGGCTGTTCAGAGATAGCGAAGCTATGCGCCTCATCAAGCGTTGCAACGATTTCGGCGCGGGTGGAGTGTCGGTCGCCATAGGCGAACTTGCGGACGGTCTTGAGATCGACCTCGATCGCGTTCCCAAAAAATATGAGGGCTTGGACGGCACCGAACTTGCCATATCCGAATCGCAGGAGCGAATGGCGGTCGTTGTCGAGGCGGACAAGGCGGACAGATTTGTCCAACTTGCCAACAGGGAAAATCTTGAGGCGACCGTTGTTGCCACCGTCACTGCGGAGCCAAGATTGAAGATGCGCTGGAACGGGAATACGATCGTGGACATTTCCCGCGAATTTTTGAATTCTAATGGGGCGGAAAAGCATATTGACGTTGCGCCCGCAAAGATAAAACCTTTTGACAAAATCATCCCCGCCGACTTTGCGAAGGGTATGAAAGTGCTTGCGGGCGACCTCAACGTATGTTCCAAACGCGGACTCGGCGAGCGCTTTGATTCCACCATAGGGGCGGGCACGGTGCTCATGCCTTTTGGCGGAAAGTTTCAGCAGACCCCTCCACAAGCGATGGTGCACCTCATCTCCGCGGAAAAAGGACGCACGGACAACGTGTCATTTATGAGTTGGGGCGGAAATCCGCATATCGCGGAAAACAGCCCGTATCACGCCGCGTATCTCGCCGTCGTGGAAAGCCTTTGCAAATTGATCGCGACGGGCGCAAGCTATGAGGATGTGTATTTGACTTTTCAAGAGTATTTTCTCAAACCCGGAAAGGATCCGTCGCGTTGGGGGCAGCCGTTGGCGGCGTTGCTTGGCGCTTTTAAGGCGCAATGCGATTTGAGCGTGGCGGCGATAGGCGGCAAGGACAGCATGAGCGGCACTTTTGAGCATATAGACGTGCCGCCGACGTTCGTTTCGTTTGCGGTGACTTCCGGCAAAACTTCGGATGTGATTTCGCCTGAATTTAAAGGCAAGGGGCACAGGATCGCGCTGCTGGAGCCAAAATACGACAAGGACGGTCTGCCTGATGCGATCTCGCTCATAAGCAACATATCCAAAGTGACAAAACTTATCAGAGAGGGCAAGGCAAAGGCGGTTTACACACCCGTTTACGGCGGAGTTGCGGAGGGATTGCTTAAGATGAGTCTTGGCAACCGCATCGGCGCGTCAATCAACAGGGATGTGACCAACCAGACGCTGTTTGGCTACCGCTACGGCGCGTTCATTCTGGAGGTGGAGAGCGCGGTGCGCGTGGGCCGTACGATCGGCAGAACAAAATCCGCATTTGAGTTCTCTCGCGGAGAGGAAAAGGTTTCGCTTTCGCTTTTGCAGAGTGTGTACGAGGGTAAACTTGAAAGCGTGTATCCCTGCAATATCACTCCTCCGAAGAGGCGCGTGCGCACATTGACATACGACGGCGAAAAGCAAACTCCGATCGCCTGCTCGATATCCATCCCCAAACCCAAAGTGTTGATCCCTGTTTTCCCGGGAACGAACTGCGAATACGACACCGCAAAGGCGTTTGAGCAAGCGGGCGCAGACGTTGATATTTTTGTGATCAGAAACAACAACGCGAGCGACGTGGCGTACTCCGCGGACGAATTTGCAAAGCATATGCGCAACAGTCAGATCGTGTTCATCCCCGGAGGCTTTTCGGGCGGCGACGAGCCGGACGGATCGGGCAAGTTTATCACGGCGTTTTTCAGAAACGGCAAGATCAAGGAGGAAACCGCGGCGCTGCTTGACTCCCGCGACGGACTTATGGGAGGAATATGCAACGGTTTTCAGGCGCTGATCAAACTTGGACTTGTGCCGTTTGGCAAGATAGTCGACGTTGACAAAAATTGCCCCACCCTCACCTACAACGACATTGGCAGGCATCAATCGCGCATAGTGCAGGTCAGGGTGGCTTCAAACAAATCTCCTTGGCTTGGAGGAGTGAGTGTGGGCGACGTGTTCAACGTGCCGATCTCGCATGGCGAGGGCAGGTTTGTTTGCTCTGAAAAATTGTTTGAACAACTTGCCGCGAACGGACAGATCATGACTCAGTACGTCGATCTGAGCGGAAAGGCGACCATGGACATTCACTTCAATCCCAACGGCAGCGTTTGCGCGGTGGAAGGCATTTTGTCGCCGGACGGCAGAGTGTTTGGAAAGATGGGGCACGCCGAACGCAAGGGCGACGGGCTGTACAAAAACGTGCCGGGCAACTACGATATGAAGCTGTTTGAAAGCGCCGTGAAATATTTCAAATAGAGGCGAGGATCAAACTATAAACTCGTAAAACGAAAAGTTTAACTACGCTCTTGGAGGAAATAAACCGCGGATTTTGAAAATAGACAAATAAGCAACACAAAAAAATTCTCTCCGTTGAAGGAGAGAATTTTTTGTGTGTTTTGGATCTGTCAACAAATCACTTGAACGCTTTGATGTAGGCGACCAACTCGTTGAAGATCACGTCGAGGCCATGTGCGCCCGCATCGGGGAATCCTATGCTGCGCTCGCCGACGGTGCCCGCTCTGCCGAGTCTTGCGACGACTGTCTTTGTGGCTTCCGCGCCTTCATGCGCCGCCTTTGCGCCGAGTTCAAGACCTTTGATGAGTTTCTTGCCCTCTTCAGCCGCCTTTGTCAGAGCGAGTGCGCAGGGCTTGAGTGCGTCGACCAAAGTCTTGTCGCCGATATCCGCGCCTTTGCCGAACGACTTCTTGCCCGTTTCGTAAACGCCGCGGTTGGCTTCCATAAACAGGAACGCGATGTCGGTGAGGTTGACTTCCTGCTTGCCGAGCATTGCTTTGCCCGCATACTTGAACGCGGAGCCCCAGATGGGACCGGACGCGCCGCCGCAATACTCCTTGATGATCTCTGAGCAGCTGACGAGGAATTCGCCTATGTCGCCCTTCTTGCGGGTCGCCCAGTCGGCTTTGAGTTGCTTGAAGCCCTTTGCGATGGACATGCCGAAGTCGCCGTCGCCCATTTGATCCGCTTCGCAGAACGGAACTTCGTTTTCGATGACGATGTCAGCCATCTTTTCGACTATCTTGACAAACGCGGGGGTGTTGATGGTTTCGCCGATCTTTGGCTCGCCGACAACTTCGTAAACGGCGTTTTTGTCCTCTTCTTCCAGAGAGGCGGCTTTCTTTGCCTTTTTGGGCTCGGACGCGGCGGGTGCATAACCGAGGGCTTTGCCGATGGCTTGTATCGCCTCAAGCGCCGCTGCCGCTTGCTCGTTCATTGCCGCGCCCCATGTGAGGGCAGGGGTGGACACGGGATAGTCGATGAGCGACTTGAGTTCGTCGTCGACTCTGAGCACTGTGATGGAAGCGCCCGCCATGTCGATAGAGGTCATATAGTTTCCGACGATGGTGCGATGGATGTTGATGCCGTCCGCAGAGAGCGCCTTCGTCACGGAATTGTTGAGGATGTACAACTCTTGCATGGGGGATCCGCCGAATCCGTTGATGAGCAGCACTACGTCCTCACCCTTTTTGAGTTTGAGGTCCTCTTCGAGGTCGGTGACTATTCTGCGGGCAAGATCGTCGGAGAAAGTGCCCTTGGAGTAGTCGATCTTCTCGCGGAAGCGACCGGGCTCGCCATGGATGCCAACGCCGAATTCCATCTCGTCGTCGCCGATCTCAAAAGTGGGATGGCCAGCGGCGGGAACTGTGCAGGATGTGAATGCAAATCCGAACGAACGGACGTTGTCGATGACTTTGTTTGCGACGCGCTTGACTTCCTCAAGTTCCTTGCCTTGCTCAGCCGCCGCGCCTGCGCACTTGTGCACCAGCACTGTGCCGGCAACGCCTCTGCGACCGACGGTGTAAAGGGAGTCCTTGACGGCGATGTCGTCGTTGACATAAACCGCGTCGACCTTGATGCCGTCTTCCTGTGCGTCGGACATTGCGTTGTTGAAGTTCATGCAGTCGCCGGAATAGTTTTTGATGATGAGCAGCACGCCCTTGTCGGTCGCGCACTTTTTGATCGCGTTGTAAACTTGCACCTGAGAGGGGGACGCAAACACGTCGCCGCAAACTGCCGCGTCAAGCATGCCCTTGCCAACAAAACCCGCATGCGCAGGCTCGTGACCGCTGCCGCCGCCGGAGATAAGGCTGACTTTTTCGTCGTTGATCTCTTTCTTTTTGACGATTTTGAACTTTTCGACAAATTCAAGTTCCGGATGTGCGGCGGCGAGGCCGTGGCACATATCATATACGAAACTTTCAGGGGTGTTCATGATTTTTTTCATAATAATCTCCTTATTCAAAAAAGTAGGGTACTCTCCATCCTAGGAGAGTACCCTGAAATTGTGATCAATCGCAGCAATCGCAGCCGTATCTGTACTCATAGCCGATCCTGTCCGCAGTCTTGATGGCGGCTTTGACCATGTCGACCGTTACGGGGAAGGGCATGTTGTGGATGGACTCGTCGGGGATGCAGGATTTTTCCGCAATGGCGGTGAGCATCTCGTCGTCGATCTCGTCCGTGCCGAGGTCCTTGAGGCAGACGGGCAAGCCGACTGTTTCGCAGAAATCGAGCACTTCGTACAGTTCCTCTTCGGGGCTGTTTTCAAGCACGAGTTGGCAGATCGTTCCAAAAGCGACCATTTCGCCGTGGAAATACTTGGTGTGCGAAGGAAGCAGAGTGAGTCCGTCGTGGATCGCGTGCGCCGCCGCAAGGCCGCCGCTTTCAAAGCCAAGACCGGAGAGGAGAATGTTGGTTTCGACAATTCTTTCAAAAGCGGGCGTAACGCTGTTCATGTCGCAAGCCGTCTTTGCCTTTGCGCCGTCCGAAAGGAGGGTCTTGTAGCAGAGTTCCGCAAGCGCGAACGCCGCCATTGTGCCGTATCCGAGCATCGTGCCCTTTGCTCTGTTTGCGCCGCAGGGAAGTCCCGCATTGACGTTTGAGCAGGAACGAACGTTTGCTCTCGCCTCAAAATAGGTGCTGAGCGCGTCGCCCATGCCGCTGACCAAAAAGCGTGTGGGAGCGTTTGCAATGACCGTTGTGTCGATCAGAACGACGCTGGGGCTCTGTCTGAAATAGGCATAGTCGTCAAAATGATGGTCGTCCGTGTAGAGCACTGCGGAGTGAGATGTGGGTGCGTCTGTCGCCGCGATGGTGGGGCAGATGATGAGATTGCTGCCCGCCGCAACGCACTTTGACGTGTCGATCGCTTTGCCGCCGCCAAGACCGATGGTGCAGGAGCACTTGTTGGCTTTTGCAAACTCTTGCAACGCCTTGACGACATTGCGCGAACATTCGCCCTTGAAGAGGTCGCCGCTGGGGATGAACTCAACGCCGAACTTTGCTTGAGTCGCTTCAAGTTTCTCTTTGACGAGATTGAGCGCGAACGGGTCTGCGATGAGCAGTGCTTTCTTACCGAAAGTTCTGACGAAATATCCGAGGTTGAGGAGCTCGTCCTCGCCTTGGACATACTTTGTGGGGCAAATAAATGCTTTTCTCATAAAGTTTCTCCTTTTGAGGTTTATTTTGATGATTATATTATATAACTGTAAAATCCATATTTCAATAGTAAATTTGCTAAATTTTGGTTATTTTCAAAAGATTTTTTGTGCAAAAACACAAAATTTGCGATATTTTCGGACGAAAATCGTCATTTTTGCATAAGTTGCGCCTTTCAAAAATTCTATTGCAAATCGCGGAAGATTTGTTTATAATATATGAAACAAAATTTACAAGGAGAATCAAGTTATGGATATCAAAGAATCCGTGCTCGCAAGAGTGGAATGGATCAGAAACCTGCTTGAAAAAACAGGCGCAAAAGGCGTTGTCTACGGCAATAGCGGCGGCAAGGATTGCTCGCTTGTCAGCATACTTTGCAAAATGGCGACGGATAATGTGCTGGGCGTGATAATGCCTTGCAGTTCAAAACAAAATTACGAGTCCGACCGCGCGGACGCATATGTCGTCGGAAAGCGCTTTGGCATAGAGCAGATCGAAGTTGATCTGTCCGATGTCAAAACCGCGCTTGTCGACGCGCTTGGCGACAACTTTGTCGGGGACGAAAATCCCAAAAAGATGGCTTCGATCAACATCAATCCCCGCCTTCGCATGACCACGCTGTACGCGATCGGGCAGGCGAGAGGATATCTCGTTGCGGGCACGGGCAACCTTGACGAGGCGACGCTTGGTTACTTCACAAAGTGGGGCGACGGCGCGTATGACTTCAACCCCATCGCCGATCTTACGGTCGGAGAGATATTTGAACACCTCAGATATCTGGATTGCCCGTCGTCGGTTATAGACAAGGCTCCCTCCGCAGGGCTTTATCAGGGGCAGACGGACGAGCAGGAGATGGGCGTGAAATACAGCGAAGTCGACGCATATTTGCGCGGGGAAAAGATCGACGAAAAGGCAAAAGCAAAAATCGAAAAAATGCATGCCGCGTCCGCGCATAAACGCCGCATGCCGTGGACTTTTGCCGACAAATTTTGAACGAATAGAATGCTTGTTTTGCAAAAAAAATGCAAAAAAATTGCTCGCGCTGGCAAGTGGCCCGGGCATTTTTTTTGCCGTTTTGCTTGCTTTGATGCCAAAAAAAACACTCTTTGATTTTTGATATGAGCGACGACGCGGACGGCGCGGCAAAAGCGGACATGCGGTGTAGGTGTAGTTTTTATAATATTAAAAAATGTTTACATTACCATATATTTTCTCGTGCAATTCTCTTGCAACAATTTTTTGTTTGTGTTAAAATATGTAGAGTTTATCAATTGGAGGGTTATATGTCGAGAATCAAACTCACAACTGTCGCCTTTAAGGGCACCAAAGAGCAGGAAAAACAATTGAGAGATACTTTGATGGAGATAAGAGAGTCTGACCATCCCAGCGTCATGACGGCGCTGCAACAGGCGCAGGCGATCTACGGATATCTTCCCATCGAAGTGCAACAGATCATCGCCGATTATATGGGCGTATCGCTTGAGGAAGTGTTCGGCGTTGCCACATTCTACTCGCAATTTACGCTCAATCCGAAGGGCGAGTACGCGTTTGGCGTGTGCCTTGGCACGGCGTGCTACGTCAAAGGATCCGGCGATATCGTCGCCAAGCTGGAGGAGTGCCTCGGCATGAAGGATGGCGAAACATCTTCGGACGGAAAGTTCTCAATTGGATCCACACGTTGCGTGGGGTGCTGCGGGCTTGCTCCCGTCATGACGGTCAACAAGGACGTTTACGGCAAGCTGACGGTCAAGGACATTCCCGATATTGTCGCCAAATATAAGGCGCTTTGATGGATCTGTCTTTTGTTTTGCTTGAACTTGCGCTCAACTCGCTTGACGCAGGAGCGACGCTTGTCAAAGCGACATTGAAGGTCGGCAGACGGGCGACGCTGAAAGTCAAGGACAACGGCGCGGGCATGGATCGCGAAACGTTGAGCAGAGCGTGCGAAAAGGGGTTTTCGCTCAAGGGCAGCGGCGGCATAGGGCTGTATCAGGTCAGCGCCGCGGCAGAGGAATATGGCGGAAAGTTCTCAATAAGATCGCGCAAAGGCAAGGGCACGACAGCCACTTTCAAAGCAAAGGGCATCAATATGGGCGACGTCGCCAAAACTGTTGCGGTTTTGCTGTCGGACGGTGCAAATCTGATTCTGAAGGCAAAGGCGGGCAAAAACAGCGTGTTTGTGGATGCAAAGCGCTTTGCAAACGAACTTGGCGCACCCCTAAACGAGCCTGCGACGATCGTGGCAATAAAAAGATATATAAATGAAAATTTGAAATAAGGAGCAATGTTATGAAGAAGAGTATCGCCGATATCATGGCTATCAGAGAGAGTATGCAATCTCAGATAATCTTGCGTGACAACGTCGACGCGGAAAAAGAGATCCATATCATCGTCGGCATGGGCACATGCGGTATCAATGCGGGTGCGCGCGAGGTTTTTAACGCGCTTGTGGACTACGTTGAGGAGCATGAACTCAAGGGCGTTCGCGTCACCAGAACGGGTTGTCTGGGCGATTGCGATGACGAGCCTATGATCGAGGTCCACGTCCCCGGCAAAGAGAAGGAGATCTATAAAAAAGTGACCGCAGAGCAGGCGGTTGAAATAATCAAAAAACTCGCAAAGTAAGAGGGAGGAGAACATGTACAGAACTCACATATTGGTCTGCGGAGGAACAGGTTGCCACTCCAACAACAGCGGCAAGATCCGCGAGGCTTTTGAAGAGCAAATCAAGGCAAGAGGACTTGAAAACGACGTATGCGTGGTGGGCACAGGTTGCTTCGGACTTTGCGCAGTCGGTCCCATCATCATCATCTATCCCGAAGGCGCATTTTACAGCTGCGTCAAGGTTGAGGATGTTCCCGAGATCATAGAGGAACACATTGTCAAGGGCAGATTGGTCGAAAGACTGCTCTATCACGAGAAGGCGCTCGGCAACAAGGCGGTACATTCGCTTGCCGAAACCAACTTCTACAAAAAGCAGACGAGAGTCGCGCTTCGCAACTGCGGCGTGATCAATCCCGAAAAGATAGACGAATACATCGCCCGCGACGGCTATCAGGCGCTCATCAAGTGCTTGACCCAATTGACCCCGCAACAGATCATCGACATAGTGTCCGCTTCGGGGCTTCGCGGCAGAGGCGGCGCAGGTTTCCCGACAGGAAGAAAATGGCAGTTTGCTAAAAACCAAGTCAATGACACAAAATATGTGTGCTGCAACGCAGACGAGGGCGACCCCGGCGCGTTTATGGACAGATCCGTGCTTGAGGGCGATCCTCACGCCGTGCTTGAAGCAATGACCATCGCAGGATACGCGATAGGCTCGCACCAAGGCTACATCTACGTCCGCGCGGAGTATCCTATCGCCGTTGAAAGGCTGAAGATAGCCATTGCGCAATCCAGAGAATACGGATTGCTTGGCGACGACATCCTCGGCACGGGATTCTCGTTTGACATCGAACTCAAACTCGGCTCCGGCGCGTTTGTGTGCGGCGAAGAAACGGCGCTTATGACCTCCATAGAAGGCCATCGCGGCGAGCCTCGTCCGCGTCCTCCGTTCCCGGCGGTCAAGGGTCTGTTTGGCAAGCCGACCATCCTCAACAACGTCGAAACATACGCCAACATCACTCAGATCATAATGAACGGACCGGAATGGTTTGCGGCAATGGGCACAGAGAAGTCCAAGGGCACAAAGGTGTTTGCGCTTGGCGGCAAGATCACCAACACGGGTCTTGTTGAGATCCCCATGGGCACAACGTTGCGCGAGATCATCGAGGACATCGGCGGCGGTTGCCCGAATGGAAAGAAGTTCAAAGCGGCGCAAACGGGCGGACCGTCCGGCGGTTGCATCCCCGCGGAGCATCTTGACATCCCCATCGACTACGACAACCTCATTTCGATCGGCTCGATGATGGGATCAGGCGGAATGATCGTCATGGACGAGGACAACTGCATGGTCGACATCGCAAAGTTCTTCCTGGAGTTCACGGTGGACGAAAGCTGCGGAAAGTGCACTCCTTGCCGTATCGGCAATCGCAGACTGCTTGAATATCTTGAGAAGATCACAAGCGGCAAAGCCACGATGCAGGATCTTGACGATATGGAACAGCTTTGCTACTACATAAAGGCAAATTCGCTGTGCGGACTCGGTCAGACAGCGCCCAACCCCGTGCTGTCCACGTTGCGCTACTTCCGCGACGAGTACGAAGCGCACATCAAGGAGCGTCGTTGCCCGGCACACGTTTGCAAGCAATTGATCCAATACAAGATCACTGATAAATGCATAGGCTGCACGGCGTGCGCAAGAAAGTGCCCCGTCGGCGCGATCAGCGGAGTAAGGGGACAAATGCATGTAATCGATCAAGACAAGTGCGTCAAGTGCGGACAGTGCATGTCTATTTGCCCTAAAAAAGCAATAATCAAGGAGTAATCGAGGTGAATTATGGCATTGGTAAACGTTAAAATAAACAATATTCCCGTGCAAGTCGAGGAAGGAACGACTATTCTCGAAGCAGCAAGACAAGCGGGCATCAAGATCCCTACGCTGTGCTATCTGAAGGGCGTAAACGAGATCGGCGCTTGCCGCGTTTGCGTTTGCGAGGTGAAGGGCGCAAGAAGTCTTGTTGCCGCGTGCGTATATCCCGTCAATGAGGGCATGGAGGTGTTCACAAACACCAAAGCCGTCAAGGATTCCCGCAAAGCCACAGTCGAACTGTTGCTGTCCAACCACAATCAGGACTGCTTGAGCTGCGTGCGTAACAACAATTGCGAGCTGCAAAAACTCTCGCTTGAGTTGGGTTGCTCCTCCCACAAATACAGCGGTGCAAAGACGGAGTCCCACGTTGACGCGAGCACTCCGTACCTCATCCGCGACAACTCCAAGTGCGTGCTCTGCCGCCGTTGCGTCGCAGTGTGCAAGGAGTATCAATCCGTAGCCGTCATAGGCGCAAACAGCCGTGGATTTGACACGCATATCGCGTGCGCGTTTGAATCGCCGCTTGCAAACACCGCGTGCGTAGGTTGCGGACAGTGCATAGTCGCTTGCCC
>CANQMD010000047.1 GCA_947624885.1 uncultured Clostridia bacterium
AGGCTACCGTCAGCGTGCCGCCCATCGAGTGCCCCGCAAAACGCACGTCGTGCTGAGTTTGGCCGTAGTTGGGATATACCCTGCTCACCGCTTGCGCCATACGCATATACTCCGCCGCAAACCACTCCGCAAGACTGCCGTTGACCGCTTCGCCGGGCTCGGTGGCATAGGTCTTGCCGTTTCTGTTGTACGCCGCCTGCACGCCGCCGTCCGTGGACCAGACCTTCTCCTGAATGACGAAGGGCGCGTTGATGGTGTCCATCAATCCGCCTTTTTCGTAATGATCCGCAAACATCTCCCAATGGAAGTAGAAAACGTTGTAGCTTTTGTAGCCGTTGTCGTCGCGCCAATACTTGCCAAGATCGTAGATCTGATCGCTGTTGGGATCGTCTGCAAAGTACGCTATGTCTGTGGAGTCCTCAAAATATTCCTTCTCAAGCAAGCGACTGTCGCTCTGCATGTTGACGACCTTGCTTCTGCCTATGCCGAGTTGCAATCCGTTGATGATAACAAGAATGCCGAGGTCGGGATCGAATGATGAGCGTATGACCTCGTCGTCGTTGGGCATGCCCTCGTTTGCAAAGGAGTAGTCCTCGCCATAGCCCGTCACAAGCCTCAACCCCTGACGGCTGAGTTCGAGATAGTCGTCCACGTTGAGTTGCACTTCCGCCGCGTAGTCCTTGTAGCTGTCGGCGATCAACGCGTCGTAGGGCACGTTGTACTTGGCAAGTTCGGGACGCTGCTTGTCGTGGCAACCCGCAAGCACGCAGGTCAAAAGCAGACACAAAGCCAACAAAATTGCAACCGCTTTAAATTTTTTCATAATCTTCTCCGCCAAATCAAATTGCGATTTTGCACGCAAATTATATTATATATCATTCAAAAAATATTTTCAACCCAAAAATAGCGCTCGGGCACGTATATTGGCGCGCGCGGAACAAAAGTTTTTGTTGAATAGTCAAGCCGTATGTGCTATAATCTGCGAGAGGTGGATTATGTCGGAAACAAAATATCGCATATATATGACCAAAAAGCACCAACATTGGACCTTTGGCGACGAGGAAGCGCTTTTGCCATATCTTGACGGCTCGGACGACGAGATCATGCCCTTTGCCGTATACAATAAGGATTTTGTGATAATCCTCAAAAACGACCTCACCTACGACGTGGTGGACTCCGAAGAGGAAGCAAAGGACAAGATCGCTTACATCTACCGCAACTATTCCATAGCCCTCAACGACGGGGATCTGTGCTACATCGCCCGCGACAACACCGAAAAACGCTACAAAACCGCAGGCAACGCGCAGGCGGACGGCGTTTTTGACTACGTGTACGTGCCGACCGGGACGTATTATATCGCAAAATTCGGCAAAATTTTCGCCGTGGGCAAAACCGAGGAGCAGATGTACGAAAAAATGTACGAGCACTATCGCGCAAAATACACGTATATGGCGTAAGCGGCGCTCCTGCCCCGCCCATGCAAAATGCCCCGAAACAAAAATCCAAACAGAAACAGCAAAAACTCCGCCGCGACAAAGCGCATGGCGGAGTTTTTTTTGATATTGTGCATAAGATTGCGCGGAGATCGCCCTGCAAAGCCCTCCAAAATTACTTGAGGTACAGCCTCTCAACGCGGCGCTGCCACGCGCAGATCGCCTTGAGGTTGAACGTCTTGGGGATCCTTCGCCCTATCCTAGCCGCTCGCGCGGAGCGCATAAGCACATTGTTGAGTTTCAAAAGCAGAGGCAACCGCGTGGCGCCCTTTTTCAGTTTTGCAAACAGGTCGCCGAGAGAAAGGCGGATGAGTTGTCCCGTCGCGCCCGCCTCCATCTCCTTTTTGCCGACGACTCCCTTTTCAAACAGCCAATCAAGATCGTCGGGATCCGCGGCAAGCAGCCACCTTTTCAGCACGTCAACGCCCATATGGTCCGCGCCGTGCATAAGATAATATCTCACTTGATATTCCCAAAGCGCGTCGACAGACAGCGAGTCCTTTGTCAGGATCACGTCCGCAAGTATGCATGCCGCGTCGACGCTGTTTCTGATGCCGCTGCCTATCATGGGAATGGTCATAAACGCGCTGTCGCCGATCGCGACATATCCGTCCGCGACCATGCGCGAAAGCGGGTGTCTGATGGGGATCTTTTTGATGACTCCGCCACGCACAATTTCATCGGAAATGTTCGGATTTGACTGTTTAAGCGCACGAAACGCGTCAATAAAACTCTCTTTCTGCAAAGATCCCACTCTGCCGACAAGCACGTTTACGGCACCCGACGGGTCAAGGATGCTCCAGCTGATACCCGCTTGCCCAAGGTGTTTGAGGTACACCCTGTTGGTGCTTTGCGGAGCGGGAACTCCCTCCACGCTCTTGTGGAACGCGCGGTAGGCAACAAACACTTCGTTTTCGGCGGGAGCCTTTGTGACTCCGCTGTCCTCAGGCAACTCGCCGCGCAACTTTGACAACGCGCCCGAATTGTCCACAACAAGATCCGCATACAGCTTTTGTGCGCCGACCTTCACGCCGCACACCCTGTCGCCGTCAAAGATCAACCCATCGACCTGCGTTTCAAAACGAAAATCCACCACGTCCTCGGCGCGTTCAATATACTGCAACGCCAAAGGTCTGCGCTCTATTGACAGATCGAGATTTTCCTCGGGGATGTCCAACGTCGTTTCGGTCCTCTCGGACGGCGGAATGAACGTCCAATTGCGTTTGACAAAATAGGTCCCTTCGCGCGGCATGGGAAGTCCGTTCGCCTCAAACGCAGCGCGGTCAACGTCGTCATGCCAATCGTAGGATATTTCTTTTTTGGGGCTTTTTTCAAGCACGGTGACTTCATACTTGCCCGAACGCGCCAACTTTTCCGCCGCCACGAGCGCCGCCATGCCTGCTCCAACAAATATGATCTTTTTCATATGCCCTCCGAATCAACACAATAATAACCCAAAAAACACAATTCGTCAACCAAAAGGTTTTTCGCGCCGTTTTAAGCCGTTTTTTTTTGGCGCAAAAGCGCGAGCGCATCGTTTGACCTTAAAGCCGGTAAAAACCCTCGGCCGTATTGGAAAATCAAGGCTTTCCCCGTATTTCAAAACCCGCTTCGCACGATCTGCGATGGGTGTGGGGTCCTCAAAAAAATATTACGCTTGCAATGAGGACGGATTTATTGTATTATTATACTATATCAATAATTTGTACGGTGATATTATGCAAGATCTCAAACAAATCGAGCCGCAGGATCGCTCCGACGCGAACGGTCAAAACGTGGGCAAAAAGAAAACGCGCCGCTTCAAAAAGTACGACGCATTCGTCTTTGAAAACAAGCTGAAAAGCGTTCCTTTCGCGCTGTTCTGCATAGAGGCGGCATACGCGCTTACGCTGCTTGCAAGCGGTTTCAACTTTTTGGCGGTGTGCGCGATCGCTTTTTCGATGGCGTTTGCCCTCATGCTGTTTGTGCAGGCGGTGAGAAATTATATCAACGTGTGGAGCGCGGCAAGTTTCATCCTGTCGGACGCGTCGCTGCTGCTCTACTTTTTCATTTGGGGCGCGGGAAACGCCGCGGAAAGATTTGGATATACAATCCTCTTTACGCTAATCCCCATAGCGCTCGCCGCGTTGATCCTGCTTTTCCCAAAATTCAAAAAACTCACAAAACGCGGGCTGACGGCGGCATTTTGCGCGGCGCTGATGCTGGGCGCAAGCGTGTTTTACTTCCTCGCGTGCAGCTTCAAGGCAAAACCCGTTGTGGAATCGCTTAAGGACGGCCATGACGACTATCTCAACTCGCTGTCCGCCTACAAAAACGGCGAAAACCGCCCGAACATCTTCTTTGTCCTCATGGACGATATGGGATATGCGGACATATCGCTGTACAGCTATCTCAACAACAAGGGGTATCTCAACGGCGCTGTGGAACAGCCGTCAATACTCACGCCAAACATAGATCGCATTGCGGACGACGGCATATTTTTTGATAATTTTTACGCGTCGTCGCCGGTGTGCTCGCCCTCGCGCTTTGGGATCCTGACCGGCAGATATTGCTCGCGCGGATATCTTGACAACGTGGTGTTCCCGTCAAACGTGTCGCTGGATCCGTTTGGAAACACCCGCTTTTTCAATCCATTCCAATTTTTGTACAACGTAGACGGCATACTCGGCGACGAGATCACGATCGCCGAGGTGCTGAAACAAGTCGGCTACGACACGGCGCTGTTTGGCAAATGGAATTTGGGCGACTACGGCGAATATCTGCCGACAAATCAGGGCTTTGACTATTTTTACGGCAGTCACTACGTCAACGATATGACTCCGTACAACTTTGTCGAGGAGCGAAACGGCAAGTATACGGAAGTGTTTTCGCACAAGCAGATGGCGGATCAATCCATCACAACTCAGCGCATAACCGAAAAAATGAATCCGTATTTGCAACAGCAGATAGCAAACTACAAGCAAAACCGCACGCCGTTCTTCTCCTACTACTGCACGCCGTGGCCGCATGCGCCTCTGTTTTCTAACGCGAACGGCAACGGTCAGGGCGATACGACAGACGACACCTATATCGATTGCATCGAGGAGTTTGACTCATACCTCGGCTCGACTTTGGATCTTATCCTCAACGATCCCGTGGTCGCAAGCAACACCATAATCATCTTCACGTCGGACAACGGCCCCGGCAAGGAAGGCGCTACGGGCGCGCTCAAAGGCCGCAAAAACACCACGTTCGAGGGCGGACACAAAGTCCCGATGCTGGTCAAATTCGGCGACAAACTCAAAACGGACGATCCCGTGTCCGTCAAGGACGTGAACGGCAACGAGATGAACTCCTTCAGGATCACGTCAAGCTATATGAACATAGACATATTCCCCACACTGCTGGAATATATGGGCATACCTCTCCCGACGGACAGGACGATAGACGGCGTGAGCATGTGGGGCGCTATGACGGGAGCGGTCGGATCGAACGTCAAAGTGGAAAAGGACGGAGAATACCGCGCCCTCTACTACATCAAAAAAGGCACCGTGCAAAGCCTGCAGATGCCCGCGCAAATCGACGACAATGTGTACGACTTCAAGTACTACCTCAACGTGCTCAACGAAAACAGCGCCTTCATAGATCAGCATTACAAAAACTATCTGTTCAACCTCGACACCGACCCCATCGAGGGCTACAACGTGTCCAAAAAATACGCGGACATCGCAAAACAACTCAAACAACAGCTACTGAGTTTCCGCAAAGAACTGCAGACAAACAGGCGCGGCATAAAAAAATAGCAGGCAAAAAGAGGCAAATTTGAAACTTTCGATAATGCTCAAACCCGCTTCGGGCAGTTGCAATCTCCGCTGCACGTACTGCTTTTATCACTCGCTTGCCAATATGCGCGAAAGCTATTGCAAGGGGATGATGAGTCGCGAACTGCTCAAAGATATAATTGACAAGGCGATATCCTTTGCGGGCGAGGATCGCCTTTATATTTCCTTTCAGGGCGGCGAGCCGCTGCTGCGCGGCAAGCAATTTTTTGAGGAGGTGGGCGAACTTTTGTCCTCGCACGCCAAAACCCACCTCGTCATTCAGACAAACGGAACGCTGATAGACGACGAATGGTGCGGCATATTCAACAAATACGGCTATCTGCTAGGGCTGTCGCTGGACGGCTGCGAGGAGGACAACCGCTGCAGAATCAAAGCCGACGGATCCCCCGCCTATCCCGACATTATGCGCGGCGTGGAACTCCTCAAAAAACACCGCGTCCCATTCAACGTGCTCACCGTGCTCAACCGCGCGGTCGTGAAGGACATCGACAGAATTTATGCGTTTTACAAAGCGCAAGGTTTCAGATTTTTGCAATTTATCCCCTGCCTCAAGCCACTCGGCGGACAACCGTATGACCAAAGCGCCTACCCGACCGAAAAGGAGTATGCCGTCTTTTTGAAAAAGCTGTTTTCATACTATCTTGCGGACATCAAAGCGGGCAAATATACCTCCATAAGACAGTTTGACAACTTTGTGCGCCTTGCTCGCGGCGAGGTCGCCGAACAGTGCGGCATGAACGGATATTGCTCGCATCAGTTTGTGATAGAGGCGGACGGCACGGTGTATCCCTGCGACTTCTATTGCCTGGACGAGTACGCCATGGGAAACATTGCGGATAGCGATTTTGAAAAACTGTCACACCACCCGATTGCCGTCAACTTCATCAAAGAGAGTCTTAAAGTGGAAGCAAAGTGCAAAAAATGTCCCTACTTCAAACTCTGCGCGGGGGGCTGCAAACGCGAACGCATTGACGTTGCAAAGTGCGACGCATACAGACAATTTTTTGCCTACGCTCTGCCTGAAATGAAAAATATTTATTGACGATTTTTGCGATATCCTGCGTTTATCCATCAAAAATGCATATTTAAACTTGCGATACGGACTTTCCGTGTACGTTTTTTAACGCAGATGATTTTGGGTTTGAGGACCCATTTTGCAAAGGCGCAGAAATATTAATTGCGAACGGCAAGACAAGAACTACAAGGCAAGCATGATGAGTTTTGACGTAGCGTCACAGGCGATATCGTCGCGTCAAAAAGGCATGAAAAAACAGCCGACTCTCAAAGCGAAAGACGGCTGCCTCTGATCAAAATATTATTCCAGATTGAAGGAATACCGCGGCGCGCCGCCGTCAAGCGGACGGACCTCGACGCTCTTGTCCTCCAAAACGGCGTAACACCGTTCGGTTTGAGGAGCGCACACACCAAGTCCGCCTACGCACACATAATGCACGCCCTCCACCATCCTGTGAGCGGGTTTGTGGAAGTGTCCGAAAAACACTATGTCGCCGCCCTTGAGTTCCTTTGCGGGAGCGTCGGCGTTGCACTTGTGACCGTGCGTGAACATGACCGTGTGATCGGCGATCTCCGCAGTCGCGCTTGCGTAAAACTTGAATTGGCTGATCTCCTCGTCGATCTCGCTGTCGCAGTTGCCCTTTATGGCAATGACGTTGTCCTTGTAACCGTTGAGCAACTCCGCAACTTCCATGGGCGCATAGCCATCGGGAATGCCGTTGCGAGGGCCGGGATTGTACACGTCGCCAAGCAACACCAACTTTGCCGTGCCGGCGTTCAGTTCCTGCCCGATCTTGTCAAGCAATTGTTTTGTTGCGGGCGCTACGCCGTGAATGTCCGAACAAATGTATAATTTCATAATTCGCCTCCGTGATTATTTTAACACAAAAGCATTTGATTAGTCAATAGCGACTGAAAATCACTTTCAAAATGCATAAATTTTAAATTTTGTATTGTTTATACAAATATATTATGTTATAATACTTATATATTTGGATTCGGATAATTGGAGGATCTTTATGGAAACTGTCAGACTCAACACATTGTTTACGCCGGGCGAGGTGCCGCTTGCGGAATACCCGCGCCCTCAATTTGAAAGGAAAAGCTACCTCACGCTCAACGGCAAGTGGAACTATGCGATCTTGAGAAAGAGCGAATCTTTTTCTGGCGAGTATCAGGGCAAGATCCTTGTGCCCTACTCTCCCGAAAGTTTGCTCAGCGGCCTCGACGAGGGGACATGCGTGACTCCGGACGACAAATTGTACTACAAGCGTGAATTCAACGTGCCCGAAGGTTTCATCAAAGCGCACACGTTCATAAATTTCGGCGCTGTGGACTTTTGGTGCAAAGTTACGCTGAACGGCGGCGTAGTCGGCGAGCACAGCGGCGGATATATGCCTTTCACATTTGAGATCACCGACCTTATCAGGCCGGGGACAAACGTCATAGAAGTCGAGGTGACCGACCCGTCCGACACAAGCTACCACACTCACGCGAAACAGGCGATCAAGCGCGGCGGCATTTGGTACACTCCCCAATCGGGGATATGGCAGAGCGTGTGGCTTGAAAGCGTGCCCGAAGCGTACCTCAAAGACGTAACGATCATCCCCGATATCGACAACAACTGCGTCAACCTCAAGTTCAAAAAGAGCGATCCCACCCTCCCCGTCGAGGTGATCGTGCTTGACAATATCGACAGCAATACGCAACTGTCCGCGCATATCTGCAATGGCGACGAGATCTCCATCCCGATGGAAAACTACGAACTTTGGTGCCCCGAAAATCCAAAGCTGTACGGTTTGGCGTTCAAGATAGGCGACGACATCGTAAGATCCTACTTCGGCATGCGCAAGTTCAGCTTTGTCACTGACAGCAAAGGCTTCAAACGCATGGCGCTCAACAACAAGCCGTACTTCATGAGCGGCGTGCTGGATCAGGGCTACTGGTCGGACGGTATGCTCACCCCTCCCGAAAACAGGGCGCTTGAATTTGACGTGAAACTTGTCAAAAGCATGGGCTTCAACATGATAAGAAAGCACATCAAGATCGAGCCGCTCAGGTGGTACTATCACTGCGACAAGGAGGGCATCCTCGTGTGGCAGGATATGGTGACGGGCGGCACAAAATACAATATGCTTTATATCGGAGTGCTTGCGTTTGTGGGCATCCACATCAAGGACGACAACGAACGCGCCTACAAAAAACTTGCCCGCGCAGACAAGGAGGGTCGCGATGAGTTTGAAAGAGAAGTTGACATCACAATGGACTACCTCAAAAACTGCGTCAGCCTTTGCTGCTGGGTCCCGTTCAACGAGGGATGGGGACAGTTTGACAGCGTGCGCATCACCAACCATATGAAACAGACGGATCCCACCCGCCTCATCGACAGCGTTTCGGGCTGGAACGATCAGGGCAAAAACACCTCGGACACCAAGTCGCAACACATCTACTTCCGCCCCATCACTGTGCCGCGTTTTGAAAAACGTTGCAGAGTTTTGTCGGAGTTTGGCGGCTACTCCTGCAAAATTGACGGTCACGTGTTCTCGCCAAAGAAATCGTTTGGATATCGCATCTACAAAAACAAGGACAAACTCAACGCCGCCTTCAAAAAGCTTTATGAAAAGCGCATTATCCCCAACGTTGCAAAGGGCTTGAGCGCCACGGTTTACACCCAAGTCAGCGACGTTGAAGAGGAGATCAACGGCATCATCACCTACGACAGGAAGGAGATCAAGCTGGACAGCGATATGGTCAAACAACTCAACAGCCAACTTGTGATCAAGGACTGACAACATCAAAACAGGCGCTTTATCCTGCCAAAATGCGCGGATAACGCGCCAAATTGTATTCAAGAGGTATCTATGAGCATTGCAGACAAAATTTTCATCGCCACCTGCCGCGATATCATCGACAACGGCGTTTCGGACGAAGGTTTGCCCGTCCGTCCAAGATGGGAGGACGGCACGCCCGCGCACACGATCAAAAAATTCGGCGTTGTCAACCGCTACGATCTGAGCAAGGAGTTCCCCATCATCACGTTGAGGCGAACGGCGTTCAAGTCGGCAATCGACGAACTGCTGTGGATATGGCAGAAAAAATCCAACAACGTGCACGAACTCGGATCGCATATCTGGGACAGCTGGGCGGATGAAAACGGGTCTATCGGCAAGGCGTACGGCTATCAACTGGGCATCAAACACATCTACCCGGAGGGCGAATTCGATCAAGTTGACAGGGTGATCTTCGACCTCAAAAACAATCCGCAATCCCGCCGCATCATGACCAACATTTACAACTTTGCGGATCTGCACGAGATGCACCTTTATCCCTGCGCATACTCCATGACTTTCAACGTCACGGGCAAAAAGCTGAACGCCATCCTCAATCAGCGCAGTCAGGACACCCTGACCGCCAACAATTGGAACGTTGTGCAATACGCGGTGCTGGTGCATATGCTTGCGCAAGTGTGCGGGCTTGAGGCGGGCGAACTTGTGCACGTCATAAGCGACGCGCATATCTACGATAGGCACATCGCCATTGTGGAGGAAATTTTGCAGAATACGCCCTACCCCGCGCCGACTTTCAAAATGAATCCCGAAATCAAAAACTTTTACGACTTCACGCTTGCCGACTTCGAACTTGAAAACTATCAATATACCAAACTCGAAAAGAAAATTGAGGTCGCAATATGAAACTTATCGTCGCGGTGGACAAAAATTGGGGCATCGGCAAAAACAACGGCCTGCTGTTTGACCTCAAAGCGGATATGCGCCATTTTGTGAGTTACACGCGCGGAAAAACAGTGCTGATGGGCTACAACACCCTTCTATCGCTTCCGGGCGGAATGCCGCTAAAAGGGAGAGAAAACGTCGTGCTCTACCCACAAGGCAGCGACGAGGACGCAAAAGCAAAAAATTATATCCTCGCGCGTTCGATAGAAGAGTTGGCAAAGATCGTCGCGGGATATGCGCCCGACGACGTGTTTGTGATAGGCGGCGCAATGATGTACCACACAATGCTGCCGCACTGCAGCGAAGCCATTGTCACAAAAGTGAACGCGGACGGCGGCGCAACCGTGTTTTTGGACGATCTGGACGCAGATAAAGATTGGGAATTGTCCTGCGACGAGCCTCCGATCGACGACGGCGGCTATCAGATCACCTTTTGCACCTACAAAAACAAGCGCGTTTTGCCGCTTTGAAATTTGCAAACTCAAAAAGCGAAACGTATTGAAAACTCCGAAACATAATGAACGCGGCGTTGTCAGCAAATTCTGCAACGCTGTATTTTTGTTTGGACAATTACGCCACACTAAAAAACATTACATATTTTATTGTTTGAAGTTGTAAAAAAGGCAATATTTGAATGAATAGCGCGGAAGCGCCCTTATTTCTGAACACAAGCGCACTTTGCATGCGCGACGATTTATTCCACAAATTACAAGGTATTATCTTGGGTGATATTATAAGGGGATTCTTCGACTACGCTCAGAATGACAGTAAATATGAGTGAGGCCCAGACAAGGGGATTCTTCGACTGCGCTCAGAATGACAGGGGAGAAT
>CANQMD010000048.1 GCA_947624885.1 uncultured Clostridia bacterium
GGGAGCTGGCACCTTCAGGTGCCGGAGGGGATTGCCAGCCCCCTGTTCTCGCACCCAGCCCGTATATTTTCGTTCGGGGACGGGGGAACACCGCTTGAAACTAAACCCAGCGTTTGTCTGAGGAATTCGGGGTCCCAGTAGAAATGAGTGACGACGTGACGCTATCAAAGAGTAATTCACTTGTATCACGAATTTTATGGGGTAATTGAGCCCCGTCCCCTGACGTAAATACGATATTCACCTAGTCCACGCAATTACTACAACTCCTGTCCGAGCGTTGCTATACAAGTACTCTGCCGTGTCCGAGCGCCATCGCGGAGCAAGCGGGATAGATAAAAGTACGCAGTGAGGGCGGGGCTTCTGATTTATTCCGCCCGAACAAGTGGCATAATTGCAAACGTTAGCTTACACGACGTAACGCGGTGAGCGAGCGCAGCTCTTCCCCGACCCTGCCGCGACGTAACGTTAATAAGGAGTTTGTGCGCAGAGCACAAACAGTCTACCTGTTCGGGGAGGGCGGGGAACGCCGTGAGGCGAGGGTGGGTCATTCATTAACCTAGTCCGAGTGACAACGCCTGTTCCCTATCCTCCGCCCAAAGCCTAGTCTGAGCGACCTTGCTCAACAAGCGGGCGACAGCCCGCGCGTCAATGTCTATCCTCTCTTGCCGCCAGCAGCCCTTTCCCGTACGCCACAAGTTTATCCCTGTCATGCGGGGACAGCGCCCGATACACCTGCATAATTTCGGGCACTTCCACCCTTGCGTCGTCAAACATCTCGGCGTTATGCCTGTCCAGCAGCACGTCCACGGAGGTTTCCAGCGTATCCGCCAGCCTCACCAGCAAGCGGTAGTTCATCTCGCCAGCGCCGCTCTCATAGCGCGTATACGACGTTCTGGCGATCCCCAGCATATCCGCAAGCTGTGCCTGCGACAGATTCCTTTCCCTTCTCAATTTTTTCAGATTTTCCATACCATAACTATAGCTTCATTTAAAATTATGTGCAAAAATCGGTCAAGAAATCTTGACAATGCCCAATTTATGAACTAAAATATGTTTAATAAACGGACAATTTTCGTCAAAAATGTTCAAAAATCCTCAAAAATCGAACAAAACCGCCTAGGTACACGCCTCTGCACACAACGACATTGGCGTGCAAGCATTATCACTTCCGACAAAGCCGCCTTTATGGCGGCCTACATTTTGTCAGCGTTTTTGTCAGACCCGCCGCTTTAGCAAATTTTCCCGCCTTCCCCACCTGTAGCGCTCAACACGAACTGCTCTTTACCTTCAGCGCGTTTCAGACCGTCTTATTCTGTGCCGCGTAAAATTGTTTTATCTCTCAAATGGCTCAACCCG
Source organism: uncultured Clostridia bacterium (assembly GCA_947624885.1). Lineage (GTDB taxonomy): Bacteria > Bacillota > Clostridia > Christensenellales > CAG-917 > CAG-475. The sequence continues at coordinate 1,357 of CANQMD010000048.1, forward strand.
AATAGATCGCAAATCTATAAAATTCCGCGTCATAAAATCTTGCATTTTTGAAATTTTGTATGATATTAAGTTCAACCCTCAACGCAAACAAACTTGGGCGAATTTATTTCGCCCTTTTTCTTCATTTTTTGCCGAATTTTCTCCTCTTACGCTTCTCCCATATGCGAATTTGCGCACATAAAAACGCCCTCCATTTTCGGAGAGCGCTTTGATGTGAGTCCCGTCACAGTTCTATTCTTGACGACAACGCGCGCGACAGAGTGCTTTCGTCGGCGTACTCGATGAGGCTGCCTTCGGGCAGGCCTCTGGCTATGCGCGTGCACTTGATGCCCAACGGTTTGACAAGTCTTGCGATATACATCGCCGTCGCCTCGCCTTCCACGTCGGGATTGGTCGCCAGGATCACCTCTTCCACGCCGTCCAGCCTATCCAGCAGTTCCTTGATCCTGATGTCGTTTGGGCCGACGTGTTCCAGCGGAGATATCACGCCTCCAAGGACGTGGTACACACCCTTAAAATCCTTCACTTTTTCCAACGCGACGATATCGCGCTGCTCTTTCACAACGCAGATCACGCTTTTATCGCGGGTGGCGCAGATGTCGCAAATTTCGTTTTCGGTGTAATTTCCGCAGATTTTGCAAAAGTGCACCTCACTTTTCACGCACCTTATCGCGTCAACAAGTTCCTCCACCTCCTCTTGGGGGGAGTTCAAAATTGCGTAAGCGTATCTTGCCGCAGTTTTTTCACCCACGGAAGGCAATTTGCTGAGTTGCGCGATCAATCTTGCAAGCGGCTCGACGTATTTCATATCACAACAACCCGCTTGCGCCAAGCGGTCCGAGGATCTCGTTTGCCAGATCGTCCGCCTTTTTAGTCGCGTCATTCAGCGCCGCAACGATCATATCCTCCAGCATTTCCACATCCTCCGGATCCACCGCTTCGGGCGCGATCGACACGGACACCGGGCGCTTATCTCCCGTGATGGTGATCTCCACCATACCGCCGCCCGCGCTGCCTGTCACTTCGCTCTCGGCGATCTGCTCTTTTGCTTCCTGGATCTTGCGTTGCATCGCCTGCGCCTGTTTCATCAGTTGATTGATATTTCCGCCGCCAAAGCCGCCGCCATATCCGCCATATGCCATAGTTTGTTACCTCCTGAATTTCACAATAGATGTTTTATATGCTTATTTTTGCACTTTAAAACGCTTGTTTTGTCATTTTACGTCCAAATATTTGCCGAACATATCCTGCACATACGGCAGCGCGATATCCTTTGAAACCTGCTGTTCTTCTCTGAACGACAACGTGCGACCGCCCATTTCGGGGGTGTCCGCCGCCGCGGCCTTCAAAGCGTCGACATTGGATTTTGTTTCTATCATTTTTTTGGTTGCCGCGTCCGGTATGCAAATGACAAATTCGCTGTCCGACATTTCCATCTTGCAATCCCTGAAACAGCTTGCCAACAACGCAAATCCTTTCGCGTTGAGTCTGGACGCTACATGGATCCACACCTGCTTCGCGTCCATAATAGCAGGTGTCGGCTTAAAACCCGATTTTCGCAGCGCCGCGAGCGCCCTTTCGATCCGCGTCACTCTTGCGGCGAGTTCCTCCGTTTTCGACTCTTCGTCGCCGTAGCACGCCTGCACCACCGCGGCCTCAAACAATATCCTCCGCTGAGAGGAGTATCTCAACTCCCCCTCCAGCTTTGAGAATATCCTCATTATGCCAAGGCAGCGTTGGGCGGTATATTTTTGCGCAAGTTGTTTCAGCCCTTCAAACACGTTTTCCGGCAGCGACAGCAATTCTTTCGCCGCGCCCTCGCAGTGTTTGATATACAGCGTGTTGCGAAACAGCGTCGCAAGGTCGTTTGCAAGCAGCGCCACGTTCTTGCCCAGATCGCACATCTCCGCCACGAGGCGCAACGCCCCGTCCACATTGCCGTCGGCGATATGCGTCGCCAGTTCTCTCAGCTTATTGGGGTCTGACGCTCCAAGCACTGCGATCACGCCGTTATAGTCAATATTGCCGTCGCAGTAACTCACGCACATATCGGCAAGCGACAGCGCGTCGCGCACGCTCCCGTTGCCCGCCGCCGCGATGAGGTCCACCGCCTCGCTCTGATATTTCACGCCGATGTCGTCAAAGATAAATCTTATGCGTTCGGCGATGAGTTTTGCGGGCACCAGCCTGAAGTCAAATCTCAAACATCTCGACAGGATAGTCGCGGGGATCTTGTGTATTTCCGTAGTGGCAAGCACAAATATTGCGTGCGCGGGAGGCTCCTCCAGCGTTTTCAGCAGCGCGTTGAACGCCGCGGCGGACAGCATGTGCACTTCGTCGATAATATACACCTTAAACTTCCCCACCGTAGGCGCAAATCCGATCTTATCGATAAGTTCGCGCATATCCTCCACGCGGTTGTTTGAAGCCGCGTCCATTTCGACGATATCGAAGTTATTCGGACGTGCCAGTTCCACGCAGCACTCGCACTTGCCGCAAGGCGAGCCGTCGACGGGGTGGAGGCAATTCACCGCCCGCGCAAAAATTTTGGCGACGGAAGTTTTTCCCGTGCCTCTCGTGCCCGTAAAGATGTACGCATGCCCCACATTGCCGGAAGCCAGCTGATTTTTCAGCGTGCGCACAATATGATCCTGCCCGATCACGCTCTCAAAGGAGTCCGGGCGATATCTTCGATAAAGAGATGTGTATGCCATACTCAAGATTATATACTAAACAACTTATAAAGGCAAGTTATTTTTACTGACGGCGGCGCATAAGATTTGTGTATGCGCGTGAAGGACAATGGCAACATACTTTGTGTATGCGCGGTGATAATGTGCGTGATGCTGACGTTGGGGTTATGCCTCATGCTGTCCGGTCAAGGCTTTATCGGCACAATGATGTTTGAAGGCGTAAAGAGCGAGAGCGTCTATTTTGTCTGTTCCGGCCCTTACAATGATGTCGCGCTCGCGCGCAGTTCGGCGGAACTGGTGAAAAACCGCGGCGGCGCGGGCTATATACTCGGCGCGGGAAACTATGAACTCGTGTACGCGGCGTACTCGTCCAAGGCTAACGCCGAGAGCGTATCGAGTGGTATCGCCGGCACATACGTCAAGCAGATGGACATCAAAAAAAGCGAGCTGAAATGGGCTGACAAAGAGGAAAAAAACGCGTCGCTCGCCGCTCTCGAATATTACGATATCGCCTTTTCCACGCTCACGGAATGCGCCGACAAACTCAATGCAAAACAGATGCCGCTTGCAGATGTAAAAGTCAAAACAAGCATTTTACGACAGCAAATCGAGGATATAAAAAGCGTTTACGGTCAAAATACGCCCGATGTCATCTCTTCAAAGACCGCCGAGATCAAACTCGCGCACATGGTCGCGCTCGCCCTCATAGACAACCTTACATTAAACGGCGGCGACGCGGCCGCCCTTTCCTCTCTCCGCTACGCCGTCGTCCAACTTGTCCTGTCCCGACAGGCGCTTATGGATAAGATCTGAACGTATGATAAATCGCCGAGCTTCGCATTTGCAAAACTCGGCTGATTTTTGATACCTGACAATAAACAATTGTCCTGCAGTGTTTTTGTATTCACTCGGCTTGAGTGAGTTTATCAAAAGTATGCTCCGACTCGCTTGAGCGTTTTGATACGTCGTTTTTCCTTTTTAAGCCTGTTTTTCAATATATCTGAAGAAAACAAAGCCTTCCTCGCGTTCTTTATCAACATAACTGCCTTCGTCGCCGTTTTTGTTTATTTTGCTTTCCAAATTGCCGAATCTCTCGTTGTTTGGGTCGTTTGCTTCCATAGCTGTGCAATATACATACTTATTTGTCGCGCTGTCGTCCTCGCTTGCCGACAAATGATGATCGAAAGATTCGCCGCTCTCAGGGGTCGCGTCGCTGTTATACGGGTCAATAAAGTTTGTACTGACGTTCATATATGTTATGCTTACATATGCGCCATGCGTGACGGAATCCAGCATATAGTCGAGGCGAGTTTCGGACAATGACTGCGGGATCTCGCATTTGAGAATGGTATTCACGTAAAGGTCATACCACTCTTCACCACCTTCGTAAGCCATATATACTCTGTTGCCGACGACTTTCATCGCATTTTCATATGTTTCCGGTTCGTAATCCACCCAAAAATCACGATATGCCTCGGCATTTTTTTCGCTGTCAAACAAATAAACAGTAGCGCCCATTCCATCGCCTCCTGTCGAATAATACTCTATAGTAATATAGCCCAACAAGGGGACTTCGCCGTCACCCTGCATACCTTCATGAAAATACGGCAGCATGAAAGACGCCTCTTATCCTTCCTTCTTGCCCATCGTGTAGACATAACCGATTATGTGTTTTAGCTCTTCTTCGGGCACAACTTCATAGATACTTCCCTTTTCATATGCGCGTTTCCACTCCGCAACATACTTCGCGTCCGCAGTCACGGTTATTTCTGCGCCGCCCGCAAGCAGGTCGCCCTCGCCGCCTAATTTCCAACCCTCAAAGGTATGCCCTTCCCATGCAGGAAGTTTGTCCTCCGTGGGGAGGGACAGTTTGCCGTCCTTCTCTGCAGTCGCGGGATCTGGCACCTTACCCTCGCCGTCATAGTCGCCGAGATCGAACGTCACGGTGAAAACAGTCGGGTCCTCAGGCTGTTCATTTTTGCCGTCGGGAGTGCCGTCGCACGCCGCAAATATGCATGCGCACAGCAAAGTCATCAGCAATACGCACGCGATGAACATAAATCTTTTTTCATCCTTTTGTCGCTCCTTATAATGAATTTCGGACATATCGCCCGAATATAAATTTATTATAACTACACAAAATATCTATTATCAAGACAATTTGTGTAGTTTGACATAGTATTTTCTTATGGATAAAAAATTCTGTCATAATCTGAAAATGGCAAGACAAGCTGTGGGGTTGACGCAAAAACAGGTCGCCCTACATCTTCATGTGGTGGAGAACTGCTACGCAAATTGGGAGCAAGGTCGCACCGAGCCTAATGTGGATATGCTTCGAAAATTGGGCAAGCTGTTCAATATATCCTTGGAAGATCTGATAAATGACGACCTTTGAATTTGAGAAATGAGAATTTTCTAGGTATTCGCTTGGATAGAGTGCCCGCCTTTGAAAAAGTTTACTCAGACTATGCGAACGCAAAGATCGCGCTTTCCCGCAGGAGTTTGAACACTTCAATACAAATCAAAAAGCGCAAACTTGGCGATGTAAGAGCCGAGTTTGCGCTTTTTTACTTGGAGTGCAGGGGACGAAATCCCTTGCCGAGGTGTGGGCGCGGGGTCCACAAATATCATCAATACATATCGCCGGACATTCCTCCTGCGGGTGTCGTGGGAGCAGCCTCCTTGATGTCGGTGACGAGGCACTCCGTGGTGAGCAGTGTGCTGGCGACAGAAGCCGCGTTTTGCAAAGCGCTTCTCGTAACCTTTGTCGGGTCGAGAATGCCCGCTTTGACCATATCGCAGTATGCGTCGTGCGCCGCGTCGTAGCCGTAGTTCGCCTTTTTGGAGGTGAGGATGGTGTTTGCCACAATGCCTCCGTCTATGCCCGCGTTCGCCGCGATCTGTCTGACGGGCGCTTCAAGCGACTTGATCACGATTTTTGCGCCCGTAAGTTCGTCGCCCTCGAGTTTTGCGCACGCCTTTTTGACAGCGGGGATGATCATCAGCAGAGCGGATCCGCCGCCGGGGACGATGCCCTCTTCCACAGCCGCGCGAGTCGCGTTGAGAGCGTCCTCAATGCGGAGTTTCTTCTCTTTCATCTCGACTTCCGTCGCCGCGCCAACGCCGATCACTGCCACGCCGCCCGCGAGTTTTGCAATGCGCTCGTTCAGTTTTTCCTTGTCGTAGTCGGACGAAGTTGCCGCAAGTTGTGCGCGCAGTGACGCAACTCTCGCGCTTATATCCGCGGGATCGCCCGCGCCGCCGACGATGGTGGTGTTGTCCTTGTCCACTTTCACGGACTTTGCTCTGCCAAGCATGCCAAGCGTAACGTCCTTCAGTTCATAGCCGAGATCTGTTGAGATATATGTTCCGCCCGTGAGGATGGCGATATCTTCCAAATACGCCTTACGTCTGTCGCCAAAGCCGGGAGCCTTGACAGCCACGACGTTAAACACGCCTTTCAGCTTGTTGACGATGATCGTTGTCAGCGCCTCGCCCTCGATGTCGTCGGATATGATGAGCAATTTCAGCCCGTTTTTGAGCACCTGCTCAAGCAGCGGCAGAATTTCCTGAACATTGCTTATCTTTTTATCCGTGATGAGGATCACGGGGTTATCAAGTTCAGCGGTCATTTTTTCGGGGTTAGTCGCAAGATACGGCGACACATATCCGCGGTCAAATTGCATACCTTCAACAACGTTGAGTTCGGTGGTCATTGCCTTGCCCTCTTCGATGGTGATCACGCCGTCCTTACCCACCTTTTCCATCGCGTCGGAGATGAGTTTGCCCACGCTTTCATCGCCCGCGGAAATTGACGCTACTTGCGCGATAGCGGTCTTATCCTCAACTTCCTTGCTTATCTTTTTGAGTTCTTCCACCGCCGCTTCCGAAGCGATCATGATGCCCTTTTTCAGTTCGATGGGGTTAGCGCCCGCGGCGACGTTTTTCAGTCCTTCCTTGACGATCGCCTGCGCAAGCACCGACGCGGTGGTGGTGCCGTCGCCCGCAACGTCGTTTGTCTTTGTCGCGACCTCGCGGATGATCTGAGCGCCCATATTTTCAAACGCGTCCTCCAGCACGATATCCTTCGCTATGGTCACGCCGTCGTTGGTGATGAGCGGAGCGCCGTAGGGCTTGTCCAACACAACGTTTCTTCCCTTGGGACCAAGGGTGATCTTCACAGTATTTGCCAGCGCGTCAACGCCCGCTTCAAGCGCTTTTCTTGCGTCGTCGCCGTATTTGAATTGTTTTGCCATAATGATGCCTCCTTATCTTATTCCACGATCGCCAAAATGTCCGATTGGCGCACAATGACGACTTCCTCGCCGTCAAGTTTGAATTCGCTTCCCGAATACTTGCTATACAGCACGGTATCGCCCTCTTTCACGACCATCTTGATCTCCTTGCCGTCCAGCTCGCCGCCGGGACCCACCGCAAGTACGGTCGCAAGTTGAGGTCTTTCTTTCGCCGCGCCCGGCAGCACGATTCCGCTCGCCGTGCGTTCGCTTGCTTCGATTGCCTTGATGACTACCTTGTCAAACAAAGGTTTGATTGTCATACTTTATGCCTCCGTTTTTTGATTTTTGTGTTTTAGCACTCTTTGTGCTTGACTGCTAACAGTTTAATACTTGCACTGCCAAATGTCAATAAATTATGTAAAGTTTTTTTGAAATTTTTGCCTACAATTTCAGCGGCGGTGTTGAATATTGTTATATTTTATGTTAGCATATAAATATCAATAACAATAGGAAGGGATTTTCAGTGGACAAGTGGGACAAAAGGTTTATGGAAATGGCAGAGTTTGTGTCGGGATGGACCAGCTGCGCAAGGCAAGGCAGAGCCATCGGCGCACTCATCGTCAAAGACAAGCGCATATTGACGACGGGCTACAACGGAGCGCCCGCAGGCATCACCACCTGCCGCGAAAAAGGCTATTGCATGCGCGACAGGCTCGGCATCGCCAGTGGCACCAGAGCGGAGATGTGCTACGCCGTACACGCGGAGCAAAACGCGATCTGTCAAGCGGCAAAACTCGGCGTATCCGTGGAGGGGGCGACGCTCTATTGCACTCACCAGCCCTGCACCATCTGCACCCGCCTCATCATCAACAGCGGCATAAAGCGAGTTGTCTACAAATATCCTTACCCCGACGAATTTTCCATGCAACTCTTCTCCGAAGCGGGCATTCTTGTGGAGCAATACGCCGAAGATTGAATACGATCATCCGCGCAGGGCTACTCGCCCTGCACCTCGGCAAGGGTCTTTGCCCCCTGCACTCCAAATAAAAAACGCGAGTTCGGCAAATACTTGCCTTCCCTCGCGTTTTTGCTTTGATCGCATGTGCCCAAATCCTGCGCGGCAACTTTATTGCCAACTTCCGCATTACCAAAATAATTGTTTCACTTGTCATTCTGAGTTTGTCGAAGAATCCCCCGGAGCGAAGCAGGATATTCAACTTTTCCACTCAAGCTGCCCAACGGGATCCCCATAAAACGAGTAACAACGTTGCATTGCCAAAGAGCATCACGTTAGTGGAACGAATTTTATGGGGCAATTGAGCCCCATCTGAAAAAAACTTCACATTTTGTCGAAAACACCCCTCAAAACGGTTGACAACCATATACGCCTTATGTATAATGCTATCCGACGCGTTTGTTTAGCAATTATAAACTTTTTGATTAAAATTGCGAAACGCTTTAAACTTTTGATAAATTTTGGCTAAACTTCCCCAAAAGTTTAGCCCTATTAAACCAAAAGGATAATATTCGCGTCAGGAGGGACATATGGAGTTAGGCGTCAAAATCAAGCGACTGCGCCTGAAAAACAATCTCACTCAGGAGGAACTTGCCGACCGTTGCGAGCTCACCAAGGGCTACATTTCTCAGCTTGAAAACGAGTTGACCTCGCCCTCGATCGCGACGCTTGAGGACATTCTCAACGCCTTGGGCACCACCCCCGCGGAGTTTTTCAGCGACGAAAAGGAGAGCAAAGTCGTTTTTTCCGACAAGGATTTCATCGAAAAATCCACCGACCATTACGTCATCGAGTGGCTTGTTCCCAACGCCCAGAAAAACGAGATGGAGCCTATCCGCGTGACGCTTGAGCCTCACACCTCGCTTGAGGAGGACATTCCCCACGAGGGCGAGGAGTTCGGCTATGTGCTCCACGGCAGCGTCATGTTACACATCGGTCAGGCGGCGTACTGCGTCAAAAAGGGCGAGGTGTTTTATTTCTCGTCCGAGCGCGTGCACCGCATCGAAAACAGAACGTCAGAAAAGGCCGTTCTGATCTGGATCGCCTCTCCCCCGACCTTCTGATCTACACAACATATTTTCACATTCGACATTTGATCGCACAATTTTCACATGTTAAACTCTTGATATTGCAACAACAACGCAAAATCGTCGCACTCATGACAATCGCCAAAGCAAGCGGAAAAATAAAAATAGCGAGGGCTGTATTATGGTACAGAAAGTGGCTGTCGACAACATCATCGAACTCAGAAACGTTTCAAAGATCTACGACGGAAAGTACGCCGTCAAAAACGCAAGCCTCACCATCAAACGAGGCGAATTTGTGACCCTGCTCGGTCCTTCGGGTTGCGGAAAGTCCACCACATTGCGCATGATCGCGGGTTTTGAGATGCCCACCGAAGGGCAGATCATTTTCAACGGCAAGGACATCACCAACACGCCCCCGCATGAGCGCCCGCTCAACACCGTCTTTCAGCGTTACGCGCTCTTCCCCCACCTCAACGTATTCGGCAACATAGCGTTCGGGCTCAAGCTGAAGGTCATACCC